>NZ_LUKQ02000450.1 GCF_001647025.1 Endozoicomonas atrinae
GCCTCACCAGCCTGACCGCTACCATCAATGAGATGGAATACAAGCCCGGTCGTTTGGGCGAGCTCGGCCTGTTCCGGGAGAGTGGTATCAACACCACAACCGCAGTGGTTGAAAGCGTCAATGGCGTTCTGCGTCTGCTGCCTTCTTCCGAGCGTGGTGCTCCGGCAACTCAGGCTGTCGGTGACAAGCGCCAGATGCGCAGCTTCGTTATCCCGCACATTCCACACGACAGCACCATCATGGCGGCTGAAGTACAGAACGTGCGCCAGTTTGGTAGCGAAGATGCGATGCAGGGTGTTCAGGCTGTAGTCAACCAGCGCCTCGCTCGTATGAATGCCAACCATGAAGTAACGCTGGAATTTCTGCGTATGGGTGCGCTCAAGGGTGAAATTCTGGACGGTGATGGCAGTACTGTACTGTACAACCTCTTTGATGAGTTTGGCGTAAGTCAGCAGACTCACAACTTCAACTTCGGCAGTGCCACCACTGATGTGCGTTTGCAGTCTACCAAGGCTCGCAGGCTGGTCGATGATGCCATGGGCGCAGAGCCTTACACCGGCCTCCGGGCGTTTACTGGCAAAGACTTTTTTGATGCCCTTGTTAATCACAAGTCGGTCAAAGAGGCTTACCAGCGTTGGCAGGATGGTGAAGCCCTCCGCAACGATCCGAAAGGTACATTCCGCTTCGCAGACATTAACTGGGAAGAATACCGTGGATCGGTCGGCGGTCAGGACTTTGTGCCAGACAATAAAGCGTATCTCTACCCGGAAGATGCTGACATCTTTAGAACCTGGTTCGCTCCGGCAGACTTCATTGAGACGGTCAACACCATCGGCCTCCCTCGCTATGCCAAGCAGAAGGTCATGGACTTTGATAAGGGCGTGCTTGTTCATACCCAATCAAACCCACTGCCGATCAACCTCAAGCCAAGGGCGGTAATTGAGCTCACTATGAGCTAATCGCTAACGGCTGGTCTTTATGGCCAGCCTATTTTCCTGTTTATGGAGACTGCCCTTATGGACGAAGCTTTCAAGCAACTGGGTCACTCAATCCTTTCGACGTTTGGGCAGTCCCTTTTTATTACTTTCGCTGATACCTCAACACTGGAAACCCTCGGGATCATCAAGCAACAGGTGGTTGAAATTGGTCAGTATGAGGCGGTGGCGGGAGAGATTACCGTGTTGTCACTCGATAGCACTATCCGGCTCAAGCGAGGGGATACGGTATTGGCCAATGGCAGCACTTATGAAGTGGATCGTAAACTAAAAGACGATGGCTATTTAGCCCAATGGAATATCTATGATCGTTAGCAAGCTTGCCTTGGAAGTCAGTAAAGATATTGAGAATCTTGAAAAGCTTTTTAAGTTATCCCCTAAAAAAACAGAAGTCGCCATTGATAGAACCATGCGAAAGCTCGGCAAGTGGTCTGAAGTACAGGTATTACGAATTATGTCGAGGGAATTGCAAATCACCCAAAAGCGACTTAAAGAATATGGACGAATTAGAACTTACTTGGGTGGTGGCTACCACGACAGCAAATATTTAACAGTCTGGATCGGCACTATTCCTATCGGAGCTCATAGATTCGGAAGGGCAACGCAAAGACCAAAAGGCGTAAATGTCGGCAGACGGGCTTTTTATGATGGGGCATTTTTAATGCAACCGGTTAATGCTAAAAGGCCTCTGATATTCGAGCGAAAAGACAACTGGTTTCATCAATGGCGTCAATCAAAAGTATCAGGCCGTTGGATGATGATGGGTTTACCGATTTTTTCCCATAAAGTGCATATTTACGATCATGCAAAAAGAGCCTTGAAAGAATTAGAACCCAAACTATTCAGCCGTTTTGCAACTCTGCTCCATCAGGAACTTAACTATGCCTTCAACATCGAATCCAGAAAAAGTAATAGTTGAAAAATTGATCGAGCATTTAAAAGCCATTACCGACAATGTTTATCTTGGGTATTCGGGAACGGGTTTGGAAACGGATATAGAAATTCCCGCTATTATGGTGCAGTTGCAATCCATCAATGAAGAACAGCGGCAGGGAACGAAAGCAAAATACCGCATGGAATTTAATATCAGTGCGGTCGCCAAAACCAACAACGACACCACTTACAACCTCATTGATCTGACCCGCTCCATTCGTGAGTTATTCACAACCGGGGAACGCTTCACGCCCGAAGCGAGAACCATGACTTTCAGTGAAACCAACTTCGATATTGCACCGAGCAATGCTCATCTGTCCTTTGCGGATATGTCGCTGCAAATTGATGTTGTCCTTTAACCCCTAAGACTTGCCAACAAGGAGACTCAGCATGTCTAGTGTAGATCGTAGTTTTATTGGCGCAGGTGCTATTTACCTCAAGCCTGCCGATGGTTCCGCTCCCCTTTTGCCGGTGGGTAACGTCAGCCAGTTTCAATTCAGTTTCGAGGAAGATAAAAAGGAACTGAAAAACTATCTCGGTGGCGGTGGTAATCGCAACACCATCAG
>NZ_LUKQ02000451.1 GCF_001647025.1 Endozoicomonas atrinae
GAATAAGCTAACCGGTTAATTAAATGAAATGGTCAACCCCGTTTGAATTAATGGCATCAAAGATGATGATAAGAGTCAGTCTAAAGCTCTGATTGAGACAACAGGTAAAGAGAAATCCTAAAGGGCACTGGGAAAGTCATTAAATTCCCCATCAGGGAAGGAGTGAACCCTGACGGGGAAGCTGCATTTATTGAATAAATGCCATCTACAGCTCTGATAAAGTAACAACGAATTGAAACAAGGTCAAAGGCATGGGGGGCATTCATTGAGCCGGGTATTGATCTGGTGTTGGTGGAGGACAAGTTGATACCAGCAGGGTATGAAAAAACTGGCAATTCCCGAAGGAATTACCAGTCGTTCCACTACATCAACCTTAAGCAATCCTACATATCGGCTAAAGGACTGAGCGTTTTATGTTGAATAAGGGGAGAAGATAAAAAATACCCGGCACGACTGTTGCCGGGTATCACAGAAGCAAGACACTGCTCTGTAAAAAAAATGCTGGTCTAACCAGCCAATAAACAGAAGAATAAATTCCGCAACCGGCTGATGCCCATGTCACAAAAGCCCGTCCCTTGGAGACCTGCTGCGGAATTCGGGACGAATGATAAAACAGCGAGCACAAGAAACAACCGGTATAAACCGTGATCTTTCCTGATGCTCTCTTCGGATTATCGATCTCTGTAGAAACCTCCTCTCTCTATCAGTGTCGAAAGGCACCGCAGAATCCTGCTATTCAATCACAGTTTTGGAGGAGCAATGTTCACTCTGTTCAGTACCTGCCCAACCCGACAGCTGAGAAAAGATTATAACCTGCTGATGGAAAGAGCCCATTTTGTCCGGGACAAGGGCAACATCAGCCGTTACATCCTGCTGTTGGTTCAGGCTGAAAAAGTATGGGAGATCATCGAGGTATTGGAGAACGGCGGTGAACCCTGACTGAACAATCTCCCTGCCGTACTAGGACCGGGAGCAGGCAGGGAGAACTGCTACAGCGAGCGGGTTTCTATCAACCACACCTATACACTACCAATGCAGCGTACAGAGGTCAAAGTGGATTATTGACAACCGATTTTCATGGCACGACCGATTGCAGTCATTAGCTTACTGAATGCTTACCGGATGCAGACATTAAGTCGTCTACCCTAGGGGGACAATATAAACGTGAAAGAAAGGAGAGAAGCATGAGTGCCATTATGAACTGGGGTTTTGGGTTTTTCCTGACGGATTACGGCGGGTTTGCCTCATCCATGATTCGGACAGTGATCCAGGCTCTGTAATTATGAAAAAACCATGTCGTTTATACCGGCATTGCGAAGTAATTTGTCCTTAATAAATAGTCACATTGGCGGATAAAGAGAATATCAACCTTCTGCCGATGTGGACTCTGCACCATGAAAAGACTGCTGCTCACCCTCCCCCTGATTATCCTTACCGCCGGTTGTAGTTCACTGACAGAATCTGGCAGTTCACCCGGTCAGCAAGTTGCCCTGCGCAGTACTCCTGAGGGCATCACGGTTTATGAGCAAACAGTGTCAGGACAGAAGAAACTGGGGGTAACACCAGCCAATGTCATGCTTACCCCTGCAGCTGGGAAAATTTTCATTTTTAAAAAAGAGGGATATTTTCCCCAGATGGCGACCCTGAAAGCCAATGGTAACCCTGAGCGTGGTGAGTACCAGTTTTTGAATAATGAAGTGCATGTCACCATGCAGCCTGCTCGCTAAAGGTTTTTACAGGCTCGAAGGAGCCTGATACCTCATTCTCATTTATGCCCCAAACCAGATGACATAATCCACAGCGCTGCCAAGAATAACCATAATAGCAACTAATCCATAGCGTACTTGCATAAGACTCCTTCATAGTGATTGTTATTTTCTCATGCGACACCGATAAGAATTATCACCTTCTTATGAAAATGGCCAGAACTCATCAAAGTCTCCATTGGCCTGCAAAAAATTAACCGCTGCTATGATGTGCCCTCAGAAAGGCGGTGTTAAAGGACTGTACGTTTGATGTACTAAGGTGCATATTTTGGTTTTATCAAAAAACTCCGCGACCGGTTCCCTTCCCACCGCCATACAATGAAACCCTTACAATACCTGTTGTAAGGGTTTTGTCGTTTATAGGCCCTATAAACAAAGGGTTAAACGCACTTCGCTGGAGGATTCGCCCTCCCCACAAACAAGCTATTTTCGACCCTTTTTTGCCGTTTTCTCTCTTCTCTCTGAAAAAGTGGAGGAATTGGCCCTTCGAGTCCTCCACTTTATACCAATTGAATTTTCTAACTACTGTATAACTGCCCAATCACGGGAGCACAGACTGAACAGTCGACCAGCTTCGCTGCAAAGGTTATTCCAAGCTTCACAGCAACAATCTACAATATTTTCATAACCTGAAAATGCTTTGTTTGATAAGTCATGCTCCCGCATCCACTCCCATAGCCTTTCTGAGCTGTTTAACTCCGGTGCGAATGGT
>NZ_LUKQ02000452.1 GCF_001647025.1 Endozoicomonas atrinae
GAAAATCAACATCATTAAAACCTTCGGGTAGCTGTGGTCGACGAGACATCTGTTCTAGATAATGCATGGTAATGATGCCTAAGCATAGTTGGCGGCAGCTTAAGGATTTAGAAAATGCGATTGGTATTACGTTGACCTGACCGAGGCAGAAGAAAAACTGGCACTGGCCACCATCGATCCCTTGTCGGCGATGGCGGAAACCGACCAGTCCATGCTGGACAGCTTGTTGGAAGGATTGGAGGTGCAGAGCGATGACCTGAACGGCCTATTGGAAAGCCTCGCCTCCGGAGAACTACTGGACGAAGCTGAAGACGGCCTCACTGATGACGACGACTGCCCGGATCCCCAAGGCAAAGTCATCAGCAAGCCTGGTGATATCTGGATTCTGGGAGCCCACCGGCTCATGTGCGGTGACAGCACTGACCCACAACAGGTAGAGCAGCTGGTTCAATCCAAACAGGTTGATATGGTCTGGACTGATCCGCCCTATAACGTGGATTACGAAGGCAAAACCAAAGATGCCCTCACTATCCAGAACGACAAGATGGTCGATGCTCAGTTCAGAGCATTCCTCAGCGACTTATTCACCGCCGCCTGCCTGTGGACAAAACCGGGCGGCCCTATTTATGTGGCGCATGCCGACAGCGAAGGCGTGAACTTCCGCAGCGCACTGGTGGAAAGCGGTTTCCTGTTCAAGCAATGCCTCGTCTGGGTAAAAAATGTCTTTGCGTTGGGCAGGCAGGATTACCACTGGCAGCACGAACCGATCCTTTACGGCTGGAAGCCAGGAGCCGCTCACTCATGGTACGGCGAATTTAACAAGGCCACGGTACTGGATGAAGAACCCGACTTCAAGAACATGGAGAAGTCATCACTGGTCAACTACTGCCGGCAGCTTCGCAACCAGCTGAACACCAGCGTGATCAAGGAAGACAAACCCTCCCGATCGGCAGAGCACCCCACCATGAAACCGGTCAACTTGATTGTTCACATGATCCGCAACAGCAGCGCACGACAGAACACGGTGCTGGATTTATGCGGCGGCTCCGGCAGTACCCTCATCGCCTGCGAGAAATTGAGAAGGCAAGCCCGGTTGATGGAAATTGATCCAGCCTATTGCGACGTGATTATCCGGCGGTGGCAGGAATTCACCGGACAGCAGGCAAAACACCAGAACGGCAAAGCATTCAAAGGATAACCAGCATGGCATGGAAGCAACGCATCACCGGCAGCGGTATGGAAAGCCCGGAAAAGCTGATGATGAACCCGGACAACTGGCGCAGGCACCCGGCGTCACAGCAAGCGGCAATGGAGGGTGTTTTAGACGACCTTGGATGGATTCAGCAAGTGATCGTCAACCAGCGCACCGGGCGACTCATTGACGGACACCTGCGAGTGGAGCTGGCCAGAAAGCACAAAGCCAAAGAAGTGCCCGTTATCTACGTGGATTTAAGCGAAGCAGAAGAAAAGCTCGCCCTCGCTACCCTTGATCCCATCAGCGCCCTGGCAGAGACCGACGCCGACACCCTGCAGCAGCTATTAGGGCAGGTAGAGACCGACAACGACGCCCTGCTGGCCATGTTGGACGATTTAGAGCCACCCACAGCGCCCGAAGACCACGACCCCACCAGCGAGCCAGAAGCAGAAGACGCTATCCAGGGAGCGCCCGCCGTGACCCAAAAGGGCGACGTTTGGCAGATGGGTGACCACCGGCTGATGTGCGGCGACAGCACCAACCCCGACCACGTTAAACAATTGATGGACGGCCGCAAGTCTCGCCTTTGTTTCACCAGCCCGCCCTATGGCAACCAACGGGACTACACCACTGATGGCATTACGGACTGGGACAAATTGATGACCGGCGTATTTGGAGCAAGCACCCTCGGCAGCGCCATGCACAAAAGCGGCCAGGTGTTAGTGAACCTCGGATTGATACACCACAAAAACGAGTGGCAGCCCTACTGGGACGGCTGGCTGGAATTCATGCGGATCGACGGCTGGCGACGGTTTGGTCTTTACGTATGGGATCAAGGCCCCGGTATGCCCGGCGATTGGGCAGGCCGACTGGCTCCGGCCTTTGAGTTGATTTTTCATTTCAACAAAGAGAAGCGCAAGCCCAACAAGATCGTGCCCTGCGAGGGAGCTGGAGAGGTCAGCCACCAGAACGATGCCGGCGGTATTCGTAGCAACGATGGCGAGGTAGGCGGCTGGACGCATTCAGGGCAGCCCATTCAGGACTACAAAATTCCCGACAGTGTTATTCGCCTTATGAGACAGAAAGGCAGCATTGGTGATGGCATAGACCACCCGGCCGTCTTTCCGGTCACCTTGCCACAGCACCTGATGGAAGCCTACACCCACGAAGGCGAAAGCTGCTATGAGCCGTTCAACGGTTCCGGCACCAGCCTGATCGCCGCCCAGAACAGTGGACGACGGATGCATTCAA
>NZ_LUKQ02000453.1 GCF_001647025.1 Endozoicomonas atrinae
GATCATCCTGAGTTTTAATCTGACTGGCTATTTGATCTACCAGTTTTTCGTTGATTTCAACGCTCATTGTTATTCTCCATTTTGGAGTATTAACGACAAGCGTTTACACAATTTAAATTACATTCCCACTTCCAGAAGGAAGTTTCTTTTTGACTGCTTGTTGCTTTAAGAAACCAGTCTCATATGTTTCTTTCGAACAAAAAAAGATCAGATTAACTTTGATATTATTTATACAACTTCTTTTTTTAATCCATGACCACCAGGGAGAGTTTGGTATTTGCTGGTGTCTTGAAATGCTGCCAATTGTTTCTGGATATAATCTTCTGCCCGATGATGCTCTTTATCAGGATCCAGGTAGTTCAGAAGTGCATTATGAAGCTGCTTTCTTTTTTCTGACTGGGTGCTGGCTAAATCCAGAGTTTCCTGAGGATCCTTATCAATATTAAATAGCTGTGCTGGCTGGCCGTAGTGGTAAATGTACTTCCAGTTACCCTGGCGAATAGCGTAGCTACTGACGCTCTGACCATGACCATGATACTCAGAAAGTGCGGTACGTTCATGATCGTTCAATGCAAGGCCTTGCAGTGGTTCTCCATCCCAATGTTCAGGACGTTGGACACCAAAAATACCGAATAATGTGGCCTGCAGGTCCATGGAATCACAGGCGGTGTGGCTGACCGTATCCCTGTTAAAGCCGGGACCACTGATGATGCAGGGAACCCTGGCGGAATCTTCATGCATGCTGGATTTCCAGTGCATGCCATATTTGCCCATCATGGTTCCATGGTCAGACGTGTAAATAATCACCGTGTTATCCAGCTGGCCTGTCTCTTTCAGAATGTTGATCAGCTCACCGACCTTGTTATCGATATAGGTGACATTGGCATAATAGCCCCGCCGTAAACCACGCACCTGCTCCTCGGTAAACTGATCCGTTTTGAAGTGTTTACGAAGATCATCTGACACTGGGTGTTGGGCAACCGGATGGTTTTTATCCAGTTCAGGCAGGTCATCATGACCTTCATAAAGGTCCCACAACTCCTGTGAAGTAAAGCAGGGGAAGTGTGGCTTGGATGTATTTAGTTCCATCAGCCATGGCTGGTCCAGCGATAATCCAGTGGAGGAAATCCAGCCTTTGGCAAAGTTAAAAATTGGCTCATCCTTGCTGAACGCATTTGCCTTGACACCATACATGGCATTTCTTGGGGTGCCATCACGGCTCTCCAGGGGGCGTTCTGATACAGGGTTGCGGGCAACATTCATATCACCCGGATCCTGGACCTCAGGTGACCAGAGCCGGTGCATTTCAGAGAAGCCCAGTTTTGAGGCTTCCCGGTATGCATCAAGCTTACCTACATGAACGGTGTAGATACCTTGTTCTCTCAAAACGTGACCATGACTGGGATAGTCTTTCTGGAAAACAACGCTGTTATTGTAAAACTGTCCCTTATGGGGGCGCAGGCCTGATATCCAGGAAGAGCGTGTGGGTACGCACAGGGGGGATGCCGTGTAGTGACTTTTATAATAAGTACCGGTATTTGCAAGTTCCTGAAGATTCGGTGTTTGTATAAAGGGGTGTCCTTCGATGGAACTGAGGAAGGGATTATGTTCATCCGTTTTGATAACTAAGACGTTGGGTGCTTTTTTATTACGTGAAGGTAAGACAGGAGTTGGATTTGCAGAGCTGGTTAGAGATAACCCGCAAGCGGCGAGTCCAGCGGCGGTTAGTCCTGCTTTTTTTAGAAAGCTGCGTCTGTTTAACTCTGGACTGTACTTGGGCATCTGCTATTACTCTGATTACTTTTGGTTAGGATTCTTCAGGTTTTATGCGTAATTTTTGAACAAGTGAAAGCATTCAGCTGTATGACTGGCTTGAATTCTTGGCGGTAACTGCTCTCAATTTATCTGTTCTCTCCTTTAAGCAAGAAAAATTTACGATAGGCGTGTTTTTTTTTGGTTGATCCTGATCATTTGAATGTTCGTGTGAATGAGGAATATTTTATTTTGTCTTTATTTAATTGGCTGCAATTTGATCAGTCTTTTTATTTAGGTTGTTAATTAATCAATTAGCTTGTTTTTTGGTCGAATCTAGATTGTTAAATAAACAATAAAGAAAAGTGAGAAATTATTGCTTGGTTATTTATTGTCTGATTTTTTATTTTTATTAAAGATTAATGTTCAGATTAGACTGTTTTTGAACGTAGTTATTCAAATATTGAGGGAATGTAATTTAAATTGTGTAAACGCTTGTCGTTAATACTCCAAAATGGAGAATAACAATGAGCGTTGAAATCAACGAAAAACTGGTAGATCAAATAGCCAGTCAGATTAAAACTCAGGATGATCTTGCCGACTTCAGCCGTTTACTTATTAAGGCGACTGTTGAACGTGTTATGGCCGCTGAATTGGAAGAGCATCTGGGTTATGCCAAATACTCGCCTGA
>NZ_LUKQ02000454.1 GCF_001647025.1 Endozoicomonas atrinae
TTGCAGACTGCTTTGATGAGGATTACTTCAAGCAGGCCACGGCAGAAGAGAAGGTACGTAAATACAAGCACGGCGTTGCCTACTTTGAATGGGATGCCAAAAAGAAGCGCAACGAAGCACTGGATTGTCGGGTCTATGCGCTGACGGCTGTGAGAATCCTTCAGCAACATCGAGGACTGGATCTGGAACAGCTGGCAGCACAACGGCCAGAGCCGGAAGTGCAGATAGAACAAGAAGAACCAGCGGATATCGCCGTGAATCGCAATCGTCGAATCTCTCGCAGTACCTACCTCAATGGGTAAACCCATGATTACTGATGCTGAATACCAGGCCCTGAAACGAGCCGTGTTGCTGCGGGAAACCCGCACCGTGGAATTTGAAGGCCGAAAGGTGGAATACGCCAGCTTCGGCGAGATGGAAAGGCGACTGCAGGCCATTGAGCGTGAACTGGCGAAACAGCAGAAGCGGCCTCGCCAGTATGGCATCTATTCTCGACGCGGCATCTGATCTTACCGCCAGAAATGCAGGACCATCACCAGGGCTATGAGCAAAACAATCAGCGTTGTGATGGATTGCCGGATCTGATCGGCGGTCAGCTTTCTTGGGTCGTCTTTATCGTTGCCCTGTGGGTTACTCAACAGGCAGGGCGCCAGGTTAGCCATCATCAGAAAACAGCCCAAAATCAGGACTGAAATAACCACCGCTTTCAAAATCAACTACTCCATTTCTTACTGCGAGGACGGACACCCTTGTTTGACTGGATACGACAGAAATGGTTGCAGACATCATCGAAAACGATCCGAAATCTGGCCTACACCTCCGCAGGGCGAGGGCGGAGAAGCCAGAGTTGGTCAGCCCCATCCTCCGGCCCGAATAACACATTGACCGGTAATCTGGGAACCTTGATCAATCGATCCAGGTCGGCGATTCGTAATGATCCCTGGGCGGCTTCTGGTCTGGAAAAGCTGGTGGCCAATATTGTGGGGACTGGTATCAAGCCCAAATCGGAAGCCACGAATGATGTCTTTCGCAAGAACCTGCAGGCACTGTTCCTCGACTGGTCCGATGAATCCGATGCGGATGGACAGTTGGACTTTTATGGTCAGCAATCACTGGCGGTACGTTCCATGCTGGAAGCGGGTGAATGTTTTGCCCGATTACGACCACGAAAACCATCAGACGGATTGAGTGCTCCTCTGCAAGTGCAGCTACTGGAAGCAGAGTTTGTTCCCTGGGATTACAACGACGATCTGAAAAGAGGGCATAAGATCCGAGCGGGTATTGAGTTTAATGCCGTCGGTAAGCGGGTGGCCTACTGGATGCATCGGCAGCATCCCTCAGATTACACAGCACTGGATACGGCAGATCTGCGTCGTATCCCTGCGGACCAGGTATTGCATCTTTATGAGCCATTAAGGCCAGGGCAATTAAGAGGGCAACCGCTACTAACACAGGTCCTGCTGCGGATGTTTCATCTGGACAAGTTTGATGATGCGACGTTGCTGCGGCAGGAGATTGCTAACCTGTTCACCGGCTTTATCACCAAGCCAGCGCCGGATGGCGAGAAAGTGGATCCACTCACGGGCAGACCGATTGTCTACGACCTGCAAGGTGTGCCCATGGTGGCAATGGAGCCTGGCACGATGCAGGAACTCTCGCCGGGGGAGGAGATTACCTTCAATACGCCACCGGGTGCCGCCAGCAATTATCCCGATTTTATCCGTCAGCAATTAATGGCCGTTGCAGCTGGTATTGGGCTGCCATACGAAATCCTGTCCGGCGATATGAAGGGTGTCAGTGACCGGGCACTGAGAGTGGTGCTGAATGAGTTCCGCAGACGCATTCAGCAAATTCAGCACAATCAATTGGTGTTCCAGTTCTGTCGACCGATCTGGAATCGGTGGCTGGACATGGCCGTACTCAGCGGGGCAATCCATGCGCCCCGATTTCACAAAAACAAAGCCGATTATCGTCGGGTGAAATGGATTGCTCAGGGCTGGCCCTATATGCATCCGGTTCAGGATATGCAGGCCCAGAATTTGGCAGTGCGCAGTGGCTTCAAATCTCGTTCAGAAGTGGTGTCTGAACAGGGTTATGACAGCGAACAAATTGATGACGAAATCGCTGCCGACAATCGCCGGGCGGATCAATTGAATCTGCAGTACGAAAGTGATGGCAGGCAGTCATCGAAGGATCCTTCCACTAATGACAAGGACGAAAACAAGGATGAGCAAGAAGCCCCTGAACAATAAGCCATGGTATACGCTGAAGAATCAGGCAGACCAGCCACCAGAATTACTGATTTATGATGTAATACCAATTGCTTTTTCTAACTACTGTATAACTGCCCACTGACGAGAGCATAAACTGAATAGACGTCCAGCTTCGCCGCATAGATTGTTCCAGGCCTCGCAGCAGCAATCCACGATATCTTCGTAAC
>NZ_LUKQ02000455.1 GCF_001647025.1 Endozoicomonas atrinae
AGAGTCAGCTTAGTAAAATATTTAACTTTCTGGAACTATCAGACTTGCAGACCACCCCAAAAAGCTATACTTAACGACAGGTCATTTTGGACTGGTGTTTTGAGGACTTTTTACGCCGGTGATGACAGCAGTCGCATCAGTAGCTTGCATAACGACACTCCTTGAACTTATTTGGGTAAATTGGCTGGTTATAAAGGTTAAAAGCCAGCCCCAAATAAGACACCTATTCTCTCACTATGTTCCAAACAAGAAATATCGCTATGCCGCTTCTTATCAAGGCTCACCTCTCAACGGGTCTCATATAAGGGTTTATCCACCGCTTTCTCAGACCAGAAATTAATATTGAACTGGGCATTATCACTCAGCTCAATTCGGTGCCAGTATTGAGGTGGACTAGTGGCAAATTCCCCGGCATTGATAACTACAGTCACCTCTGGCTCAGTTGCCCGCTGATCGGCAAAACCATAATAGATTACGCTGCCTTCCATCACACACAGCTGCCCAAAAACACCCGCTGCAGTATTGTGATGGGTTAATAACGCCTCAGGCACATTGTCTTTGGTAAAAAAAGGAGTAGAACGCTGGATCGTCCAATTCGCTGGAATGCGTAAATGGCTCATAACAACCTCTTCTATTCACTACCAGATACTTGTCGTATAACTTAATAACCGTAGCCTGTTTATGGCTAACTGCCCCCTGGAAAACCACTAAAAAGCAACTATCCCCAGCGTTAACCACTGGATTTCCGGCCCAGATCACCATAAGCTTTGCCAGATTTTGTAACCAACCAAAAAGAATAACAATAATGAAAAAGCTATTGATCTCTCTGGCTCTGTTTTCAGGCCTGTTAATTGCTGTTCCGCCCTATTTTCTGGGTTTTTCCCTGTTTAATCTGGGTCATGCGGTTCAGGTGGCCACCAGCCTCAGTGCCAAACTGGCCTGTTCCGCACGCTTTATCAGCGGTCTTGATGATCAGCAAATTGTCAGTGACCTGTCGTCCTATTCTCCGGTTACAGAGCTGGTTAACCTTAAATACTCCGATACCCCCAGCCAGGTGAGTGCTGATCTTTTTGGCCTGGCGCCCACAGTTGCTACCTACCGCCAGGGGCTTGGATGCACCATTGAATTTGATGGAGACGATACGTTGTACCAAATGGCATCACAGCCATTACCAGAACCGGATCATGCTCCCTGGCCGAAAGGAAACCGCGTCGGCACGGTTAACCCGAATATACAGGGCGTCCTTGAATCGATTCTTGCTGAAGACAATCGCAATGGGCTCGACAGCCGTGCCATGGTGGTGGTTCAGGATGGCCAGATTATTGCCGAAGCCTATGGCAACGGTTTTAATCAGACGACTCCCTTATTAGGCTGGTCCATGGGGAAAAGCATAACGGCCATGATGCTGGGCCGTCTGGAAGCCCTCGGGAAAGTGTCAAAAAACGACACTGCACTGTTTGACCAGTGGACGGATACACGGGCTGAACTTTCCCTTGAGCAGTTACTGCAGATGAGCAGTGGTCTGGCCTTTGATGAAACCTATGCTCCGGGCAGTGATGCTACCCATATGCTGTTTACCGCTCCCAGTGCCTCTGATGTTGCCATGATCAGCCCACTGGATCATGAGCCTGGCAGACATTTTTCCTATTCCTCCGGCACAACGAATCTGCTCTCGCGTTATATCCATCAGACACTGGGCAGTGATCCGGCTCAAACCATGGACTTTGTTCAAACCGAGTTGTTTGTTCCCGCCGGGATTGCGACAGCCACCTTTGAAGCCGATGCTTCCGGTGTTCTGGTGGGCAGCTCATACCTGTATGCCTCAGGCAGGGACTGGGCACGATTCGGCTTGATTATGGCCAATAATGGTGAAATTAATGGGCAGAAGCTGCTGCCGGATGACTGGGTGTCTGCCGCAAAAACGCCCAACACCAGTGACAATGAAAAGTCCTATGGCTACCAGTTCTGGCTGAACCAGGGAGATGAACAGCTGCGCTGGCCATCACTCCCGGTAGATGCCTATGCCATGCTGGGAAATCGCAAACAGTCCGTGATGATCATCCCCTCTACCAATACAGTACTGGTCAGACTGGGCTGGACATCCGGTGATTACCCGATGGAAGACAACTATAAAGTGTTGCTGGATGCCATACTAAAAGCGTCTACCTGAAGCGTCACATTCAACACTGTTGAATAGCTGGTACTTTACGATACCAGCTATCCTTTCCTGCTGTTGCATATACTGGGTAAACCATTCCATGTGATGCGTTTGCCATGAAAAAAACATTCAATACGCGATGTGCGACTTTGTAAGAAGCTATCTCAAATTACTAGCATGATGGTAAGTCCAACTTAAATCTTCAAAATCACACAACTATACGCTTTCCGTTTTTTTAATCTTCGGAAATAAGGTTCTC
>NZ_LUKQ02000456.1 GCF_001647025.1 Endozoicomonas atrinae
GCGTCATTCGTAAGGCGATCAAGAACCGGAAGATTTTTCGGACTGATGAGTCAGTCATGAAGGTAATCTATCTGGCCATGGAAAAAGCTTCCGAGAAATGGACCATGCCGATCAGGAACTGGAAAGCAGCCATGAACCGGTTTGAAATTATGTTTCCTGACCGGTTCAAGGAGTAATAGTTTTGGTGGCGTTTACACAGAATTATTTACAGGCTCTTTTTGGAATAAATAGTATATATTGGCTCAGCTCCAAGCTTTTTATAGAAATCTCTTGAGATGTGATTTACCTCAAAGATATCACCGATAATTTCTTTTCTTCCCAGCTTTCTTGCAATTTCTGAAGCCTCTTCATCTAGGACTTTACCTACTCCTGATCGACGATATTCTTTTTTTACAAACATCAGGTAGATCCATAGATAATCATTTCTATCTAGGTGCATGGCTCGAAATTCGGGTTTAACCCAGACAAACCCGGCCCGTTGATCTTTTTCTTCCACGACTCTTATCTCTTTTCGGGCTATAGAGTCAATAACTTCATCTTTATAATGATCACAGATGAGAGGCTCTTCAGGCCATTCCTCTATTATATGAGTCTCTTTTATACCATCAATTATGAATTGCAGGTCCTGCTCAATAGCAGCTCTAATCTTCATGGATACTTCCATTAGCCTGGTCAGCAATTTTGTGCAGCCGGATAAGACCATCTTTAAGCTTATCCTAGTTGAACTAATTAGATAGTCTTTTGGATGTCTCGTTCTATATTCATTAGTTTAAAAAAGCTAAACATAAAAGAGTGTGAATGCTGCTTTTGGGTATCCGGCATAAACCAATCCACTCGATACCATGTTAAATGGTCTCGACACTTTGCTTTTTGCAGGGAAGAACAAGCTGGAAGTTTTACTACTGGCCTGATGATCGTTTGTTAAAGAAAACGAATGCAGGATTGGTTCATGGTGATGATAAGGCACTGTATTTTTGCATGACTGGCTTAAAGTGTAATGATCAACCCATCATAGCCTGCTTCAATATCCTTTGGTAATGGATTGATATTCATCCAATTATCAAGCTCATGACCAATATGCGTAAGAATGGTGCGTGATGGTTGTACCCTCTCGTGGAGTTCCATGACATCTTTCAGGCTGTTGTGAGCCCCGGGAGGATCTGGCATGTCCGGAGCGTAGCTGCAGTCAATAATCATGATATTCAGAGGATTGCTGGTAAAAAAGTTGAGGGTCTCATCTGGGAGCCCCAGGGTGTCTGTCAGATAGGCCAGTGTCCTGCCATTACGATGAAAAACATAGCCCATTGTTGGGCGTGAGTGACTGAGGGGAATCGGGGTTATCTTAACACCGTTTACATTAAAGGGAGCGAATGGAGCAACGGTCTGGGAAAAATCAAGAATTCCGGAATGTTTCAACAGCTCTGCCGGTGCATCCGATGTGTCTGGTCCGACCACCGAAATTTTCAGGGCGCTTCCCCAGCGAAGGCTGAATAAACCGGCAATATGGTCCATATGGTAATGAGTCAGAACAATCTGTTTCAGGGAACCTGCAGGAAAGCGATCTTCAATATCCGTGAGACCCGCATCAATAAGAATCACTTCACCGTCGGACTCCAGTGTTGCGGAAGCCGGTCTACGAGCGAGAAACGGGTCCATGATGGCTCTGGTGCAGGCGGGGCAGTCACAACCATAAACCGGGCATCCTTTCACGCTGCCTGTGCCAGTCAGGGTAAACTTCATCGGGAACTCCATAAAACCCCCTATAAACTGAGTGGCAGTGCTGTAGTGGATTTAATGGCAGAGAGAGCCAGAGCGGTTTTAATCTGGCTGACACCGGGAATCTTCATAAGCTCTTCCATCAGGAAAAAAGAGAGTGCGTGCTGATTTTTCGCGACAACCTTCAATAGGTAATCGCCATCACTACCAGTGATGGCGTGACACTCCATAACCGGAGACATTTTCAGAATGGCCTCTTTGAAATAGGTTGCAGAATCCGGAGTATGATTATCAAGAGAAACAGTGACAAAGGCTTCTACATCCAGACCAACAGCCTGAGGGTTCAGTAAAGTTACCTGTTTCTGTATGTAACCCTTTGCTTTCAGCCGGCTGATACGGCGGGAGCATTGCGATGCAGACAGGCTGACCAGCTCTGCAAGGCATTGCAGGGATAGCGCATCATCCTGCTGGAGTGCAGATAAAAGCCGTATGTCGTAAGTATCCAATACATTTCTGCTCATCATCCGATCCCTCGCTACTTTTTGGCCGCACTTCTTTTCAATACAGAACGCCATGTGCGACTTTTAGGTTTGCATAAGGAGACATGACTGAACCTGCTTTCTGCTATTAAAAGCAGTAAAAAGCAAAAAAGAAGGTTTCAGTCATGCCCGTTGAAGAGTTTATCACTACAGTCT
>NZ_LUKQ02000457.1 GCF_001647025.1 Endozoicomonas atrinae
ACCATTCGCACCGGAGTTAAACAGCTCAGAAAGGCTATGGGAGTGGATGCGGGAGCATGACTTATCAAACAAAGCATTTTCAGGTTATGAAAATATTGTAGATTGTTGCTGTGAAGCTTGGAATAACCTTTGCAGCGAAGCTGGTCGACTGTTCAGTCTGTGCTCCCGTGATTGGGCAGTTATACAGTAGTTAGAAAATTCAATTGGTATAAGTCCCGTGACGCTTATATTCAAACTCACGCTTTTCAATATGTCCGGACACTGTACACGACAAAAATCAGAAGTGTGTCAGCGGGATCCTCTATCTTGAGGTTTTTACCACAAAACTCCTCTCGACAATGGAACCTGCCGACTTACTCATTACGCAGTGTAGAACCTATCTGAACTGGAACAAGTGCCGACTGAGCGTCCTCGCCCATCTTGTGCTGAGTCTGCTGCAAAAGCAGACCGTAAACTTCACACACCTTGCAACCACCTTTCCCGGAAAGTCACAGACTGCATCCTGTTACCGCCGCATTCAGCGATTCTTTCTCGAAGTGGTTTTTGAGGACGCTGTTACAGCCAGGATAATCGCTGGCCTGATTGCACCTTAGTGCAAATGGCAACTCAGCATGGATCGAACTAACTGGATGTTTGGGATTTTCAAAATCAACATCCTGTTTCTGGCTATTAACTACAAGGGCATGGCTATCCCGATTTTATGGACGCTCCTGCCCAAGAAGGGGTGCTCGAATACGGCGGAGCGCATTGAGCTGCTACAGAAATTTCAAAAGATATTTCCTGAACAAGCGATACAGCGTTTACTCATGGACAGGGAGTTTAAGGGCAAGCGCTGGTTGAAATTTCTGGTTCATAGGAACTGGCCTTTTTGCATCAGGGTTCCCAGCAACACATTGGTCCCCAATAAACACCAAAACCGGTTATTACCGGTGACCAGAATATTTTTACTGACAACCGGTGAAACCATGGCCATCAGACAGCCAATAAAAGTGTGGGGGCAAATGGTCTATCTTGCGGCCTCTAAAAAAGGTAATGATCCAATGGTGATCATTTGCAATACTGAATCTTGGCGTGCCATTGAAGATTATCTCCAAAGATTGCAAATAGAAACCATGTTTCAAGCTATGAAAGGCAGAGGTTTTAACCTTGAGGAAACTCACCTGAAGGATCGGGATAAAATATCAAAGTTGCTCTGTGCCTTGGCATTAGCCTTCTGCTGAGCATATAAGACGGGAGATTGGATAAACGATGCAACCCCGGTCAAGCTAAAAAGTCATGGCCGAAAAGCGCAATCCATCTTCCGTACAGGACTGGATTATCTTGCCAGAATTCTCCATCACGTTGATAAATGGCTGGAAGAAATATGTGGAGCAGTGGAGCTGCTATTTGAAGTCAGGTGGGAGAAGGCTTCATGAAAATTGTTGTGTACAGTGAGCCATGATATTTATAAACTGTAAAAATATCAGGCTTAGTGAATAATGGCTAAACCGGTTATTTCTGTTTTCGTGGAATATAATCGGTCTTAATACTCGAATTCCCATAATGGGGCGCAGTGAATAAAAGATTACGAATATCTCAACCACTAACGACAACATAGCCATCTTCAAGATTCAGCATGTTCCCTTAATCTATAGAAACTTCAATTTGCAGAACGATGCTTTTGGTAGAGCTGGAAATAACAGAAGCGGGCATGACAGTTAACTATTATAAGAGGTGTTCCTATAGTAGCTACGCGAAGACCGACTTTTGACTTATAGAACAAGAAATAAATACTACATGGCCGACCGAAAACCCATTTTGAATGCACACTGCCTGTCATGCCCGAAAACCGTGTTTTCAAGCAGTTATTAAACTCTCAAACTGAATAGCAGGCTTACCAGCCTGTACATTTAGGAATACACCTACGTTGTAAGCCAGTAACTTGCGGGCTATTCTTGCCGTCATGCGCCACATATTACGGCAGCCACTGTGCTCAATATCGAAATAATGTGCCAACTGTCCAATGACAGTTTCGATTCTGCGCCTGACCCGCATGATCAGTTTGACGAATTTTTTTGGCCGGTTATCTTTCATGTTTTTTTCAATGGCGTTTGCAGGTCGATACCAATTGCTTCGCAATCTTCTTTGAAAATCGGCTTAATGTAGCCTTTGTCACCCAACAACAACCCGGCTATCGTTTCTATCAAATCGTAATACCAATTGAATTTTCTAACTACTGTATAACTGCCCAATCACGGGAGCACAGACTGAACAGTCGACCAGCTTCGCTGCAAAGGTTATTCCAAGCTTCACAGCAACAATCTACAATATTTTCATAACCTGAAAATGCTTTGTTTGATAAGTCATGCTCCCGCATCCACTCCCATAGCCTTTCTGAGCTGTTTAACTCCGGTGCGAATGGT
>NZ_LUKQ02000458.1 GCF_001647025.1 Endozoicomonas atrinae
TGCATCGTGAAAGTTTTCAGGAAAATCGGGAGTTTTAGGCATGACATTAACGGGATGAACAACAGGCTATTTAAAGTATAAAGGCAATCGCAGAATTCGTGACATATTTTGAAAATGAAATTGGTATAACCCGCTCCGGGCTCCAAAATGCGATAACGCTGATAGATCAACTCTTTCGCTGTATCAGTACCTATGAGGGTCAGATAGACCCCTTTCTTGTTTTTGGTCTTGGGATAGGTGGCGATAGGCTTTCCGGCCTGTGAGGCTCCCTTGATAGGGATCACCCAATCGGCACCAAACTTGCGGCAGAAAGCGTACACCTCATCGGTATAGTGACCGCCTGAGTCCATGCAAATCTGCGCCACGTTCATCCGGACCCCGTCCTGCCGGGTATAGGTTCGGTGAAACATCTCGCCCAATGCATTCCATATCTCCGGACGGGACAGATCGCCATAGAGTCGCACGTAGTCGATAGACCAGCTTTCCTCATCAGCGCCCCAGCCGGTGACCTCAAACTCAATACGGTCATCCTGCACATCGCAGCCAATGGTGAGGATCTCCACCCACCACGGCACCTCTGCCGGGTAATGCTCTCGGCGTTGGTAGAGCAGGGCATGTTCGACGGTTTCGCCCTTTTCAACCCACGTCTCACCAAGCACGGTATTCGTCCAGTCCTTGAACTCGACCGGTTTTTTCTTGGCCTCTAAAAAATCCTCGACCGCATTCTGCCAGCTGTACCAGCCATTCGGGCTATAAAGCGAATTCAGGTGAAAGCCAGCAACCCGGGTGCTCTTTTCTCCTTCGGCGATCCACTGGCCATTACTCAACAATTTGGGCTTATCTTTTTCAAAGTGTTTATGCTCGCACTTGACGCATTCGAAGCGGGTGGTGGACGGGTCGTTATCATCAAAGCGGATTTGTGCCCATACAATCGGTTGCAGATGACCGCATGAATTACAGGGGACGTGATAGCGACGTTTATCGCTGTTCTCATAAGCCGGCTCTATTTTGCTGGTCTCTGCAATGTTCGGCGTGCTGACCATCAGTATTTTGCGGTTACGGCTGAAGGTGGCCGTTCGCTTGATCGCCAGATTGACCGGACTGCCTTCGCCCTCTACATCATCATCGTAAGCATCTATCTCATCCAGAAACAGGAAACGGACGGGCATCGAGCGCAGGCCTGCCGCCGAGTTGGCCCCGGCAAACACCAGCACACCATTGGGGAACTCCTTGGAGAGCACGGTATTGCCACTGTCCCGACTCCGAGGGTCTTTGACCTTGTCCCGGAGGTTGGGCATTTCCTCAATCATCGGAGCAATGCGCTGCCTTGAGGTTCGCTTGGCCAGATCGAGGGTGGGCAGCACGTACATCATCGGCCCCGGTGTATGGTCGATGACATAGCCCAGCCAGTTATTACCGCACTCGGTGCCGCCGACCTGAGCGCCCTTCATGAACACCACTTGCTGAACGGGTGATGAAGGCGACAGGCAATCCATGATTTCTTTCAGATAAGGCGTTCGAGACGTTCGCCAGCGACCGGCTTCCTTGGCCGACTTGGTGGTGAGCACCCGGGTCTGATCGGCCCATTCGGAAACGGTCAGGCGTGGGTCAGGTCTCAGGCCCGCAAAAAATCCTGAAAAATAGGGAGAAAGCATGAGGGAAGTTACGTTTTAGGCAGAACTTAAGTTCATAAAGACGGTCTTATTAAGAAACAACCAGTTTTAGAATTAATTTATGAACCCAATGATTGATAGTGCATCATGCACTAAAGCTGTAAGTGATATCTATCTTCCACGTAGTCTCATCTTAGAGGCCAAGCATAAAGGCTATAAGATAAGCGTTGTGCCCAATGTTTCTGACGAATCATATTTTCGAGCATATTGTATTTCTAGAAATGAAACTTTCTCAACTGCTGCTCGTCAAAATATGAAAGATAAATTATTAAATAATGATGCAGCTGTAGATAATTGCAGGAAAATGGTTATAGAACTTGTTGATATTGAGAATATCATGGCTGCTCATCTATCTTTTGAACTTTATGATGAAGAACTATCTATTGAATATCTATCTGTAAAAGAAGCCTGTCAACTAAATGGATTGGGAACGTTGTTGATGAGATCGGTAGTTGAAGTTGCTGTATTAAACAATATTCCTAATATCGCATTAGTAAGTGAGTACAATACTATATCATTCTACAATAAATTCGGATTTAAAGAGGTTAAGCCTGGAAATAGTATTCCATTTATGATACTAGCGGCTCCTGAACGAAGTTACATTAAGTCTAAAGCTTTGGAATATTACGATCTCGCCTACTCTGACGCTCAGTTATTGTTACCAATTCCTTATAAAAATATCTAGTAGGCTCACT
>NZ_LUKQ02000459.1 GCF_001647025.1 Endozoicomonas atrinae
TCCTCTCGATTGGTCATGGCGCTGCTCCCTGCTTGATACCAACAGGAAAACAATCGGCCAGAAAAGGGTTAATCGGGAGGTCAAATTAAACTGGTGTTTTGAAGACTTATTACATCGGTGATGACACCTCTCCAAGAAAACTGTATCATGAAGCTAGAAAAGGGACTGAGGCCGATGCAGAAAAAATACACAAAAGAACTGATCTTGAGCTGGAATGGCTAGCGATTGACTCACCAACGGGTTTCCCAATTGAACTATCAGACCTGCGATTAAAGCTTAAACCACTTGATTTTGAGCAACGGGACGGTCAGCAACTACCGGTTATCTGCATCGAAAAACTTTCCTGCAAAATGAAGTATTTCTACGAAAACGGTCAGTGTATAGAGTCAGACCTTGATCTCCATGATCTGAAGCTAACAATTCAAGCAGAGTGGAGCAAAGCATTTCATCATTATGTTGTTGCCAAACCTAGAGGTGTTCCAAAATTCTTAGTATCACTTCTAAGCAAAATAAAAAGTAGCAAGAAAAATCCACTGTCAGAAATCTGGATTAAGGGACAATCTGTTGAAGCAGGACTTGTTGGAAAATCAGTAAAAACCTTTGCAAAGTCAAAAATGCTAAAAGAACCACATAATTCGGCCCCCTCAGAGAAAATATTAAAACCACTGCTGGACTTAATTTTCAAGCAGCAGCTGTTTCCAATGCATGTTAATTGCGAACAACTGATAGTGCATGGTGACGATACCCTCCCCATTGATTTTCACTCTTCTCAGCTAAACGCCGAACTGACCAATGTAGAGCTAACACCAGAAAAAGGATGCACTCCAAGACTTAATATCAGAACCAACAGGAGTCGCATCACACTTGCCGAGGCCTCCAAAGAAGCCACAAGCCTGGTCAGTTTTTTAACCGAACATAATATATTGACCGGGGAAACCTCCAGACAGGCAAGAGCATTATTAGACCAATTCAATGGGCAACAACTGAGCCTTGATTTACATGAGCCTCAAGCTTGCCTTGCCCAATCACTTTTACCTGAAACGGCGCAAAACCGTTCAGTTACTCAGCCAACATTCCAAACCGGCAGCAGGAAGGCCTCGCTTCAGATACCACGGGCTGTCTTGGTCACGGATGGGCAACAGAAAGGCAAGATCACTCTCGGTACTGTCCAATGCCAGGTCCATGAGCACCGTGACAAATCTGTTACTCTCAAGGCTGGCGCTCATAACGCCGACCTTCGGACCAATACCCAACAACTGACACTGCCGGGTGATGTAACTGTTAATGGGCAGGTCCATGCCCAACTCCAAAAGCCCGGTATCACCCTGAGCCGCCAGAAAGCACAGCTCAGATCCGCTGTCTCACTAGCAGGAATCAGTGCCAATCTCCCCGCCACCCTGACCATTTCCCTCGGCCAGACAGATATCACTCTGAACAAGGGGACGGCCCTGACTAAGACACCCGGGGGTTATGTGCTGAGCTTACCTGAGCTGACTATTGACTCTCTCGAGCAGCATGGTCCCATTAAGCTGTCTGACATCAAAATTGAGTTCCAGCCAGAATTATTAAGTTTCAGAGAGAAGGACCAGGCACATTGCCCTCTAATCGCAATTGCCAAACTGAGCGGCACTCTGACTTACCCTTTGGCCGGTGGTGAGTCAATCTCAAGTGATCTGAATGTTGGCGACCTGCAACTAACCTTCAAAGCATCGTGGGGAGAGACACTGTCAGCTCTGAGAGAAGGCCGCCCTATCACAAAAGACCTCCTCAACCCGACAATAAAACCAGAGCAGCTATGGGTCCAAAGCCAGTCCTTCATGGTCGGTCTTCATAAAGATGCAGCCAGAGCCGTAGCGCGAGAGATTCTAATAAAAAGTGATACGATCATTTTTGATGAGATATCAAATATTCTGGAAGAAAATATTGCCAGCAACTGGCTGTTTCCTGTGCACGTTGGCTGTAACACACTAAGTGTTCAAGGTGATGAAGATCTGCCTTTAACAGCCCAAGTTGACCAGCTGAAACTCGATTTAACCGGTGTTTCTCCTACCAGTGAAAATCTTGACTGCGAACCTAAGCTGACCTTTGATGCTCGCCATACCAAATTAGAGCTGCAACAGGGTTCAGAGCTGGCTAAAAGGATGGCAAAAGAGCTTTCAAAGCAGGAGACTCTTTCAGCTCTACCAGGTTTTTCTTCAGATCATAAAGAAAGCATCTTATACCAATCGCATTTTCTAAATCCTTAAGCTGCCGCCAACTATGCTTAGGCATCATTACCATGCATTATCTAGAACAGATGTCTCGTCGACCACAGCTACCCGAAGGTTTTAATGATGTTGATTTTC
>NZ_LUKQ02000046.1 GCF_001647025.1 Endozoicomonas atrinae
TTGAGAACCTTATTTCCGAAGATTAAAAAAACGGAAAGCGTATAGTTGTGTGATTTTGAAGATTTAAGTTGGACTTACCATCATGCTAGTAATTTGAGATAGCTTCTTACAAAGTCGCACATCGCGTTTACAAAGCAAAACACCAAACACAAACAAAACGACAGTGCAAGTACGTACGCCATTCTAACCAAGCATTAAATGCCTGTCACTAAGCATTATCTTTTCAAAAAATACGTAAAATTCTGCTTATATGCCCGATACTTAAAACATTTACTCACAATAATTCGGTCACACCGGAAGTTCGACTTACTTACCAGCCATCATCGATGGAAGACGGGTGAACAGTGACAGGAAGAAGTGTTCAGATAATGATAAATACTCAATCTTACGGGGGAATGAACAATGCTCTTTCACGAATTCACGAAGTTCAGGACTCTCCCTCATACCAGCGTTTGAAAATTAACGAGACATTCACTCCGCCAAAGGCATAATTATTCGACATAATATAGTCACAGGATTTATACAGTCCCTTCGGCTCAATATGAGCCAGCCCACTACAATCTTCAGCAACATGATTCAGGTTTAATGTGGGTGCGAACCATTCCTGGTTCATCATATTGATGGATAACCAGGCTTCAAGAGAGCCACACCCCCCGAGCGCATGACCGATATGACCTTTACTGCTGGATACTGGTACATGATCACCGAATACCTGCCTGATTGCTTCAGCTTCAACCCCATCACTCTGGGTACCTGCCGCGTGAGCATTGATATAGCCCACCTGCCAGGGCTTAATACCCGCTGAATCAAGAGCTCGCTCCATCACTCTTTTCATCATGGTCACGTCCTGTCGGGTCACATGACTGCCATCAAGGTTGGTCGCAAAGCCCACTACTTCTGCCAGAATCGGTGCTCCTCTTTGCTGCGCATACGAGAGCTCTTCCAGCACGAAGGTAGCGCCCCCTTCTCCAACCACCAGGCCATTTCGGTCATGGGCAAAAGGTTTCGCTGCCTGGGCAGGTGATTCGGTTGAACGACAGGCAGCATAAAACGAATCAAAGACAGCCACCTGCATCGGCGACAGCTCCTCTGCACTGCCTGCAATCATGACGGGGTGAACCCCCTGACAAATCGCTTCATAGGCGTAACCGATAGCCTGCCCGCCAGAAGCACAGGCAGAACTCGTCGGATATAACCGCCCTTTTATGCCCAGAAGTAAACTCAAATTAATGGATGCAGTGTGGCTCATCAACTGCACATAAGCGGTGGGGGAAATACCTCTGACCTTATTCTCAGAAGCAACTCTTGCAAAAGCGGGGAGCTGTTCTGCTGATCCAAAAGAAGAACCATAAGCAATGCCTACATTTTCCATATCCACCCCGGAAAGTGCCAGCCTACTCTCCTCAATGGCCTTTTGTGCAGTCTCTGCAGCAATACAGGAAACTCGACTCATGGTTCTGAGCACTTTCCGTGGCAGTCGACTCAGAGAGTCTGTTTTCACAGGCGCGGCCAGAAAGCATCCCAGCCCATCAATACTGCGCCACTCATCCATTAAAACAACGCCACTGTCACCTCTGTTGAGGCTGTCATGGGCTTGTGGCCAATCATTACCTATCGGAGTCAGCGCGGACATCCCAGTCACTACTACACGAGTCAATTCCCATACACTCCATCACTAAGCAGGGGCGTGCATATTATTCAAATTACGCAGGAAAAAGAAGCAGGAAATAACCAGTGGGTGCTCACGATCCGTGCATGTGAACACCTCAAGCACTTTTATTTACCGAGAGAGCCAAACATCTGCTGTATGACGGGAGCCATTTTGTCCTGAGTGCTGTCGAATTTACTCAAATCCAACCCACCCTTACCTTTTAGATGGAAGATACCCTCCCCGATCTTTGCATACCCCTTATACAGATGCAGCTCAGCGTGTGAAAGGAAGGGCTTAAAATCCCAGCTTTGCAGGGCGGTGTAGGTCATACGATAATTACAGGACGCAGGCATTGTCGCACTATCATACAAAACAGTATTAATACCATACTTCTGAATTTCACTTCGTACCGCTGGCAGAAAATCTTCTCGAACCACTTTTGGATTATTTTCTATACAAATAGTATCAATATTTTCTGAAGAGCTTACCGGCTGCACCTTTACAGAGGTACATCCAGCCAGAACCATAAATGCAGAAATCGCCAGTATTTTTTGAGTAGTCTTATTATTTGGCTTCATAAACTCATCCTTAACTTATAAAAATTTGAGGCAAATAAATAATTGAAGTCAGAAATAGGCATTTTACACATCTGATGACATTCTGACTAAAGAATAGATACAGGAAAAGTAAGTCACAGCAGGCGATAGCTTCAGCAAGTAACACGACAACATAAATACAAAGTGCTACCCTGTTTCACCTTAGCTTCGATGCCAGATATCAATCTGAAATGTCGCTCGTTTTTCATACATCAGAAACATCTCTGGCATAACAACAAAAACTAAAAACTATAAAAAAGGATCACTTATGAATGAGAGCAGTAGTGCTATTCTAGCTACCTTTCTTATTTATCTGGCCCTGATGCTATTTATCGGGTACCAGGCTTGGAAGCGTACCAGCAATTCTGAAGATTATTTTCTCGGGGGACGAACACTGGGACCATGGCCTGCGGCACTCAGTGCCGGAGCATCAGACATGAGCGGCTGGCTCCTGCTAGGCCTGCCCGGTTATGCCTTTGCCGCCGGGTTTGAAGCATTCTGGCTGGCCGGTGGCTTGTTATTGGGTACCTGGCTGAACTGGCTGTTAATGGCCAAACGACTGCGGGTATACAGTGAAACTGCTGGAAACTCGGTAACTCTGCCGGAGTTTTTTACCAACCGTTTCAGAGACCACTCAAAAATGCTGCAGGTGGTTTCAGCCTTTTTCATTCTGCTATTCTTCCTGTTTTACACCAGTTCCGGACTGGTTGCCGGCGGTAAATTGTTTGAAACCGTCTTTGGTATTGATTACAGCATTGCCGTGATTGTCGGCACGCTCTGCATCATCTCCTATACCCTGTTTGGCGGATTTCTCGCGGTTTCCTGGACTGACCTTATCCAGGGGTTATTGATGGCGGCTGCATTGTTAATTGTCCCCATTATTGCCCTGCAGTCTGGCTCTTCAGAGCAGTCATTAATCACGTTGCTGGAAAACCATAATGCACACCTGCTTAATCCCTGGACTAGCGCCGATGGTGAAGCATTGACGTGGATTGCCATCCTGTCACTGGTTGCCTGGGGTTTCGGTTATTTTGGCCAGCCGCATATTCTCGCTCGTTTTGCTGGCATTCGTTCCCAGAGAGATGTTCCCACGGCCCGACGCATAGCGGTCACCTGGAGTGGTTTATCCATGGCAGGTGCCATCCTCGTCGGTCTGGCAGGTCTGGTCTACATGAACGATCAGGGCTCTGCACTTGCCGATGGTGAGACAATCTTTATGGTTCTGGTGAATGCCATCTTCCATCCAGTGATTGCCGGCATTCTGCTGGCCGCCATCCTGGCTGCTATCATGAGCACCGCCGACTCTCAGTTGCTGGTGTCATCCTCTGCACTGGCTGAGGATTTCTATAAAGATATTCTGAAAAAAGATGCGACCTCAGAGCAGGTCATGCTTGTAGGGCGTTTTGCTGTCATCGTGATTGCGCTGGTTGCGCTTTACCTGGCCTTTGATCCCGACAGTTCAGTCCTGGGGCTGGTCTCTTATGCCTGGGCTGGTTTTGGCGCTGCATTTGGCCCTGCGCTGTTAATCAGTATGTTCTGGAAGCGGATGAACCGCTTTGGCGCTTTGGCTGGCATTGTTGTTGGTGGCGTTACGGTTGTCGTCTGGAAGCAGCTGAGTGGTGGCATCTTTGATCTCTATGAGATTGTACCCGGCATTCTGTTTGCGTCTGTAGCGATTGTGGTCACCAGCCTTATGACAAAAGCACCCGATGAAGAAATCACAAAAGAGTTTGATTTGGTAAAACAAGCTATATCCTGATTAGTACTCTTTATTGGCTATAGGAGTAGCAGTAGTTTTTATTACTGCTACTCCTTATCTTTTTCCAGTTCCAGGCACTTAAACAAATTCTATTCAGTGAAACCTAAAGCCGAATAGATTGTCTAAACTGCGTCCAACCTGAAGCACACGCAGATTCGTTTCTAGTAATAGTTAGGTCATGTGAGTATTACTTATGGAAGCAGCTGTAGTTAATCCATCCAGAGTAAATACTGAATCAACTGACGTAAGCCGACATGAAACTGCTCAAAGTAGCCCACCTTTTGCCTGTTGCTGCTTTGGCATACGTCGCAAAGTCACTAAAATGCAGAAAGAACCAACAGCACCGGACATTCTGCTAAACAATACTCCTATACAGGAGAGCCCGGTTTCATTATGTCAAACTACTGTTTTTTCAGGCATTCTCAAACAAGCTACACCTGAAAACAATTTACCTCCCTCAAGCCCTGCTAGCTCCGATAAGTCTGCAAAGCTATCCGACTCTTCCAGTATCATTACATCGCAACTTCAATTTTTTAGCGAATCCCCAGACCTTCAAGGAGAGAAAAGGCTGCAGAAAAAAGAGGTACTGCGCAAATTAATGAATATGGTTGCAGACCAGAGTAACAGCCCTGCATCATAGCAACTCTTGATGCCAGGCAGCTAAACCTGGCAAATCCCTGGCATTTTATCTTTTCAACGCAGTTTTCTTTTTACACCAAAACTGTACCATGGTACAAATTACAACAACTAGACAAGGTTCGACTCCAGAGTAAAAGTCAAAACAATAAGAGAACCGCTTTATGAAGTTCCTGAAAACCGCAAAATACCTGACAGGTACCGTATTATTTTCTTTCCTGCTCACAGCTTGTGACTCATCGCAAATCCTGTCATCAAATGAGCCATTCGACCCGGCACTGGCAAGTCAGTTGCAGCCAGAAGATGCTCATCTCTCCGCCATCTACAACCGCAGTTGCAAGGCCTGCCACACCATTGCCAATACCGGTGCCCCACTGACTGGCGATAGCTACAGCTGGGACAGTCGGATGGACAAAGGCATGGATGAGCTTCTGGACAATGTGATCAACGGCTTTGGTGGCATGCCTCCTTTCGGTATGTGCATGGACTGCGACCCCGAACAGTTTGAAGCCCTGATCACCTTCATGGCTGCCCCAGCAGAATAATAAGAAGCGAACACCAGGATATCGTTATGTTAAGTCGCCGACATTTTTTGACGTCATTAGTTGCTGTTGCGGCAGCCCAGGCTATTTCACCCTCCATCAGCTTCGCTGCAGAAAAACGCCGCATTCCCTGGCGCAACTGGTCTGGATCACAGCAGTGCTTTCCTGAATTCAGAAAAGCCCCAAGCAGCGTTGCGGAGCTGCAGGAAATCATCACATCCTCAAAGGGTGTTATTCGTCCAGTCGGTTCCGGGCATTCATTCAGTGCCCTGGTTCCTACTGATGACACTCTGGTGTCTCTCAGCCGTATGTCTGGCATCGTCGATCATAATCCGGATAAATTGCAGGCCACTATTCAGGGTGGAACCCGTCTGGGTGATATTGGGCAACCACTGGAAGAACTGGGTCAGGCCCTGACCATCATGCCAGACATTGACCAGCAGTCACTGGCTGGCTGTCTGGCCACCGCAACCCATGGCACAGGAGCCGGTATCGGCTGTATCCCCACCATGGTAGAGGCCCTGGAACTGGTCACCGCCAATGGCGAGGTATTGCAATGCAGCGAACAGGAAAATGCAGAGCTATTCCAGGCTGCCAAGGTCTCACTGGGGTCACTGGGTATTATCACCAAGGTCACCATGCAGAACTCAGCACCTTACCGATTAAAGCGGGAAACAGTCTGGCGTGAATTTGATGAAATTCTCGAAGTCGCGGAAGACATGGCGGACAACAACCGTAATTTCGAGTTCTACTACATCCCCTTTACCGGGATGGGCTGGACAGATGTTCACAACATTACCAATGAGCCATTAGGCAGCACTGAACGACTGGATACCAATGATGGCGCCAACGACCTGAAGCTGGCCAGGGATATGCTGAGCTGGTCCCCTGCCCTGCGTGAGGTGATCTTAAGCACCTATATGAAAACCATAGACGACGAGATCGTCATTGAAAGCTCCTGGAAGAATTACGCCAACGATCGAAATGTCCGTTTTAATGAGATGGAGTATCACCTGCCCAGAGAAAATGGTCTGAAAGCGCTGAAGGAAATTCGTGAAGTCCTGGAAGAGAACTTTCCTGAGGTCTTTTTCCCCATTGAATTCCGTTATGTGAAAGGTGATGACATCTGGTTAAGTCCGTTCTACCAGCGGGAAACCTGCTCCATTGCCATACACCGTTTCTTCGAAGAGGATTACCAGGACTTTTTCAAGGCCATCGAGCCTATCCTGCGTAAATACCATGGCCGCCCTCACTGGGGTAAACTCAACAAGCTGACTGCCCAGGATTTCTCCAGGCTCTATCCAAAATGGAAAGAGTTCAATCAGGTCAGGCAGCAACTGGATCCTCAGGGTAAATTCCTGAACCCCTATTTGAAGCAACTGTTTACCTGATAGCAATAGAGAGGGTCTTCGTAACCAGCCTTCATGGAAAATTGAGGTTGTCGTAAATAGCTTTATAAAGAAGGAACCACAAAGGTCACAAGGCCACAAAGTGTTCTGAGGTATAACTTAGCCAGGCTCAGTTAACCGAATTGTGCTTTCTTTGTGCCTCGGTGTCTTTGTGGTGAAAAGCACCTCTACATTTCTGCGACATACCAGAGTTCCCTGGAACCAGTACGTCAACTATAAGAATAAGAAACATCAATACTGGCCATGAATCATAACGACACAAATGATCGCTACTATGAGGACATGGGCCTGAGCCTGAAAAAGGCTGGCCTCTGCAGCCCTGTACTGGTGATCGATAAACAACGGCTTGATCACAACATTGACCAGCTAAGGGAGGTCATCAACCGGGGCTTCGAGTACCGGATTGTTGCCAAGTCACTGCCGTCTATCCCGCTGTTGCGCTATATCATGGAGCGCACGGGAACCCGGCGTTTGATGAGTTTCCACATTCCTTTCCTGATTCACCTGGTAGAACACATTCCAGAATCGGATGTTTTACTGGGCAAACCCATGCCGGTCAGTGCCGTCAGGTACTTCTATGACTGGCACCGGCAATACCCCGGCGAGTTCCTGCCGGAATACCAGCTCCAGTGGCTGGTCGACTCTCTGGCACGTTTGCAGGAGTATCATGCCTTTGCAAAAGACAATAACCTGCAGCTACAAATTAACCTGGAGATCAATATTGGTCTCAACCGTGGTGGTTTTTCTGACCTTGCCGAATTCCAGCAGGCACTGAAAATCTTGAGAGACAGTGATCATCTGTCCCTGTCAGGATTGATGGGCTATGAAGCCCACATCACCAAAATTCCCGACCTGATCGGCGGCCCGGATAAGGCATTTCGAATGGCCATGGCACGCTATCAGGAATTTACTGAACAGGTACGAAAGGTATTGGGCGACCAGGCATTAGCGAGCCTGTGTCTCAATGCTGGAGGAAGCACCACCTATACCCTTTACCAGGACAACAGCCTGATCAATGAAATTGCCACCGCTTCCGCCCTGGTGAAGCCTACCGATTTTGACGTTTTCACTCTGGACCATCACTCCCCTGCTGCTTTTATTGCTACCCCGATCATAAAAGATGTCCAGAAGCCAAATCTTCCCATGGCATCAGCTATCTCAGCGCTATTGAGAATGGTCGGCCTTTCTCCGCAACGGGCGGCATTTATCTACGGGGGTAACTGGCTTGCTTCCCCCTGCTACCCCACTGGCAGCAAACGTTCGGGATTACTTGGCCACTCCAGCAACCAGGAGCTGTACGAAATCGACAAAGACCACCCTATTCAAAGGGATGACTTTATGTTTTTCCGGCCTAGCCAGAGCGAAGCTGTCTTTCTGCAGTTTGGGAATATTGCGTTGATGAATAACGGAAATATAGAAACCTACTGGCCGGTATTTCAATACCCCGAACCCGGCTCACCGTTAGCCAAAACCACACCCCCGTTTTCAAAGGATCTGTCAGCATCAGCCGCTGAAGGATAAGGAGTTTATTGTGTCCATGTTATTTACTGCCCTGGCTTATCTGCTAGTGCCCGCCGTACTGATTATCCTGTGCCAGAACCTCAGGCTGCTGGATAAAATCGGTGTTGTGGTGTTGTCGTTTGGTCTGGGCATCGCCCTGAGTGCAGGTTTCGACCTGCCAGCTCTGTTCGGTGAGGAACAGCTGTCAGCCATTCAAATGAACCTGAGCGAAATCTCCATTGCCCTCGCTCTGCCCCTGCTGTTGTTCTCTATTGACGTGAAACATTCACTGAACATGGCCGGTGATACCATGAAAAGTATGGTCGTCGCCTTGTTGAGCGTGATGGTGATCAGTGCCATCGGAGCTGTTCTGTTTAATGATCAACTGCAGAATATCTGGCAGATTGCCGGGATGTCGGTGGGCGCCTATACCGGCGGTGGCCCAAATATCGCGGCAGTGAAAACAGCTATCGAGGCCGATCAGGACATCTTCATCACCATGACCACCTACGATATTCTGCTCTCGGCGTTATACCTGATGTTTGTCATGACTCTGGCAAAGCCACTGTTTGGCTTGTTTCTCCGCCCATTCCAGTCGGACGCCAATGCCAGCGATTCAGTGGATCAGGATAAATTTGCTCATATGGCCGACGAAAGCGCAAACAGCTATAAAGTACTCGCCAGCCTCAAAACCCTGCCTCAGACACTCCAGTCGTTGCTGTTTTCCGGACTGGTGGTTGGACTGGCGCTGGGCCTGTCATCACTGTTTCCCAAGTCCATGTCGTCTGTCGTCACCATCATTTCCATCACCAGTCTGGGGCTGGCAGCCTCCTTTATTCCCTATATCCGAAAGCTGGCCAACAGTTTTCAGCTGGGTATGTATCTGATTCTTGTCTTCTGTTTCACTATGGGCACCATGACCGACACCAGCATTCTAACCAATCTTAATTTGGATCTGTTTGCCTACATCGGTTTTATCCTGCTGGGATCCCTGTTTGTTCAGGCCATTGTCTGCAAGCTGATGAAAATCGATACAGACACCTTCCTGATCACCTCTTCTGCAGCGATTATGTCAGTGCCCTTTATCCCGGTGATTGCCGGGGCACTGAAAAATCGTGAAATTCTGCTGCCTGGTTTTGCAGCTGCCATCATTGGTTATGCGCTGGGTAATTACCTGGGGGTAGCCGTTGCTTACGGAACTCGTTATGTTTTAGGCCTGTAATGCGGTAAGCATGTTTTTAAATGGCGGTCATCACCGCCATTTTCTTTTAAATAATCATGCTCTCCTGTTTTTGATTAACTAATAATCACATCAATATTTTGATCTCTAATGATTTATTGAAAACATACATCAATTAGTACTGTTTAAATTTTGTCAGCTATTATTTTCATCATTTTCTTAATCGAAAGTGAATGTATTGTTTAACCATTAAAGCTTTCTTATTTTGAAAAAAACACCATTTATTTTTAATAAATCCACTACTCACTGATGACACATATCAATAAATCCTAACAGATCACTTCATATACTCACGCCGGTAAACAACCGGGTTTTCTCCATGAAAATGAAATTTAAAGCGGCTGTTGGCATTGCCCTTCTCAGCCTGAGCTCTGCATTTGCTTTTGCGTCTGCTGATAACTATCCAGCCAGAAACGTTCGTTTAATTGTTCCCTTTGGTGCCGGTGGTGGTACTGATGCGGTGGCTAGGGCACTGGCAAAATACGCAGAACCACACCTTGGCCAACCCATTGCCATCATGAACAGAACCGGTGGTGCTGGCGGCGTTGGCATGACCGCTGGGGCTAATTCCAGACCCGATGGCTACACCATTACCATGGTCACCAGAGAGCTGGCCTCCTTGCCAAAAATGGGATTAATGCAGGCTGACAGCGAAGACTTCAAAATGGTCAGGCTGGTCAACCTTGACCCTGCCATTGTGACGGTCCGTGCAGATAGCCAGTACACGACCATGGCTGAAATCATTGACGAGGCCAAAAAGAATCCAGGGCGTATTCAATTCGCTTCAACCGCAAAACCCAACTTCTATATTCTGGCCATTGAGCAGAATCAGAATGTGACCTTTAACCAGATTCCATTTAATGGTGCATCCGAAGCCACTACTGCTGTTATGGGTGGCCACGTTGCGTTCACCATTACCGGACCGGGTGAAGTGAAAGCTCAGCTGGACTCAGGCCAGCTGAAGCCACTAGCAGTGCTGGCAGAGAATCGTCTGTCGTCCATGCCTGACGTCCCCACCATGAAAGAACTGGATTACGATGTGGTTTCCGGAACCTGGCGCGGTATTGCCGTTCCTTCCAGAACACCAGACGCCATTGTTGACAAACTGGAAGACGCTTTTGCCAAAGCGGTAAAAGAAGAAGGCTTTGTCAGCTTTATGGAAAAAGGGAACTTCTTTATTGAAGATAAATCTTCCGAGTCATTCACTCAGTTTATTGCTGAAGATACTCAATCCCTGAACACCATCATTGAAAAAATGTAAACACTGAATGCCTGTTTGAATCACATAGCTGGCCATATAAATGAATTATTTCCAGCGATTTAAACAGGTAGTTCCCTCCCCCCTTTATTTGTTTAAGATGAACCTGTTATGGAAAAGTTCAAAGGTCCACAGCTGACCATTGTGCTGTACTCTTTTCTTTTTATTTTTGCACTGTCTTTCTTTTACCTGGCAACGACATTTCCGATACCCACCATTGGCAACCATACACTGGGTCCTGGCTTTTACCCATCTCTTATTTCTGCCGCACTGATTGTGTTAATTACGACTCAGGTCGTATTTGATCTGAAGCAGAACAAACTGTTCAGTCGGAAAGCCAGGAAATCATTTCCATGGCGCCCCGTATGGATGTTCTCCATTCTGGCCGGATACGCCGTTGCCATGTACCTGATTGGCTATCTGGCAGCCACCATCCTCTGCTTTGCCCTCATTCTCTTTATGTTAGGGATCAGAAACTGGCTCTGGTATCTGGCTGCTCCGATATTTTCCTATGGTCTGAATGTTGTGTTTGCTGACATCTTTCTCGTATTTCTGCCATCAGGCCTGCTGTTTCAATAGGGACGTGATTTATGTTTGAACTTTTACTTCAGGGATTACAGAGCACGTTACAGCCGGGTATTTTCCTGCTGTTGCTGGCAGGTGTCACGGGCGGCATCATTATCGGCTCACTCCCGGGGCTGACGGCCACCATGGGCGTTGCCATCATGCTGCCCTTCACCTTCGGCATGGGCCCCAATGCCTCACTGGCCATATTGATCGGCGTCTATGTCGGAGCAATTTATGGCGGTTCCATTCCGGCAATCCTGCTGCGGACACCGGGCACACCGGCATCTGCTGCGACTGCTCTTGATGGGCATCAACTGGTGCAACAGGGCCATGCCGCCAAAGCATTGAGTATCTCTGTCGTCTGTTCATTTATGGGAGGCTTGATCAGTACCATCATGCTGATCACGCTTTCCCCGATGCTGGCGGGATTTGCCCTGAAATTCAGTGCCCCGGAATACTTTATGCTGGCGGTGTTCGGGCTGACCATTATCGGCAGCATCTCATCGAAAAGCCTGGTCAAAGGTCTGATCAGTGGCTTTATCGGTCTGGCTATCGCCTGTATTGGTCTGGACCCTATCACCAGTACACCACGTTACACCTTCGGCATCATGGAACTCTACAATGGCCTGTCGATTATTCCGGTGCTGATTGGTCTCTTCGCGATTTCAGAGTGTCTGCTCCAGTCCGAACAGATCGTTAAAGAAGCGAGTCAAAAAGCACTGACCTTCAGCCATAAGCTGTTCAGCTATCCAGAGTTTCGTAAATTCTTCCCTTCTGCACTGAAAAGCAGCCTGATGGGTACCTGTATCGGGGCAGTCCCCGGTGCTGGTGCCGATATTGCGGCCTTTGTCTGCTATAACGAAGCCCGTCGCAGCAGCAAGAACCCGGAAAACTTCGGTAAAGGTGCCCTGGAAGGTATCGCGGCTGCCGAGTCCGGCAACAACGGTGTCACCGGCGGTGCACTGGTGCCACTGCTCACGCTTGGCGTACCCGGTGATGCCGTCGCAGCTATTCTGCTGGGTGCATTAACCATCCAGGGCATCGCGCCTGGTCCCATGTTGTTTCAGAACAGTCCGGATATTGTCTACGGGCTGTTCAGCTCCATGCTGGTTGCCAACATCCTGATGCTGATTGTCGGCCTGGCCGGGATTAAAATTTTCTGTCGGATCGTGGAGATTCCAAAGGCACTGATCATCCCGATGATCGCCCTGCTCTCCGTGGTTGGCGCCTACTCCATGAACAACAGCATGTTCGATGTGGCCGTAGCACTCGCCTTTGGTTTACTGGGTTATCTGCTGACCAAGATTGAAATACCGCTGTCGCCCATTGTGCTGGCCGTAATTCTCGGGCCCATGGCAGAAACCAACCTGAGAAAATCCCTGATGATGTACGAAGGATCCTGGAGCTTCCTCTATGACCGCCCCATTGTCCTGATCTTCGTGCTGCTTTCAGCCCTGTCTTTGTACAGCACCTGGCGGATTAAGCGCAGGATTCAATCCAACACCAGTCCTCAACTGGCCGTCTGATACAACAGCCTGCACCTAACCGGTGCAGGCTTCTTTATTGATTTCTATTCACTGACAGGCAATTACACCATGCACGCTTACTGGCAAGATGATGACCAGCTGTTCCAGATGGCTCGAACCAAACTGTTTACCGCACTGGTTGGCGACATCATGGACGACCTGGGGTACACGACACATTTTTTACCGCCGGAAATCAAAGTGCAGAACGAAAAGCACATCATCATTGGCCGGGCCATGACTGTTCTGGAAACGGATGTGGTGCAGGTACCAGCAGGTTCAGCGGTCAACAATCCAATATCAGCCAAAGATTTCGGTTTGATGTTCGAAGCGCTGGACTCACTCAAGAAGAATGAGGTGTACATCTGCTCCGGCTCATCGCCAACCTATGCGCTCTGGGGAGGTTTGATGAGCACCCGGGCCAAGTACCTTCAGGCAGCCGGTGCCGTGGTCAACGGTTACTGCCGCGATATCCGGGAAATCAACGCATTTGACTTTCCCATCGCCTCCATGGGCAGCTACGCACAGGATCAGAAAGTCCGGGGTAAAGTCATGGATTACGGCATTCCCATTCTATTTGGCACCGTTCGCGTTAATCCGGGCGATATCGTCTTTGCCGATATTGATGGCACGGTGATTATTCCCAGGGAGATCGAAGAAAAAGTCTTTATGGGCGGCTTTGAAAAAGCCCGTGCCGAAAAGCGTGTGCTTAATGCGCTGAAAGAAGGCATGTCCACAGTTGAGGCTTATACAACGTTTGGTGTGATGTAACTCACCAGCATGCGGTACTACTTATTCAACACGTTACTGACTGTTAATGATGATGTTCGACGATTTAAAAGATAAACGGGTATTGATTACCGGCTCAACGGCGGGCATTGGGCTGGCGGTTGCCAGAACCTTTGCCAGGAGCAGTGCAAAAATTGCCATCAACGGCTCCCGGAAAGATCAGCAGATTGATACGCTTCTTGAAGAGCTGAATGACCTGGGTGGCGAGACCATTTTCATCCAGGCTAATCTAACTCAGACATCTGAATGTGAAAAGCTGATTGGGGAATTTGTCGCCCATTTCGATGGGCTGGATATTCTGATCAACAACGCCGGTGGTCTTGGTAGTCGCAATAACCTGGAAGACATTACCGATGAATTTTACGACCGGGTGATGGACCTGAATGCCCGCTCGGTTCTGATGGTCACCAAATACGCCATACCGCACCTGCGTCAATCAGCGGTTGAGTCAGGGGAAACCGCCTGTGTGATCAGCACAGGCTCCATTGCCGGAAGAGAAGGCGGCGGTGTGGGTGCCGGAATTTATGCCGCCTCCAAAGCGTGGTTACACGACATTCATCGTAACTGGGTCAAAGAGTTCACCCAAGACAATATCCGTTTCAATATTGTCTCACCGGGTACCATCGACACGGCTTTCCATGATGGCAAAAGCGATGAGCTGAAAGAGAAGATTGCCGGATCCATTGCCATGGGTCGTTTCGGACGCATTGAAGAGGTTGCCCCCTCCTACGCGTTCTTTGCCTCTCATGCCTGCAGCGGTTACATCACCGGCCAGATTCTGGATGTAAATGGTGGGCAATTCGCCCCCTGAAGGATTAGAGCCTGACAAAGGTGTTCACACGTCTAATTGTGAACACCGCCCAGATTGTCTATTTCATTATTCGCTGCAGCCACATCCTTACTCACCATCATTTTTGGGGTTGCCCGGTAAAACAAGGTAACACTGAGGGCAAACGTCAATATTTCTGCCACAGGCAAAGCAAGAAACGCCCCTTCAAGCCCCAGGGTTTTCCAGAACAGAATGATCAGTACCAGTGGCAGTACCAGAGAGCGACTCATTGCAATCAGTGCCGACTGGGTAGCCGCATGCATACCGGTAAAATAGCCGGACAGGGTAATATTGATACCGTTAAACAGAAATGCAGGCCAGATCACGGCAATGATCGACATGGTCAGAGCCAGTGTGGCAACTTCATTACTCTGAATAAAGACACTGGCCAGCTCCTCAGGGTACACCAGCAGAGCCATCGCAAAGGTAATACCGACCATAATGGCGAGACCTACACCCAGTTTCATAAAGCTGGCTATACGCTCCGGCTTTCTGGCTCCAAAGTTGACACTGACAAGCGGCCCCAGGGCTTCTGCAGTACCGTATGCCACCATGATGCTGAGCCACAGGATATAGTTGACAATGGTAAAGGCTGCAACACCGGTAGTGCCTGCTTCGATCATCAGAATCCAGTTAATAACGAACATGACCAGTCCACCGGACATCTCATTAATAAACTCGGAAAAACCGTTATAGGCAGCCCGGAACAGCTCAAACCAGGAACCATAGGGTTTAATCAACCGAATTCGGGCCTGTTTGCCAAAAAAGCGCACCACCAGAAACGCCGTACCCAACGTATAAGCGATACCACTGGCAAATGCCGCGCCACTGACACCCCAGCCCCACACTTTGATAAACAGCGCATCCAGTACAATGTTTGTTAACGCAGTCAGCCCCAAGCCGGCTAACGCATAGTTGGGTGCATCATCCACCCGGGAAAAATACGATAAGGTATAGGCCAGCCCCATAAAGAACATAAAAGGAGAGATGATACGGATATATTCTGTGGTCAATGGCAGTGCTTCACCTTCTGCTCCGACAAAAGCCGCAATATTCCCGGCAAACAAGAATGCCAGGCTGGCCACGATGAGAGCAAAAAGCACAATCACGGTCAGGGATTTGGTAAAAATATTGGACGCCTTGCGTGTATCTCCGGCACCCAGGGCTTTACCGGCAACCACAGCTCCTCCAACCAGCATCATGACACAGAGGCCAAAGAACACCGAATAGAGTGGTATCACCAGGTTAACCGCAGCCAGGGCGGTTGCCCCCACGTAATTACCGACAAAGATACCATCAACAATACCCGCTGAAGACAGTGCCACCAGACCCAGTATGGACGGGACAACAAAACGGAAGAAATCCACCGTGGTACTGCCGGAGGTCATCTTGTCATCAGTAGTGTGAACTGACATAAGCGTTTCCTTATTGCGGCAGCAGGACTCCTCTGTGCCAGCAATACTTTATTCCTTTGGTTTGTTAATATGAACAAATGTTCAAATTGGACATATGTTCAATTTGTTTTTATGCTAAGTCAACCAGTACTTATATCGGACAGATGCGGTCAATGAGTTACCTGTCAAAAGATGAAAAGCGCAAGGCCATTCTGGAAGCCACCCTTTCCCTGGTGGTGTCCTGTGGCTTTGCCGGCATAACTGCCCGCAAGGTAGCCGCAGAAATGGGGGCTGCTACAGGCACCATACATCATCATTTTTCGTCTCTGGATGAGTTGAAAACGGAGGTAATCCGTTATGCGGTATCGTCTTCCATGGACTTTGATCTGGAAGCGATTAAAGGATTACCGCCCTACGAAGCCCTGCTGCAGATGCTGTTACCATCAAACTTCCCGGATCGTGAGTTTGAAAACCGGGTATGGCTCAGTGCCGCCGATGAAATGTGGCGTAATGAACAGTTGAAAACCGTCTACTGTGAATCCATGGTCAGCCTGACTGACCTGGTTGAAGGCGTAATTAATGAGGGTAAAGCAATCGGCTTGTTTTACCCCGTGCTGGATAGTCGACAGTGTGCATGGAAGTTACTGGCCACCAGCTTCACACTGTCCAGTTATTCCTATCTGGGTGATAGCAGCCTCAACCTTCAGACGATCGATGAGCTGGTGATCAATGATATTCAGCTGACACTGGGCATGTCGAACATAAAGGACTCAGCAACAATTCCAGGCTCTGGCTTATAAATCAGCATCCGTTACCGTATTGTTTTTTAACACCCACACCGCCGCTTCAACCCGGGAACGGACACCCAGCTTTTTCAACAGTCGTTTTACATGCACTTTGACCGTTCCCTCACTGATCGACAGTTTTCGTCCAATCATTTTATTGGCCATGCCTTCAGCGATCAGATGAAGAACTTCCCTTTCCTTGAAAGTGAGCAGATCCAGCCGGTCTTCCTGCTCCTGTTCCGGCCTGAGCAACGACGCCAGTACTTCCGCCAGTCTGTCATCCACTACCAGCTTGCCACGAGCAGCGTCACCAATTTGAAGCAGTAAATCCTCCGGCTCCATATCTTTCAGCAGGTAGCCGTCGGCTCCGGCCCGGAACATCGCTGCAACATCCTCACGATGCTCGGAAACCGTCAGAACGATCACTTTACTGTCCACGTCTGCGGCTCTCATTGCCTTGAGTGTCTCCAGACCATCCATGCCTTTCATATTCAGATCCAGCAGGATAAGGTCTGGCTCCAGTTTGATCGCTGCTTCCAGCCCGGCTTCCCCACTGCCAGCTTCGGCAATCACATGTAACCCGTCTTCTTCATTGATTAACTGGACCAGGCCCTTTCGCAACAAAGGGTGATCATCAATCAGAAGAATATCGATGGTTTGCTCACTCATAAGTTCTCTCTTCAGATCGCCCGAACTCCAGATACACTTCCGTCCCCCCAGACGATAACCTCCTGGTATCCAGTGTTCCACCCATACTGGCCGCACGCTCACGCATAATGGTTGTCCCATAATGTCCGTGTGCTGAGGGTTTGTTCTCAATACCACAACCGTCGTCAGTTACGGTAATGCCCAGTGACCCGTCACTGGTTAAAAAACAGCTGACCCTGGCCTCACTGGCTTTCGCATGTTTTACCACATTCATCAGCGCTTCCCGCACAATCTGCAGGGCATGAATCTGGTCATGGGCACCGATGCTGGAAAAGCGAAGTTGATAATCCAGCTGGAAATGAATGTCTGGTGAGCGCTGCGAGAATTCTTCCAGCGTCTTTTGCAGAGCCTGTTCAAGACCTCCCTCAGAAAGAGTCAGCCTGAAGGTTTTCAACAGTTCCCGTAACTGGGCATAAGCATTGTTGGTGCCTTCCCTTAGCTCATCAAGGATCTGTACAACCGATGGGTGGACTTCCGACTTTTCCAGTTGTCGCCTGATGCGCAGTACCTGAATTTTCTGATAAGACAGTGCCTGGGCCAGTGAATCATGGAGCTCTCTGGCAATTACCGCCCTTTCCTCCATCAACAACATCCGTCGCTCATGGGTTCTGGAGCGGCTCTGGTCAATGGAAGTGGCGATAATATCGGCAAAGGTCTGCAGCCATTGCTGGCTCTCTTCGGGCAGCTCAATGGTTGAACCGGCGGTTACTTTCAAAAAACCAAAACGGTGCTGCCTGGACAACAGAGCAAACTGCCATGATTTCGGTTCAGGCAATGACCCTCCCACCGCTTTATTCAGACAGTCCGCACAATGCTCTCCGACACAGGGCTTTTTGCGGTCACTGGCAATTTTCTGCAAACGACTACTGTCTTCGGTATCAGAAAGACACAGGTAACAATCCTCCAACCCAAGTAACTCCTGCCATTCCCTGGCCAGAGAAGCCACCAGGTGCTCATCGTATGGATTTGTTGCCAGGTTTCTGGATGCTTTGTACAACAGCTCAAGGGCATGATTGGACTGGGCAAGTGCGTATGTCTGCTCTTTCACTTTTTCTTCCAATCGGTCATACAGGTTCCCGAGTTCCAGGGCCATCCCGCGAAAGGTCCGGGTCAGGTTTCCTATTTCATTACTGGCCTGATAATTCAGCCCCAGTTCACTGAACTGACCATTTCGAATAAGGCCTGCGGCATTTCCCAGGTCATCCATTGGCTTTAGAAGATGGCGGTTAATAAAACGGATCGTCATTAACGCCATGGTGAGAATGACTGCCAGCACAAACAATGCCGTTAAAAACAGTTGCTGTAGCTTCTGCTCGGTATGCAGCTGAAGTGAGTTCACCATATTATCGATATGATCAACAAACTCCGGCACCTGATAAACAAACTTTTCGTAGCCCTGAGGGTCAGCCAGCAGTGGCTTCATCTGTGAGAACCATTGATTGGCCACCAGCCGATAGGCCTCCCCCAGACCTCCCCGATCATCCAGTAATCTTCTCAGCGGTTCGCTGTTGATGCTGTTGTCATAGATATCAATTAACCGGTTGAGCGTGCTCGGACTGATCAGTTCAGGAATCAGTACATGTTCAGCCAGTCGCCAGGACTGCATGCGCAATGAACCAGAGATATTAATCGCCGCAGCATCACTTTCAGTCACAAGGGCAAACCATAGTGAGCTTCCCACACTGACCAGAGCCAGAAGACAGATGCCAGCTATAACCAGCAGGGCTTTCTGCCGCAGAGAGCCAATGCGACTTTTTTCCTGCTCCTGATCAGAGCCAAAGACTAATTGATCCAGATCAACATCCCCTGCAGTTGAAGGCATATACCTCTTATTTTCCCACTTATTTCATAAGAGCCCCACATACAGCAAGGCCTGCACTCAAATAAAGCCTGAATTAAGAGATTCCCTTGTTTTTTAACACTATTTTTCTGACAGGGAGAATCATAACCTGTAAAGGGCCTTCAACCTCATACCTCTTTAGGGGTACACAACCTGTACCCCTCCCCTGCTACCACGGTTTACACCATCTTTACCCTTTTTACACAGAGATTATCATCTTCATAAAAGCAACAGCCAACGTCTAATACCAAACAAAAGATACCGATCACCATGGGGGCAGGCAACCTGATTTCACGACGTCGTTTCTTAACCGGCAGCCAGCAGAAAGGCTCTACTTTCCGTCCTCCCTGGACGCCGCCAGAAGGTGAGTTTGTCGACCAGTGCCGTCGTTGTGATGACTGCATTGCCGTTTGTGAAACAGGCCTTCTAAAAAAAGGCAGCGGTGGCTTTCCAGAGGCAGACTTTTCACAGGCAGGTTGCTCTTTCTGTGGCTCCTGCAGTGATGCCTGTCAGCACAATGTCATTCAAAAAAACGTTATTCAAGAAACCGAAGGCGCTCCCTGGAATATCCTGGCCACGATCAATTCACAATGTCTGGCACTGAACCGGGTGCACTGCCGGACCTGTCAGGAAACCTGCGAAGCCAGAGCCATCAGCTTCACGATTAAAGCCGGTGGTGTGGCCATTCCCAGCATCAATACCGACCAGTGTACCGGCTGTGGTGAGTGTGTCTCCCTCTGTCCGATAACAGCCATTTCCATGATTTCAAATTCAGAACAACCATTTTCAGAAAAAACACGGGCCAGAGGGATTTGTGAATGATTCAACCTGCAGAAATCTGCGCCATCTCCGGCGTTGTTGTCCGGGCCCTGCCAGAGCAGTTAACAGACGTCACCCGGCAACTGGAAGCCTTGCCAGGTGTTGAGGTTCACGCCTGTGATCCGCAGGGAAAACTGGTGGTTACCGTTGAAGAGTTACCCGGTGAAAAGCTGATGGTTGACCGGCTGACCGAAATTAATGCTGTGGCGGGAGTGTTGTCTGCTGCACTGATATATGCGCATCAGGAGTAAACAGATGGATATAAAGCAAAGTCGAAGGGACTTTATAAAAAGCAGTGCTATCGCTGCCACCGCAGCAGCTGCTGGAGTCAGTACACCAGCAGCTGCCACCAATCTGATCACCAGCAGCAAGGCAACGGAAATCAAGTGGGACAAAGCGCCCTGCCGTTTCTGCGGTACCGGCTGTTCCGTTCTGGTAGGCAGTAAGGATGGACGTGTCGTCGCCACCCAGGGGGATCCGGAAGCACCGGTTAACCGTGGTCTGAACTGCATCAAGGGCTACTTCCTGTCCAAGATCATGTACGGCTCTGACCGCCTGCAGACACCACTGCTTAGGATGAAAAATGGCGAATTCCATAAAGAGGGTGAATTCACACCCATCACCTGGGACCAGGCGTTTGACATCATGGCTGACAAGTGGAAAGCCGCCATTGCCAAAACCCGTAACTCACCCGAGATGCCCGCTGTCGGCATGTTTGGTTCCGGCCAGTGGACCGTCTGGGAAGGCTATGCTGCGGCAAAATTAATGAAAGCCGGTTTCCGCAGTAACCATATTGATCCTAACGCCCGCCATTGCATGGCATCCGCTGTCGTCGGCTTTATGCGTACCTTTGGCATGGATGAGCCAATGGGCTGTTATGACGATTTCGAAAAAGCCGATGCATTTGTGCTCTGGGGCTCCAATATGGCAGAGATGCACCCGGTACTCTGGTCACGCCTGACCGACCGCCGTCTCTCCAGCGACCAGGTCAATGTATCCGTTCTGTCGACGTTCAAACACCGCTCCTTTGAACTGGCCGACATTGGCATGGTATTTACCCCCCATACCGATCTGGCTATTGGTAACTATATTGCCAATTACATCATCCAGAACAATGCCGTCGATAAAGACTTCGTCAAGAAGCACACTCGTTTCCGCAGCGGTGTCACCGATATCGGCTATGGCCTTCGTCCAGACCACCCATTGGAAAAGCAAGCCAAAAACCCCGGCAACGGTGGTTCTGAAGAGATTACCTTTGATCAGTTCGCGGCCTTTGTCAGCGAATACACCGCAGAGAAAGCATCGAAACTGTCTGGCGTACCGGTAGATCAGCTGGAAGCCCTGGCCAAGCTGTATGCCGATCCCAAGGTCAAGGTGATGTCCCTCTGGACCATGGGTGTTAACCAGCACACCCGCGGTGTCTGGATGAACAACATCATTTACAACCTGCACCTGCTCACCGGCAAGATTTCCAAGCCTGGCTGTGGTCCTTTCTCCCTGACCGGTCAGCCTTCTGCCTGTGGTACTGCCCGTGAAGTGGGTACTTTTGCTCACCGACTGCCTGCAGATATGGTGGTAGCCAACAAGAAACACCGGGATTTTGCCGAAAAAGTATGGAAGCTCCCTGAAGGTACTATTCCTGCCAAGGTGGGTTACCACGCTGTATTGCAAAACCGTATGCTGAAAGATGGCAAACTGAATGCCTATTGGGTGATGTGTAACAACAATATGCAGACCGCACCCAATATGAATAATGAAGGCCTGCCCGGCTATCGCAATCCTGAAAACTTTGTCGTCGTTTCCGACCCTTATCCGACGGTAACAGCACAGGCCGCTGACCTGATTCTACCGACAGCCATGTGGGTAGAGAAAGAAGGTGCCTATGGCAATGCTGAGCGCCGGACCCAGTTCTGGTATCAGCAGGTAGCACCGCAGGGCGACGCTAAATCAGACCTCTGGCAGCTGATGGAGTTTTCCAAACGCTTCAAGGTAGAAGAAGTCTGGTCCGACGAGTTGCTTGCCAAGGCGCCTGAACTGAAGGGCAAAACCCTGTTTGACGTCCTCTATGCCAATGGACAGGGTGATAAATACAGCCTAGATGAGATTCCCGCCGACCGTCTAAACGACGAGAGCCGTGATTTTGGTTTCTATGTTCAAAAAGGCCTGTTTGAAGAGTACGCCACCTTTGGGCGTGGCAAGGCCCATGACCTGGCGTCATTCGACCTTTATCACCAGTCCCGTGGTCTCCGCTGGCCAGTGGTTAATGGCAAGGAAACTCTGTGGCGCTACCGCGAAGGCTATGACCCGTATGTGAAAGCCGGTGAAGAAGTCAGCTTCTACGGAAAACCAGACGGCAAAGCCTGGCTGTTTGCCCTGCCCTACGAGCCACCTCATGAAGCACCGGATGAAGAGTATGACCTCTGGCTATCTACCGGTCGTGTGCTGGAGCACTGGCACTCAGGCTCTATGACCCGCCGGGTACCTGAGCTTTATCGTTCATTCCCCGATGCCGTGGTTTACATGCATCCTGACGATGCCAAATCACGTGGTCTGCGTCGCGGCATGGAAGCAAAAGTCGTGACCCGTTATGGCGTAGTTCGTACCCGTGTGGAAACCAGGGGCCGGAACACTCCTCCAAAAGGACTGGTGTTTATGCCGTTCTTTGATGCAGGGCAGCTGGTGAACAAACTGATACTGGATGCCACTGACCCGTTATCGAAAGAAACGGACTACAAAAAAACAGCGGCAAAAATCGTTAGAGCCTGAAACAGCCGTAAGCCATGAGTAGCTCTAAGTCAGGAATCGTATGAGCAAGAACAAACCCAGCCAGCATGACAGTCGTACAATAAGCCGGCGTCGTTTTATTGCAGGCACAGCCCAGGCCGCCTGTGCTGTCAGTCTGTTGGGTTTGGGGCTGAGCTGGGTTGGCAGCAAGTCCAGCTCTCCGGAAGCTCAGGCTCTGCGCCCACCCGGCGCACTGCCGGAAGATGAGTTTCTGGCGTCCTGTCTGCGCTGCGGTATCTGTGTCAGAGATTGCCCATACGATGTGCTGAAACTGGCGCAACCGGAAGACCCGGTTGCCTCCGGTACGCCGTACTTTGAAGCCAGGGAAAATCCCTGCCTGATGTGCGAAGACATTCCCTGTATCACCAACTGCCCAAGTGGTTCGCTGTCACCGGAACTGACGGATATTAACGATGCCCGGATGGGACTGGCGGTTCTTATTGATCGTGAGAACTGCCTGAACCTGCAGGGGCTTCGCTGTGATGTCTGCTATCGCGTCTGCCCCCGCATTGATGAAGCCATTACCCTGCAGCTGAGCCGCAACACACGCACCAATGTTCACGCGATTTTTGAACCGGTCGTGCATTCTGATGCCTGCACCGGTTGTGGAAAATGCGAACAGGCCTGTGTGCTGGATGAAGCGGCCATCAAGGTAGTGCCTCATAAACTGGCCCAGGGAGAACTGGGGAGCCACTATCGGCTGGGCTGGAAGGAAGAGGAACGCACCGGTACGCAGCTGGTTCCCCGCAACCTGAAATTACCGGCGCATCGACCTGCAGGAGAAGGATCATGAGTGCCGTAACATCACGAAGCAACTGGAAGAAATGGCGTTTTCTTCTGCTCCGTCGATTTTGCCAGCTGATGGTACCAACCCTCTTTCTGGCATCCCCATACATGGTGCAATGGACCGGTGACACACTGCTGATCAACGGAAACCTGTCGTCCAGTTTAACCCTGGGTATTCTGCCGATGAGTGACCCTCTGGCCGTACTGCAAGGGCTACTGGCTGGTCACCCAATGGTAGCCCAGGGACTGATTGGTGCCGGTGTTGTCATTCTTCTCTATGGTTTGCTTGGTGGCCGGAGTTTCTGCAGCTGGGTTTGCCCGATCAACCCGATCACAGACCTGGCCGCCTGGCTCAGGAAGAAGCTGGGAATCCGCAACAGTCATAAGCTGTCCAGAAGCAGCCGCTACTGGATTCTGGCCATGGTACTGGTGCTGCCACTGGTGACTGGAATGATTGTCTGGGAGCTGTTCAACCCGGTCAGCCAAATGATCCGAGGCCTTCTGTTTGGCATGGGAGCGGGCTGGTATCTGATTGCTGCCGTGTTTCTGCTGGATTTCCTGATCAGTGCCCGTGGCTGGTGTGGTCACCTCTGCCCACTGGGCGGATTTTACGGATTGCTTGGACGCCTCAGTCCTCTGCAGGTCAGTGCCACAGAGCGCAAACACTGCAATGACTGCATGGACTGCTATGCCATCTGCCCCGAACCACACATTCTCCCGGCAGCCCTTAAGGAAAAAAAGGGCGACAGCCCGGTACTGAACAAGAGTGACTGCACCCGCTGCGGTCGCTGTATTGATGTCTGTGAAAAGAACGTCTTTTCCTTCCAGGCATCCTTTAACCATCAAATCATCGCATCAACCCGGCCAGATAACCGGGTTGTGGACTCTGAATAATGACTGACCAGGAAGGCGGAGACACTGCCATGAGCCAACCCATGACTACCACTACGAGAATGAAAAGCATACTCAAATCAGGCCATCTTCGTGCATTGAAAACACTCGGCAAAGGACTGATGGCCTGCTTTTTTTCAATCACGATAAGCACCGTTGCGATGGCTGAGACGGGTGGTATCGACTCACTGAGAACCATCGACCTCTCCACCGAAGCCCCTGCCGAAGCCATGAAAAAGGTCCTGGAGAGTGACACGACCTTTCACCGTGATTTTATTGAGCAACCGCCACTGATTCCTCATGACATTCGCGGTTACACAGTCAATAAAGACGTCAATACCTGTCTGCAATGCCACAGCTGGAAGAATGCCAGCAAATGGGGAGCTACCCGAATCAGCGTCACCCACTTCTATGACAGGGATGGCAAACAACGTGCGGATGTCGCCCCTAACCGTTACTTCTGTCTGCAGTGCCATGTGCCACAGGCGGATACAGCGCCGCTGCAGAAGAATAATTTTGAGCCGGTTGATTCCCTGAAGTAAGGACGCGTCCAGGTAAAGGTGAACATGATGAGTAAGGACTTTTTTCTGAAACGCTACTGGAAAATGCTGACCACACCGGCCGGCAAAATATCCATGGGTGTTATTCTCGCTTTCGGCTTTGTTGCAGGCATTATCTTCTGGGGCGGTTTCAATACCGGCATGGAGAAAACCAATACAGAAGAATTCTGTATCAGCTGTCATGAAATGGAAGACAATGTCTTTGAAGAGTACAAAGCCACCATTCACTACAATAACCGTTCCGGTGTCAGAGCCGTCTGCTCCGATTGCCACGTACCCAAGGAGTGGACACCCAAGCTGGTAAGAAAGATTCAGGCCAGCAAAGAGCTCTGGGGTAAAATGACGGGCAAAATTGATACCCATGAAAAGTTTGTGGCACATCGTCGTGAAATGGCTGAACGTGAATGGGCCCGGATGAAGGCTAATGATTCGCAGGAGTGCCGGAACTGTCACAATTTCGACTATATGGACTTTTCCGAACAGTCTGCCAGAGCGATGGAGAGTCACACCAAGGCCTTCCTGGGAACGGACAAGATGCTTCCTACCGGTGAGACCTGTATTGACTGCCACAAGGGTATTGCCCACGAGCTGCCTAATATGCATGGTATTGAGGGCTGGTAAGCAGCCCCAGCGAAAGCAAGGAGAATACAATGAGCACACTGGAGTCTTTTATCTGGCACTTCCTGGGCTATGCAGCCATGCCGGCTATTTTTATCGGTGGGTTTATCGCTACAGCCCTGGTTTTCTGCTTCTTAATGGATAAAGCAGGAAAAGAGTAACACCCCCTAGATTCAGGCCCTGGTAAAGCAGGGCCTGACACTCATTCGCAGCAATACTCCCCTGGTGTTATGCCCGTCCAGCGTTTGAACGCTTTGTTGAACGCACTCTCATCATGAAAACCCAGTCGTGCTGCCAGATCACTTCCGGAAACCCCTTCAGCCATCAGTGCTTTTGCCATTTCAAGCCGGGTCTGATCAGACAACAGTTTGAAGGTAATACCTTCCCGGGACAGCGTACGGTTCAGGTGCCGGCCACTGATACCGAACTGCTCGGCCACTTTTTCTTTTCCCCAGTTCGGGTGTGCTGTAAGAATACGGACGACCCGGGTTCGAAAATCCCGTTCCTGCATATCGGTCAGCGCCTGATCGGCCAGCTGTCGCATCTGGGCATACAGTGATTTATTGGCCTGCACCAATGGCAGTGCATACTGTGACCGTGGAAAGACCATGGCATCAGCCAGTTGCTCAAATCGAACCGGGCACCCAAGCATTGCTTCATACCGCTCAGGCGTCATTAATGGCGCATGCTGGAACGAGATATAGGCAGGTTCAAATCGATTATCGGTAAGATAGCGGGCTAACTGGACCAGCGTGGCCATGACCGCTTCCACCCGGATGGTTCGACAGACATTATGGAAGGGGGAATAAATAAGCCGGCAGCTCACCTCGTCTTCCATGGAAAGAAACTCCCCGCCCTCCCCGACAATAGGATGGTAAGTGATCAGTGCGTCCAGCGCGTCTTCCAGCGTGTCACAGCTCAGCAGAAGAAAACCAACAATATCCAGATTCCCCGGCTGAACATAACGCCCAAGCCGCAGACCCAGATCCGGCTCAGAATACGCGTCAATCAGAGAGCGCCAGAGACGATCCTGTAACGGCATCGGCACCCGGGCGTGCTGGCTGATCTCTTCAATAATGCCGCTCAGGTCGTCAGAAACCTTCAACCCAGAGTCTTCCAACGTCCGCACAATGGCCTTGGTAAACTGCTGCGTAACTGTGGGATGTCCCGAATTAACCATGCCAATGTCCCAAATAATCAAGGTTATTTTGCTTCCTTACGGGTACATTGTTTGTTAGACAGAAGTCAGGCGTCAACCCAATAAAAATAACAAGAACAATAACAGACGACTGTTAAGGAGTGCTAAATGCTTCCCTATGCCATCATTGGTGCAGGCCCCATGGGTTTATGCACGGCAAGACGGTTAAACCAGTATCAAATTCCCTGGATCGGCTTTGAGATTCACCGCGACGTGGGTGGCCTGTGGGATATTGATAACCCCACCAGCACCATGTACCAGTCTGCACACCTGATCAGCTCAAAGAAGCAGACCGAGTTTGCCGAACTCCCCATGGATGACTCGGTACCAACCTACCCAAGCCACCAGCACTTGAAAGCGTATTTTCAGAAATACGCCAGACACTTCGACCTGTATCAAGGGTTTCGCTTCGGGCACACCGTCAACAGCATTACCCCCCAGGGCAATCACTGGCGGATCACCGCAGAAACCGATGGTCAGGAAGTATCTTATGACGTTGCCGGTGTCCTGCTGGCCAATGGCACCCTGCATCACCCGAACAGAACCAGCCTGAAGGGTGACTTTTCCGGACAGCACCTCCATGCCGCCCAATACAAGGACCCACAACTGTTCAAAGATAAGCGGGTGCTGATTATTGGCTGTGGCAACAGTGGCTGTGATATTGCCGTTGATGCCGTGCATCAGGCAAAAAGCGTCGATATGTCGGTAAGGCGCGGCTATTACTTCCTGCCTAAATTCATCAAAGGCCAGCCGACGGACAGCCTGGGTGGAAAAATAAAACTGCCAAAACGGTTAAAGCAAATAGTAGACAGCTGGCTGATCCGCATGATTATTGGTAAACCCAGTGATTATGGTCTGCCTGACCCGGATTACCGTCTTTATGAAAGTCACCCGGTCATCAATTCACTGTTTCTTCACCACATCGGTCATGGTGACATCACGCCAAGGCCTGCCATTAAATCCGTTTCAGACAAAATGGTGGAATTCAGTGATGGGTCCAGCCAGGGCTATGACCTCATTCTGGAAGCCACTGGCTATAAACTGCACTACCCGTTTATCGATAAGAAGCACCTGAACTGGCAGGGTTACGCACCTCAGCTTCATCTGAACGTCTTCAATCCTGAACACAATAATATTTTTGTGATGGGAATGGTTGAAGCTGCAGGCCTGGGTTGGCAGGGGCGTGACGACCAGGCCCACCTGGTTGCCCTGTATCTACGACAGAAGCAGGATAAAAAAGCATCGGCAACCGTGTTTGAGCAAAACATCGAACAGCAGTTTGCTGAACGGGTTGTGGGGGGTATGGACTATCTGGAGCTGGAGCGCATGGCCTATTACGTGGATAAAGCCTCATATCTGAAAGCCATACACCAGGGAATTCGTCTGTTGCAGAGAGACTACTCCGATAACGATAACCTGTTCACGCAGGCGGAGGCTTTTTGATGCTCACTGACGTTCAAATCCACTTCGATCCCCAGAGCCTGATACTGCTGAACGGTATTCTGGCCCTGATGATGTTTGGCGTTTCACTGACGCTGAAACCGGATGATTTCAAACAGATTCTCCGCTCTCCCATTGCCCCCACTATCGGTCTGCTGGCCCAGTTTATGGTGCTGCCTGCCGCCACGGCCCTGGTGACCTGGTTCTTTGATATTGATCCTGAGCTGGCACTGGGCATGATTCTGGTGGCTTCCTGCCCGGGTGGTTCATTCAGCAATATCATGACCCATATTGGACGGGGCAATGTGGCTGTATCTGTCTCCATGACCGCGGTTTCCAGTCTGGCCGCCATTGTCATGACGCCCTTTAACTTTGTCCTCTACGGTCAGCTGAACCCGGTCACCCGTCCTTTAATCCAGGAGATCGCCATTCAGCCCTTTGAACTCTTCCTGCTGGTGACGCTGGTGCTGGCCATTCCGCTCCTGCTGGGCATGGTGATCGGGCAACTGTTCCCCAGGTTTGCCGAACGATCGGACACACCGTTCCGGTTTCTATCACTGCTGGTCTTTATGGTCTTTATCGTGATCGCAGTGTCCAACAATGTTGGCGTGTTTATCGAGCACATGGGCAGCTTTGCTTTACTGGTCGTGGCACACAATGCCCTCGCCCTGTTGATCGGTATGATCAGCGGATACCTGGCCCGGCTGAATACGCCAGATAGGCGGGCAGTGACGCTGGAGGTCGGCATTCAGAATTCAGGACTGGCATTGGGCATTCTGTTCACCTTCTTCCCGCAATACGGAGGAATGCTGATTATTGCCGCCTTCTGGGGTGTTCTGCATCTGGTGACGGGGTTAAGCCTCGCACTGATCTGGAATGCACGCTCTGATGCTAGGGAGGCTCGCTATGCCAACAGCTAACCGAATTCTGATTACCGGCGCTGCCGGCTATATCGGCCATCAAGTGGGGAATGCCCTGGCCAGGGCCCAGGTTGTGATTGGCTGTGATATTCGACCCAATACGGCGGCTGACTTCCCCATCGAAATAATGGATATCTGCGATGCTTCCCTGGTTGAGCTCTTACGCAGTCAGCAAATTACCCATGTGGTTCATCTGGCCAGTGTTCTGGAAGCCAGTGAAGACCGCGAGCGTGACTACCGTATCGATGTAGAAGGCACCCGTAATGTGATTGAAGCCTGCCTGCAGGCCGGTGTACATCATTTAACCGTCACCAGCAGTGGCGCGGCCTATGGCTATCATGCGGATAATGATCCCTGGTTACAGGAAAGCTCGCCACTGCGCGGCAACTATGAGTTTGCCTATTCGTGGCATAAGCGCCTGGTGGAGGAGATGCTTGAACAATACCGGGTGGATTATCCGGGTTTGAAGCAGCTGATCCTCCGCCCGGGAACCGTACTTGGCAGAAACACCCGTAACTTGATCACCAACCTGTTCCTGAAAAAACACATACTGACCATTAAAGGGTCTGACTCCCCTTTCGTGTTTATCTGGGATGAGGATGTGGTTCAGATTATCTGTGATGGGGTTCTGCAGCATAAATCCGGTATTTTCAATCTTGCTGGAGACGGTGCTCTCACCTTAAGAGATATTGCGCGCTTCCTTAATAAACCGGTATTTACCCTACCACCGGCCCTGCTCAAGATTGCACTGGCGATCGGTAAAACCATCGGCCTCACCCGCTATGGGCCAGAGCAGCTGAAATTTCTCCGCTACCGCCCGGTGCTGGCCAACGATGCCTTAAAACAGCAGTTCGGCTATACCCCGAAAAAAACGTCAGCGGAAGTGTTCCAGCTGTTTACTGAACACCTTGATAGGGAGGCAACGCAATGATGGACACACCCGTTGCCCTGATCACCGGCGCGGCCAATGGGTTGGGCTGGGCTCTGTCTCAACAGTTCTGGCAGGCAGGATACAGCTTGTGTCTGGTCGATCTGGACCAGCAGGGGCTGGAGGCAAGAAAAGCATCTCTGCTCGAAATAAGCAGCAGCACTCAGAAAATAGAGCTTTGTGCTGTCAATCTATTGGAGTCAGATGCTATTGAGTGCATTAAAGACACCCTCTCCAGGCGTTTCACGTCTCTTGATGTGCTGGTCAACAATGCCGGTATCACCCACCGTTCACTGGCAAGGGAAACGTCAATAGACGTGATTGAAAAAGTCATGGCCCTGGATTTCCTGGTACCGGTCAAACTCACACAACAGTTGTTTGATCAGTTAGCCAATTCAGGAACCCGGAAAAAGCCGGCAACAATTATCAATATCGGCAGCATGGCGGGCTGGATGCCGGTTATGGCGCGGTCCGGCTATTGCGCAGCCAAGTCTGCGCTGCACCAGTATTTTGAAACGCTGCGGGCAGAAACAGCCCACCTTTCTGTTAACATTCTGATGGTCTACCCCAGCTTTCTGGCGACGGATATTGAGAAGAATGCACTGGCAGGTAATGGCCAGAAGGCAAGCCATGCGCGTTCAACCATAGGGAATATTCAGAGTGCTGAATGGATGGCAAAACAGATCATTCAAGCATGCCATTCGGGCAAAAGCCGTCTGTTTCCCAGTAAAGCCATATTGTTGGCCAGTTTATTCTACCGATGGTTTCCGGGGATTTACCTGAGAATGATGAGCAGGAAGTTCAAATCTGAACTATCTATACCAGCAGAAGTCCAGCAAGTGGCAAACCATTAACCATCAGGAAGCATGGTATTGTTTGATCATATGGTTAATTCCAGGCTGGAGGGTCTCTCTCCAGGCCTGCGCCACTTTCTCATTGAAACGCGGGTCTGTCTGCTCCACTGCCTGAATCATTGAGTCCAGCCACAGCTTATAAAAGTGAGGGGCAATATTGAGATGCTGCCTGTCGTGGTTAATGGCCGTTTTATGAATTGGCGCCGTGTTAATGTTTGCATGCACCATATAGGCAAGAGACTTTAACAGCACTTTCTTTTGAAGCTGCATATCCGTGTGTGAAAATTTGGCTTTCACTTCTTCGGAACTGGAAAGAAATATCCGATAAAAACGGTCCAGAAAATCAGGATCACCGGTACAGCGCTGGAAGCTGTCATTAAATATCGGTGTGTATTCTGTTTCCATCCATGGCTCCCACAGTCAGCTAACTCCTACGAGGTATAGCTATTGTTATACCCTTGAATGCAGCAAGTTCAAACAGCAAGCAGGAAATAAAAACAAAAGAATGGAAGAATGGCAGAGCGTTTTCTCTGCCATTTTACCTTAGAAGTGGTACGTGGCACCGACACTGAAACCACCAATCTCTACAGCATCTCTGTCGTAAAGGTTCATGTACTCAGCATTCAGGCTAGCAGCGTCATTAATGTTGTAATCAACAATACAAAATTAATGAAACAGTACATTCACGCAACGATCACTTTCTGTTTTTTCAAAGTCACTATACCAGTGAAAGATGGGTTCATGCTTTAAGAGTAAACCAATCCCAGATCAACTAAGAGAAGCTATATTCTTCTCAGGTATTAAAGGCATCCCCCAACTTTCGCCTCACCAGTACTTTTTCTGGCCGGTTACCTTCCACCGACAGCAGGATAAATTGCCAGCCTTCCCACTCGACCGATTCGCCAACTTTCGGCATCTCCCCAAGGCACCACATCATCATGCCACTCAGGGTATGGTAACCATGCCTGCTCTCGTCCGGAACGCTGTCCAGTTCGAGCAGATCCCTGAGCACGGCAATCGGTATCAGTCCATCCATAGTCCAGCTGCCATCAACATGCTGTTCAGACCAGTTATCCTCCGGAAGACTCGATTTAAACTCCCCGGCCAGAGCCTCCAGCAGATCACCATGGGTCACAATGCCTTTCAGATCTCCATACTCGTCGACCACAAATACCAGGTGATCATTGCACTGACGGTAAAACTCCAGAAGCCTTGAACCACTCCAGCTTTTGGGGACAAACACCGCCGGTTGAGTCACGGCTTTAATCGCGTTATTATCCCCTGCCCCGCTGAACTTGATGTTCAACAGCTGCTTGGCGGATAACACCCCGATGGGGTTATCCATATCCCCATCAATTACCGGGAAGCGCTCATGACCACAGGCCAGCAGGCACTGCAGGTTCTCATCCAGGGATTTTCGCAGGTCAAACGCCTTCATCTCACTGCGTGGTGTCATCAATGACGAGACTTTCCGATCATCCAGATGGAACACATTCCTCACCATGTCACGCTCATGGGCTTCAATAACCCCACTGCGAGAACCTTCATTAACCAGGGCAAAAATATCTTCTTCGATAATATTCTCTTCCGATTCACCACCGTTTTTGCCCAGCAAACGCAACAGTAAATCCGTTGACCAGGCCAGCAGGGAAACAAAGGGTTTGGAAAGCAGCGCCAGAAGGCTGAGCGGCCTTGCCATCATACGGGCAAACAGTTCCGGGTTAAGCTGCGCCAGTCTTTTGGGCACCAGCTCGCCCACAACAATGGATAAATAGGTAATACCAATAACGACAATCGCCGTCGATGCAGCCGATGCGGTTTTTCTGGAAATATCAAAGGTGGACATATACTCGGCCAGGGGCGCTGCCAGCGCCGCCTCACCGTAGATACCATTCAGCAGACCAATTACCGTGATACCAATCTGCACCGTCGAAAGAAATCGGGTTGGTTCTTCACCCAGCTTGATGGCAGTAGCAGCCCCGGCATCCCCTTTATCAGCCAGCTTTTGCAGACGGCTTTTACGGGCCGATACCAGGGCAATCTCAGACATGGCAAAGACGCCGTTCAGCAGAATCAGCGCAGTCAGTATCAGCACATCCATGAATATACCTCTTGAATCATGCTGAACGGCTCCTTATTTAATCAGCTTGATAGCGTTTGTCAGACTCTGTCGATGGCCCAGTCTGTTTGGTAATAAAACTATAGAACTGACGCGATGTGCGACTTTGTAAGAAGCTATCTCAAATTACTAGCATGATGGTAAGTCCAACTTAAATCTTCAAAATCACACAACTATACGCTTTCCGTTTTTTTAATCTTCGGAAATAAGGTTCTCAA
>NZ_LUKQ02000460.1 GCF_001647025.1 Endozoicomonas atrinae
GTCCTCTCGATTGGTCATGGCGCTGCTCCCTGCTTGATACCAACAGGAAAACAATCGGCCAGAAAAGGGTTAATCGGGAGGTCAAATTAAACTGGTGTTTTGAAGACTTATTACATCGGTGATGACAGAAGGAGCGCGGTTTGCTCAGCTTCAGCTATTGAATCCGCTCTGCAAATGGTATGTTCTGACTTTGATATGCCTCGTCGACAAATTGGAACTGTCACCCTTGTGGTTTGTAGAGAAATAACCTGGTTTGATTTTATTTCTGGTTTGATCTCTACGTTTATTTTATTTTGAGCGTGTTCAAGAGTTGCACCTGCAGGCTGAATGCTTTCAAAACTTCTTCCGGCTGCATGCAAAGGTTGCATAATATTTCACTCTATTTTTAATGGTTGAAAATCAATTCTAGATGCTTTTTATATGAATGCTGTTTTAGAGAATATAAATGTGAAATCACAATTTAATAATTGATCAATGTGAATTTAATGATCAGGGAGGTGGTGGTTTCTGTTAGTACATAAATTTCAATATATTTTTAAGGGGCTTTTCAGTGCTAAGGCAGCTGATACTCTTTCTGGCTTATAGGTGATAAACCTGAATTTTGCAGGGGTATTTTTACTTGTATTTTATTTCGTAAATGTATTTTTCAGGTAATAAAATTAATTGTTTGCACCTTACTTATTTTGGCTATGATCTTGGTATTACAAAAACCTAGTTTCAATAATTCTGAGAGATTTTTATGCCAATTGCTCTTTCTGCTGTTAATGTTGCCACTTTTGATCAGTTAGGAGGTAAGGCGTGTTGTATATGTGATGAATTTTTTAAAGAGGATCAGGATGAAAACATACAAAAGGGGAGCCCATTCAGATTTCACAGTTTCAGGGTGGTATTTCCTTCAGTATGTAAAGAAAGGCATTTTGTTCATGTGAATTGTTATCATGGAAAGGTTGCTGATGGTGACCTTACTGATGCTTATTTGTGCCCCAAACCTCTTTGTAATCGAAATGTTGGGGTTAAAGCGAATATATTAAAATCTCTTGATGCCTGGATGGATATTGGTGATGCATGTCGCCCTGTCATTGAAATGTTAGAGAGCAAGCAGGATAGTAGGATTGATTATGAAAATATCTCAAATCTTCAAGGGAAAGCCAACCAGCTTGAAGAAACCATTATTCTTCATCCTAAGGCGGTAGATGCTAGAAAACTTTATGTTGAAGCACGTGTGGTAATTGGAAACTCTTACCTTTTTCATCATCCTGAAGCAGAAGGAGATATAGGTTGTGCAATTGAGTCATATAAAAAAGCAATGATATATGACCTTGATGCAAGCAAAGAGAGTCTTGAAAAGGCAAGTTGTATACTTTTGGGAAGCGCTTTGGATAATCCTGAGTACAATTTTAAATACAGATTTGAAAGAGTTGAAAGTATTCACGGTCTGTATCCTCAAAATAAAGAATTATCTGAGGGTCTGGCCAGGCTGCATTTGCAGAAAGCAAAGATGGCTCTTGAAGTCGTTGGAGATAGGGGGTATGGGTTTGGGTGTGTTGAAAATAGCAAAAAATTTTACGTTGAGCATAGGTTTTTGTCTTTTAATCGTGAGCTAGAGAGTATGTGTTTAGATAGATGTCACTTATTGATGGGACTTTCCAGTGATAAAGCTGTGGATTTTTTGGTTTCCTATTTTCCAGTGCTAAGAAAAATGGATGCCTGTTTTTCTACTTGTGAGGAGCTAAAAGGAATTTTATTTAAAATGGCAATGTTGCACTTGGAAAAAACAGAGTCCTGTTTTAAAGATGTGGAATTTATTGATTTTGATGTGCTGAGCAGGATGTTTTGTAATTTGAACTTCTGCCGTGTCTACGGAAAAAAGCAGGCAAAAAATAGAGTTCGTTCTTTAGAAAAAGCATATTTTGCCTTGATGGGTGGCAAATTGAATGCAGTGTTGAAGGAGGCGCGACAAATTGAGCAAAATAATGCAGGAACCAATCCATTTGAGCATAAGAAATTAAGTGCTTGGTTGGATATTATTAAAAATAACGGAAATCGCTCGCAAAAATGGGAGTTGGCGCGTCTAACTAATACGTATGGAGTGCCTCGAAGTGGCAGAAGTAGCAATAGTTATGAGCCTGTAAATAATTCTGTGTAAACGCCACCAAAACTATTACTCCTTGAACCGGTCAGGAAACATAATTTCAAACCGGTTCATGGCTGCTTTCCAGTTCCTGATCGGCATGGTCCATTTCTCGGAAGCTTTTTCCATGGCCAGATAGATTACCTTCATGACTGACTCATCAGTCCGAAAAATCTTCCGGTTCTTGATCGCCTTACGAATGACGC
>NZ_LUKQ02000461.1 GCF_001647025.1 Endozoicomonas atrinae
TTTACTCTCTGCAACCAGAATTCAGGGATGGTTTGAGATATCGACATGATGACCTCCATGATAACTGGAAGCCATGATTTCAGGCTGGGAAATTAGACGGAAGGACGTGGGTTTATTTGGCGCTTACGATGTAGGTCCACATTTTTACCTGTAGCATGAATTCTATATCGACCAGAAGGTAATTCAGCATTATCAGTCACTACAAATCCGGGGTGTACTATTTCACCATTATCACGGATAAAAGATCGTTGATGTTTACTGTATATAGGTATTATGCTAACACTCTCTGTTTTATTAATATCCGGTAATCTTAATGTACCAGTCTTCTGCTTAATTGAAATGATCTTATATTCGTTATTTCGAACAGATGCATTAATATAATCTATTCCTGGTATTTCAGCGACCCATGAAAAAAAGTTTTTCAGAGCAGATTTAGCACCTTGTTTAGCATACTTTTGATCCTTAGAATTAGAGTTTGCATTAATAGTAAATGTTAATAATATTAGGAACATCAGAAAATTATTCATTAGTATATTCCTGAGCTGATTGTATTATTTGTTGAACGGCGTCCGGCAAAATATCTAAGTCATCTTCTATGAAAAACCGAGCTATTGTGCTATCAGAATAGTTATTAATTAAATCTGTAACAAATAGATCGATTGCCTCTCTATTTGAGGAGTATATATTTTCAACTGATGACAGAATTAACTCTTCTGTCAACGCTTCAGAAGCCGATGATTCTATGGTTTCGATAAGTTCAGAGAAGGCATTCTCTAACTCCTTAGATTTGTCTTTATCATAATCATTTGTCGTCTGTGACAGACCAAAATTACTGCCCAATAATATTGAAATGTACTGGTTTATACATTGTGCTCCATATTGTTTGAATGCTATCTCTGAAATATTCTTTTTGCTATGATCCGAGTTTTCTTTAAAACTTAAGGATATATAGTCAGGTGGCGCATTAGTAAAAGTATACTTTGTATAGCTCTCGGTTTCGTTAGGTAAGGCAGCTTTGATTTTAAACAATAAACAGGGGTCGAAATAAACATGATCTTGGCCGGAATTTACTTCTTCCCCATCAATGTTAAAATTAAAAATTCTGCTAAAACCATATTTTGTAGTTCCAAAGGTAATCTGTTCTAGAATTGGATATATCAATTCAAAATTCGGAACTAAGAAACAAAAGTCTATTTCAATCGTTGCTTTTTCACTATCGTTTTCTTCAGAAAGTGTAAGTATGTCATCACCAGCAAACAGGCTGATAATTTTCGATATATTGGTAGTCAATTGATTTTTTACAAATGACTCGCAAAAAGACCTTTCAGGTAAATTAAATCTTATTGAATCTGGAGCTTTTTCAATACCTTCAGGCTTGTCTTCTGAATTACTGCAGGTCTTATTCAAACTTTCAAGATATTCCTCCATTTTTTTAAAATAGGATAATTTAAATATTTCCATACTACCGTTACTATCATATATCACGGAATCAACAACTTTTGGATTTCCCCCAACATTGTTGAGATAGTCTTTCAGACCATAATTACATAGTTTATCAATGTTGTTTATGATGTCTTCGCTAGTTAAGTCTTTATGAAGTTCATCACTGTACTTTACTATCAGGTTTGCAGAATTAAAACCATTTAACTGTATCTCATTGATTATATTGAGTAAATCCGGTGTGTGTCCATTTCTTTGAAAAGCGTAAATGAATGTATACAGTTTTCTTAAGGCTTTACCCCGACTAATCCTGATTTTTTCGGATGCAATTTTCCGATATTTCTTTGTATGAAATCGTCTTACAAAATTTAAACTACTCCAATCAAAGAAGCTTCTATATCCAATTGCAGAGTCTTTCTCTAGTGCAGTCTTCCATCTCACTGAAATGTCAGAGTTACGAGTAATATATAGAATAATGAATAATAGGCCTAAAACAGGAGCAATATAGTATTGAATCTTCGGCTTAAATGGGTTTGGGTATGCATAAACTATTTCCTGATAGATTTCAGACTTATCCTTTTTAATGATGGACCATAGATTATAGTCACCAGAGATTAAAACTGGTTCAGAGAGAATTCCCAAAGGAAATGGCTTGAAGTTTTTGTATGCCACTAACTTTGGTTCCTTGTCACCTGCTACTGAGAATTGCCCATAGCTATCACTATATATCTCAAAACTTGGTGGTCCTATGTAAGCGCCAAATAAACCCACGTCCTTCCGTCTAATTTCCCAGCCTGAAATCATGGCTTCCAGTTATCATGGAGGTCATCATGTCGATATCTCAAACCATCCCTGAATTCTGGTTGCAGAGAGTAAA
>NZ_LUKQ02000462.1 GCF_001647025.1 Endozoicomonas atrinae
TAGATACCCCTGAAGAGCCGTTAAAGACTATGACGTTGATAGGTTGGGTGTGTAAGCGCTGTGAGGCGTTGAGCTAACCAATACTAATGACTCGTGCGGCTTGACCATATAACGCCAAAGCGATTTACTGAAATCGTTCCAGACGATTTGAAGTACTTCCTCCATCCCTGGAGGTCGTAAGCCATACGCAAGAGTGTTTAGCAAGAACAAGATTTAGCTTAAATCAGACGGATTCCAGACAAGAGGTATAAAGATCTCTTGTTAAAGTTTCGCCTGGCGACCATAGAAGGTTAGAACCACCTGATCCCATCCCGAACTCAGTAGTGAAATGACCGATCGCCGATGGTAGTGTGGGGCTTCCCCATGTGAGAGTAGGTCATCGCCAGGCACCAAATTCTATAATCTCTGAGCTTCAAGCTCGAAGATAACAGTTTCGTCTGAAGACCATAGAGTATTAGAACCACCTGATCCCATCCCGAACTCAGTAGTGAAATGATGCATCGCCGATGGTAGTGTGGGGCTTCCCCATGTGAGAGTAGGTCATCTTCAGGCATAAAATACAAAACCCCGATAGCTATGCTGTCGGGGTTTTTTTGTTTTTAAACCATTCTTTCTGGAGAGATGGAGGTCGACTCTGACCTCAATGCATTGAGCTCCTATTTCTACTGGCATATTATTCGTCGCACAATAATTAAATAAAAAAGGAATGCTCGATGTATTGTCGTCGCATCTTATCCGGCCTGATACTGCTCATTTCATTGCAGGCCAGCAGTGAGTCTCGCATCGTAGATAATCTCTCCAAAGCCATTCGTTATCAGACCATCAGCCACCAGAACCTCAATGCTATTGATTATGGTGCCTTTCTCAACTTTCATCAGTTTCTGGAAACCACCTATCCACGAGTTCACAGTCAGCTGAAGAAAAAAATAATAGCTGACTATAGTCTTGTATATATCTGGCAGGGCAATAACCGAGCTTTGCCTCCCGTTCTGTTTGATTCCCATTACGATGTTGTACCAATTGAACCAGGGACAGAGGTTGACTGGGAGTATGCACCGTTTGCTGGAATTGTAGCTGATGGATATTTGTGGGGGCGTGGTGCACTGGATGATAAGGCTTCTGTGATCTCAACTCTTGAGGCGATGGAGGCTCTGTTAGCAGAAGGTTATGCCCCTGAGCGCACCATGGTATTTTCCTTTGGTCACGATGAAGAGATTGGCGGTCGTGATGGGGCTGCCAATATCGCTGCTTACCTCAAGAATCAGGGCTTGAATTTTGAATATGTTGTTGGCGAAGGTGGCCATGGTTGTCCATGGACATCCAATGTTGCCAGAAAGCCCACTGGCAATGATTGCTCTGGCCGAAAAAAATTATGTAACGCTAACGCTTAAAGCCACAGGGGATGGAGGACATTCTTCCATGCCTGTTAAAGACAACGCTATTGTCAATTTAAGCAGGGCGCTTACAACGCTTCATGAAAATCCATTCAAGGCTGAGCTGGTTCAGCCTGTGGCGGATATGCTGCACGTAATGGGAGAGCATATTGGTGGTATTCAGGGCTTCATGATGAGAAACCAGTGGCTGAGCAAGCCTGTTCTCTTATCAGTCATGTCCGGAGATAAGACAAGCCAATCAATGGTTCGTACTACGACAGCAGTTACCATGATTAATGCAGGTATCAAAGAAAATGTGATTTCGCAGAAAGCCGAGGCAAAGGTCAATTTTCGTCTATTACCTGGTACTCCAGTTGAGCAGCTGATTAAGGATGTAGAAGCGATGATTAATGACTCATCCATTGAGATTTCTGCAGAGGACTGGAAAACCAGTCCTCCCGTTGCAGACATGAATGCTCCTGGCTATGGGCAGGTTAAATCAGCCATCAACGCTGTTCTGCCGGAAACGGTTGTTGTACCTGGTATGCTGACAGCAACCACCGACAGTCCTCACTACGCACCTGTTTCAGAGAATATTTACCGGTTTCACCCGTTCAGCGTGGATATGGAACTCACTGGCTCCATTCATGGCACAAACGAGCGCATTTCCATAGAGAGTATCAATACAGCATTGGAACTGTCCAAGTCTCTCATCAAGACATCAGGTAGTCCTGAGAGTTTATAATAGATTGTGCTTGTCATCAGCTTCTGCTGACAGAGGCTGATGACAAAAAAATCAAACAAAGTAATTATACGCCATGTGCGACTTTTAGGTTTGCATAAGGAGACATGACTGAACCTGCTTTCTGCTATTAAAAGCAGTAAAAAGCAAAAAAGAAGGTTTCAGTCATGCCCGTTGAAGAGTTTATCACTACAGTC
>NZ_LUKQ02000463.1 GCF_001647025.1 Endozoicomonas atrinae
TGCCCGACGATGGAATACCCACGGCCAGAGTGAACATAAACAACCCGGGTTGTCGGATGAATATGATGCACTTGCTCAGAAGTAAACGGTGGAATGGTGAGTTGCTGGAATGTCGGATCACCGATTCTCTCCGGTGGGAATAACTGACGGGTAGCGCAGCCATTCACATAGGGGAGGTTTACGGCCTGCTTCAAGTCCATTGACTTGTTGCCGCAGTGATAGCCCCGGATCACGACAGCCATGTATTCCGAATCGACCACCACTGGACCCGCATACCACATAGCGACAGAAGCATCCTGCCCGAGGTAAATGACAGAATCGCCTTTCGCTACAGTGACCGTATGTTTCCCTGCATAGGCTGTGTAGGTATAGAGATCATGCTTACGGCTATGGTTAGTCTCTGGCTGTTTGCCATCAAAGTAATATGCGCCATATTCTTCGTTAACGATTGCCATATTCAGACCTCCCAAGCCTGCGAGAAATTATCATCCTGAATCAGCTGGCTCTTGGGTATTCCGACCCGGGATGCAAGCCGAATGACTTCCTCACTCTCCATTTGCAGGCGAGCCATAATCTCCTGCTGTGATAAGCCTTGTTCTACGAGTGACTGGACAATACCGGCCATATTGAGAACGCCATGTGTCCCTCTCGCCCGGTTATGGCGAATGGTGGCCATCTTCTGGCTCGACTCATCCTTGGGCGTAGTCATAACCGTCGGAACCAGACCATCAGTGAGCGTTGAAATGTCCGCATCACCTGAGACCGTCCAACGGTGAAAGCCATCAACAATTTCGAGATCTGGGTTTACGACGATAGGCTGTGTCCAGCCATCTTCGATAATGCTGATCTTGAGCAGTTTTAATTCAGTGGAGGCTACACGGTTGGGATTGTAATTGTTCGGCTTGAGTTCGTTCCGATCCCGCCAGACGACTTCACTTATCGGCTGGCTTTGATGCTTTGGTTTTTTGCTTCTTGCCATAAATCCTTTTCGCCTCTTCGAGCGTTATTCCGATCTTGTTTCTTGTCCTCTCACCTTGAGAGGCCATTCCCTGACTGACCCTGCCTTTGAAGTCTCCCCTCGCTGCCATCTTGCCGAGGAACTTCCAAGAGCAACCGGATAGCGGGTGAGGTTCTTCTTCCGGGATAGGATCGTCGGTGTAATTCTTGTGATACCGGATCATCCCGTTTATTTCCTTGGCAACCATCCGCTTGTACTCATCATCAAACTGATCGAGTACGTTTTGGATATGCTCTCGCCATGAAGTCTGGTCAGGCTTAAAGCCTGTCGAGTAGAGTTCCGTGTTGCCATAACGGGCAGCGGTTGCCGCACCTGGTACTCGATGGATCATCTTTTCCCACATTTCCGGGAAGCATTCAGCGTAGAGCCATAAGCCCCTCAGTGGTTCCTCTCCGAACGGTGGACAGACTCTCTGGCCTAAGAGGTTGGCATGGAGATCGGTTCGATTAACAACGTCGTACGTCCGGTTATAGTCTTCGTTTTTCACCTTAACTAACCGCCATACATCAGCCGATGACCAGTCATAAATCGGATAAGCGAAGGCGACTCCCTTCTCTGGTGTCGAGAGGTAGTTGTCCTGCTTCTTCCGGGCGACACAGCGGTAACGCCTGATACTTTCCTCGGTACGGATACCTTGGATAACAACCTTGTTGGTGTTTCTGAAATGAGCAAGCCCGAAGTCCTGCATACTCATCCCGAATTTAAACCGGGGATGCTCACTGATCGCCCACTCTGGCATATCCCTGACCCAGAGGTGTTTTTCCTCCGGGTGCCAGCAATGCCAGAACGGTTGCTCATTCGAGCAGGCATTGCGGTGTTTGATCGGGAGGCAGTACCACTCGAGTTCAACATCAGGCCTGTTTCTGATCCGCTCGACGTATTCTATGGTTGGCGGGTGAATGGCTTCCTCATCGTAGAAGACAGCCTTGACGGGCAGCTTTCCGAGCCGGGTAGCGACATCAATGGCACAGAGAAGCATAGCGGTCGAATCCTTACCACCACTGAAACTGACAATCACTTCGTCATAGAGCCGATAGAGGTATTCGAGCCGTTCTAGCGTCTTGTCATAGACGTTTTGATCAATGTATTTCTTCTTGTGATACATACCGATCCACCAGCACCATGAGAGCGTCTTCTGTCGCTGTGATTGAGAGGTCGTTTTTAATCTCATTGATCACTTCAATGAGTCGGAGCTTGTTCTCATGGAGCATGACGAGTTCAAAGGCTGAATACCCCTCATCCGTTCTCCGAGGCTCACGATCCCCGCTATCGCTATCAC
>NZ_LUKQ02000464.1 GCF_001647025.1 Endozoicomonas atrinae
GTTGGCGCTTTTGCTGGTGGCTTTTCAGCAGGTCAGCAGGGCTTCCATTTCCCGTTCTTGGTACTGACCCGCCTTGTCTGCATCATCCATCAACAGGCTCTTGTCCATCGGCGGTCAGCATGTCCGGGGTGAAGTCGGGAATTAGGGTTGACCAGAGCAACCGGCGAGCCTTGCCAATCTGTTTTTTATTGTTCTCATAGAGGGACATTTCAGACTTTGAGCAATGCAGTTTTTTAGCGAGCTCGGTGACTGACATTCCTTTTTTATTCCGGTATCCACGAATAATCTCGCCCGGTGTTTTCTTATCTTCCATGCTCTCAAGTTCCGTTTAGTTAATTATTTTTGACTTGCGAGAAATTATTATTACTGGCTGGTGTTTTTTGAGTCAATGGGTAAGTTAACAAAAATTTCATTTAGTCCATTAGTGTTTACTAAATACGATAATCGTCTGATAATGTAGGCAGAATAAATAACAAGGAATACAAGGCGATGGACTGGAGAGAGAGAACCAAAAAGGAGATGGCAAAAAGGGACATTAATCAGAAAATCCTTGCTGACAGGTTAGGTGTGACCAAGGCCGCTGTTTCGCTCTGGTTAAACAATAAGCGAGAACTCACAGAAACCAATACCATTAAGCTACAGTACAGGATTGCTGACATTCTCGAAGTTTCCCCTGAATATCTCGCAACAGGCGCAAAAGAGGACGATCAAAAGGGACGGACTATCCCGCACCTACAAACTTTCGAGGAAGTTTCTGGCTGGCTGTTAACGGGTGTTGCGCCCGCAGATGCGAAGTGGCGACTCTGTCCTGCCGTGTGCGGTGAGAGGTCTTTTTATTTCACGATGAACGGCTCTGCAATGGATTCGTCCATCAATAATTATCCCCCGATCCCGAATGGTAGCCCGATATTCATTGATCCCGATACCCCCTTGGAAGTCGGCAAGCTCTGCCTATTTCAAGACAATGCGCCAGTTCTTGGGGTTTATGATGAAATGAACAATCAGTCTTTTCTCATGTTTTCTAACTCACGGTTTCCCCTCTTGGAGGTTGTAAAAGACAACTTTATTGGCCGGGCTGTCGGCGCAGTGCATTTTTTCTAAGCTCTCTCAAATAAAAATTTAAGGCAGATTTTCCTGCCTTTTTTTTCGACTTAAACCTGTCTATTACCTGCTTTCCTTTCTGATATCCCCCTCGCATAAATGAAACGCTCTCACATTAACTTTTATTTTTCTGGTCAAAAAAAATTAATGGCGATGTTGACTAAAAATAATTATCAATGCAGGGTAAGTAAAACAGAGTTAAATAAACAGTAAATTGAGAGTCGTGTAATGGATAACCAATTTGAGCAAGGAAAGTTCATCGGCAAAAAAGCCAGCGAGATATTGGCACTGGAACGTAAGCAAAAACTTCTTATTCAGCAATCCAAAGAACTACAGAAAGAAGCCAATCTAGACAGATCCATTTTGTTTAACATGATTACCCACCTCCAAGAATCAACACCTCATGAATTACCCGGTCGATTTACCGTTAATGGACTGTTGATTGATATATCGGGTGGCGAACACAGTATTCATATCCAAGAAGTCCCTGAACTCATCAATCACCTCGAAGGTGAACCCACCAGCTAGCCGCTAGACCACCACAACAACCACAACAAAGGGAAATTGCTATGTCCGAAAGCAATGATGCTTCACGGCTGGACAAACTCGCCTACGAGTTAGAGAGAGCCAAAATTGCAGAGCAAAACGCAAGGGATCACCGCCTCGCCATTGAGCAGCAGTTAAGTGAGGTCGTCGGTGTCAAAGACGAGGGTAGTCATACCTTGAAGGGGGATTACTACAAGGTCACAACCTCTGCCGGGTATACCCGAATCCTCGATGAGAAAAAGTGGGGGGAGATAAAAGACAGTCTCCCGGCCTCTCTCGCAAACAACCTGGTACGCACAAAGGTAGAGCTCAACATCAAACAGCTCAAGAGCCTACAGAGCCTCGATCCTGCCCAATACAACATCGTCGCTGAGGCGGTAACGACCAAACCGAAAAAGGTGTCGGTTAAGTTTGAACGGTTGGAGGATCAGTAATGGAAGACAAGAAAAGAGAAATCCCTCTGTGCCTAAAGCATGGCTCCGCTGGAATGGGTAAATCGCATTTCTACGCTGTTGCCCTGAGTTCCATTTTCATCATTAAAAAAAAAGAGAGCCTTTCTAAGGCAACCGCCTCTCAGGAGGTGAAGTAATGGCTATCTCTCTCGAATCCATCAGTCGTTCTTCTGGTATCAAAG
>NZ_LUKQ02000465.1 GCF_001647025.1 Endozoicomonas atrinae
GCGTCATTCGTAAGGCGATCAAGAACCGGAAGATTTTTCGGACTGATGAGTCAGTCATGAAGGTAATCTATCTGGCCATGGAAAAAGCTTCCGAGAAATGGACCATGCCGATCAGGAACTGGAAAGCAGCCATGAACCGGTTTGAAATTATGTTTCCTGACCGGTTCAAGGAGTAATAGTTTTGGTGGCGTTTACACAGAATTATTTACAGGCTCTTGATTCCGCCAAAACCTGAAAAAAAACTGAACTATATTTATTCAGTCCCGTCAAAACTGTACTGAATAACAAGTTCATCAGTTTCTGGAAAGGAGCAATTAAATGCGGAAGTATTTTCTGGCGGCATTTTTGCCAGTAGTTACAATTCTGGCCATGTTGCAGGGCTGTAATAAAGCGCCTGAATGTCCAGAGGTGTCAACGGTAGTCTATGAAGACCTATCCAGTGTCGAAAAAGGAGCTGAATCCTACTCCTGCAGTAATCTTGGCAAAATAAGCGTGTTGGAACAAACCTGGTGTGAAGCGAAGGAGCAGTTCGAAAAGCGAGGTCAGTCCCCCAGTTCTGATGATTTTCTGATTTATCTTAAAGGATTCCGCGAAGGTTATGCTCAGGCCAGTCAGGCTGATGATAGCAAGTTGGGTCTGTTTGGTGTCGATAGCCAGCCTGAGCCAGCATATGACATGGGGTATCGTGATGGTTATCTTTCTATTACAGACGCCATGGGTGTGTTTGAGTACAACTGTGGCTCCACTGATTTAGCCAGTGAGTATAAAGATCGCTGGTGTGAAGCGGCAGATGCCTATCGCTCCAGTGGGGCGGGTAGCGATGGTAATCCCTTTGTTAAGGGGCGATTTATCGATGGCTATATGACTGGTGGGCGTGTTGCTTTGACCGTACCAACTTCCATGGAAGCATTTTTTGGAGGGGAAAACCCAGAAGGAAAGCAGCCTGCTATTGTTCAACCTTCAGGAGACCTGAAGAATACAGAGCTTGCTTTTTACCGAGGCTTTGATGTTGGCTATAAGGCAATGATTGACAGCATCAGAGAGTCTATCAATCAGGTAATGCAGCAGATGCAGATACCCAATAATATGGAATTTCCAGAAGGGTTGATGCCACCACCAGGGCAATAATTGGTTTTAATATGCTGTCTTTGGCTGTTAAGGACTTCAGCCATTTCCTCAGGTACCTGCTTATGCGGGTACCGGGTTTTTCCGAGTCCAAGCGTTGTGGCTTTCTCTTATTGCCCCATCATCTTACAGATGACTCCATCCTTTGCTACTTCTCCAGATTCTGTTGACGTTTTATTGCAAGCTCAACGAGTCAGGGCTTCCTGTCATACTTCCTTCAAGGGCTACGAAGCGTGGCATTGCAAGAATACCCTGAATGGCATAAAGGCCAATCCTTTCAAAATACCACCATAGTGTTGCCTTGAGTCGCGGGGGAGACAGCGAGATCCAGGGAAAAGTGTTTCATATTCCTAGGGGGCGTTCTCAATTAGACATGTGACCAGCCACCCATGGTTTGTGTCAGGCAAGGCGTGAACTACGAAGTGTGGTTATTCCACATAAGTAGTGAGCAACGCAGAATGGCACAAACCATGGGTGGCCCTCCGGGTTGATCACACACGCATTCATGCTGTGTTGAACGGCTTGAACATGGAACCACCATGCCCTGCACCGTTCGCCTTTATGCCCTTTGGGTATTGCCTGAATGCATGAGTGATCAACTGGACTCATGGCTAATTGAGAACGCCCCCTAAGTAACCAGTTTATTGATTTCAGTTATGTTGGTGGGAAAATTGCTTGGTGTAAGATTGCCAACGTTTTTATCATGAATAACAGGCTGACTGATATGAGAACACCTTGCTGAGTTACTTCTCTGGTCAGCAGTAGAGAAAAGATCATGACAAGTTTAAAAAGCATTGTTATTTTTATATTGCTGTTGGTTTTCTGGCCTTTCACTTACATATCTTCCAGCTATCTCGCATTGGGTGAAATCAATCATCTCACCGTTCATGAACTCTATAATTTTCTTCCTCTGGGTATCATCAGTGGATTGACTGTGATTGCTCCCCTTTGGTCCAGACGGTATACACATTGTCTCTTCTGGGGGCTTGCATTTCATGGGAATGTAATTTAAATTGTTTAAACGCTTGTCGTTAATACTCCAAAATGGAGAATAACAATGAGCGTTGAAATCAACGAAAAACTGGTAGATCAAATAGCCAGTCAGATTAAAACTCAGGATGATCTTGCCGACTTCAGCCGTTTAC
>NZ_LUKQ02000466.1 GCF_001647025.1 Endozoicomonas atrinae
CTGGTTGATGGCGTACTGTTCATCGGCGTAACCGGGTACTTTGGTGCCGTGGCCAATTGACTCAAACTTGTTCTGGTAAACCCTGCCGTCCGATCCGATGTACATGGTGATCCTCCCTGACCCTGTGGATTAATACTCGTAATCAAACGACTCGCGGTAATTCCATTTACCGTTGTTTTCGTAGGTCTGCACCAGTCCGTTCTGCCAACGGTTCGCCGCCTGGTTAAACACCTGGTTCTGGGCTTGCAGTTTCATCTCGTCCTGCTTGAAGCCATAACCCAGATCGTACTGACGGGCGGCTTCATTGAGCTGGTCGTACTTGATCTTATTGTCGGTGAACATATCCGCTGCCAGTTTGTAGACACTGGCCGCACTGCTCAGGCCATCGGTGGCGGTTTTGGCGGTATCCAGCCCCAGCTCCGCCACATCGAGGTTGCGGTTCCAGCTCTCCTCTCTGGCGGTGTCCCGCACCTGATTCTGGATGGCCGAGAGTCCCGCTGCCTTGTGCAGGGCGTTACTGGTACCAAAACCCGCAAACCGTGCCGAATTGGGATTTACGCCCATCCGGCGCATGTCCCGTTCGTACTCCGACTGTTGCAGGTCGGCGTTGGCCTGATAGTCGCTGGTCGCCTCCCCCAACCGGCTCTCAAGCTGGGCGTCCGACACCGTGGCGTTGTCGCCCAGGTACTGGAAGTTGGGCTGGTAGTTGTCGAACACATCAAACAGTTTGTCGCCGTAGTCTTTGAGTTTGTCTGCCACATCGGTGGCCGCGTCGATATTGAGCTGGTAACGCTGCTCGCTGTCGTCGTAGGCGTAACGTGGGGCAATGTCCGGCAGCCCGTAACCGTTGCTGCTGTTGCGGTTGTTGCTGCTCCCCAGAGAGAAGGTATTGAAGCTCCCCATCTGGTCCAGACTTTTCTGGTAAGCGCTGTTGCCGGTCAGGCCATAGCTCATGCCAGAGTCCGGTATTCCCCGACGGGTGAATCCCTGTGAACGTGTCATTCCCATGGTGAGTCTCCTGTTTATTCGCCCGTGGCCGTTTATTCGCCGGTAGCCGTCCAGTGGATAATGGCGTCGGATACACTGACATCGGTGGCACCGAGGTCGTAAGCGGTGGTGTCCCAGTAGAAGTGGTTCAGGGGGGCATCACTCACTGGCTGTGCCCGCTGATAATAGATGGTGGCCGCAATGTCGCGGATATGAACATAAGCCAGGCTGGTAGGAACGTAGTTTGGCTCGTAAAAACTGCCAGCCTGTGACTGTCCGTCATATCCGGCCCTTTCTGCCCAGAGTTCCACTTCCGGGTAGATATTGCCGTCTTTGTGAACCACATCCTCCCAGCGCATGGAAATATCGGTAAACCGGGTGACTTCCCACGTTTCTTTGAAGTAGTCATCGGACGTGGTTTTCTCGTAGGTGTTGTATTCGCCCCGATCATTGGGGAGTCGCACTCTGGCCCGTCCTTTTACCTTATCCTGCCCCCAGGCTTTGCTGTCATAGCGATAAAGGTTTCTGACCTCCAGCCGTATATCCACCTTGGCGAAATACAAAATCCGGTTGATCTCCCACCCCGAACCGATTTCCGGGTTACCAATAGATAAGGTGTGCCGGAAGGTCTGGGCTGAACCGGAAGGGCTGAGGGTTTTCTGGTAGGGGTTAGCGATCTTGTTCTCATCCCGGTAGTCGTAGGTAACGCTGCCGCTGTTGAACGTACCCTCACGGTCTTCCGCTAAAAAATACAGACCCACCTCATAACTGCCCTGGCTCATGGTCTGGCTGAGTTCGATGTCGTGGGTAGTGAACTGGTCGATGTCCACCGCCACCGTTTCCCCGTCGAACCACTCCCCCCATTGCTGCCGATACCGGAGGGTCACGGTCACCTTACGGTTCTGCCAGGTGCCGCCACTGCCGGTGGAACGCTGGCTGGCAACCCGCCCTTTCAGAATGACCTTTTTCACCTGGTCCACACCGCCCCTGGTAAAGGTGGTGGTATTGCTGGCCCCCTGGTAAAGGGCGTTCCTGACCTCCGTCTTGCTGCCATCCGCCAGCAGCAATCGGGCATAGGGTTTGAACACCCACGCCCCTTCGATGGCGCCGTGAGGCATCGGGGATGAGTGATACCAATCGCATTTTCTAAATCCTTAAGCTGCCGCCAACTATGCTTAGGCATCATTACCATGCATTATCTAGAACAGATGTCTCGTCGACCACAGCTACCCGAAGGTTTTAATGATGTTGAT
>NZ_LUKQ02000467.1 GCF_001647025.1 Endozoicomonas atrinae
GAGTCAGCTTAGTAAAATATTTAACTTTCTGGAACTATCAGACTTGCAGACCACCCCAAAAAGCTATACTTAACGACAGGTCATTTTGGACTGGTGTTTTGAGGACTTTTTACGCCGGTGATGACATCATCCATCAACAGCAGCTCAGGCTTTGAAACCAGAGCCCTTGCCAAACCAACTCTTTGCTGCATTCCACCAGATAGTTGAAAAGGATACATTGCAGAGCAAGAACTCATATTGACTAGAAAAAGGACAGATTTAATAAGCCCATCTCTATCTGAATGGCAGCCCTCAGATCTCGCCAACCCTACTGCCACATTTTCATAAACACTGAGCCAGGGGAGAAGGCGATAATCCTGAAAAACATAGCTGATACTTTCTCTGAAAAAATCACAGTTAATCATTCCAGAAGATGGTTCAAGTAAGCCTGAGATCAGTTTAAAAACAGTACTTTTCCCACAGCCAGAAGGGCCAATAATAGCCGTTACTTTATTATCTACAAAGTTCAAACTCAGTCTTTCTATGACAACAACATCTGAATAGCTGAAAGTGACATTTTGAAATTCCAGCACAATAACCACTAGCCTTTCTGAAGGGGTTTTACCAGTTCGATATCAATTACATTCTGCAGATTGACACCCCTCTTAACCATATTATTATCCTGATACCATTTTATCTGCCTTTTTATACTCTCCATATCCAGCTCACCATCAGCATCAATATAAACGGGGTATCGAATCACTTCTTCCGGGCTCAGAACCGGCTTTATAAACTTGCCAATTGCAATAGCAGCCTTGACTTTCTCTGCCTCAAAGTCTTCAGGGCCATTGCTAGCCTCGTCAATAAAAAACTTGCGATAAATCTTAGCCGAGTCAGTTGATGCTGCTAAGAACCTTCTCACTAGTAACCTGTGGTTTTTTAATATTTTACTGGAAGCAAATATTCCAGTTATCTGCCAAGGGGTTTCATCACCAACATAACCAATGATATGCCCCTGCCCCATCCACTCCACCTGATGAGCAATATATTCTGGCAAAACCACGCTATCAATCCGGCCACTGGTAAGGGCTGATTTCATAGCAGTGACTGACCCAAGTGGTACAAATTTTTTTCCTTCCAGCAAGTTCAAATTATATTTTTCAGAAAGCATTGCCATCATATAGTGAGGGGTCGAGCCAATATCAGTAACCCCAAAACTGATATTTCGCAACTCTGATGGATGACGAATACCACTCCCCCAAAGTGTATTGGAAACCAAATAAACATTTGCAGGCCAACCTTTCTTTTCCCGAATGCTGCCAGCTATGATTTTCAATTTATTCTGTCCCGCCAGATTGTAAAGAGCAGCAGTTATGCCCGCTACCCCTATATCAACCTGGCCTGATGCAACAGCAAATGCTACCTGCTGAGCAGTCTCAAATGTAATGACCTCCAGACTGATGCCTTGGTTCTGAAAAAAACCACGATCATTACCAAGGTAAATAATGGCCGCTGAACCTAAATTCAGAGTACCAAGACGAATGACTTGTTGTTGCTCTGCTCCAGCTTTTATTGGCAGTATATGGATGGTGAAATTTGCAATAATTAACAACACCAATGGATACAGAACCAAACTGGCAAACCAAGCTGGATTTATCTTCCTGGAGGTTATCATTCCGATACACAACACAAGTAGGACAGACAGAAGATGGTTTATTTCGAGAATACAAACCAGTCATAAATGAAAAACTGTTTATATCGTCAAATACCATTTGTCATTCTAGATGAATAGTCAACCTTAGGCTTTTAATCCTTATTTTTTTTCAAAAAATTCTATTAATCAACTTAAGAATCGCAGAAAAATATTTGCTACTATTTTTAAAAAATTCATTTTCTTCTTCGAATACTGAGATGAATTATTAAATACTAAAATCTTCTTTTGTTCTGTTATCTAATACCTCCTTCTTTTAATACTCTCACCACCCTCTATCATTATTTTCTCCAGCAAGTTGGTTGATGGATTTGAGATCAAGAACTTTGGCTGGGCAATGTTGATGAGCCTGATCATGGGCATCTTCAAAATGTTTGCCGTGATCTCATTTCCCTTTCTATAGTTTTTCACCACACATAGCAAAAACCCCGACAGATTGCTCTATCGGGGTTTGCAGCCTTGAGCGAGCTCAAGGTAAATAGTGGTGCCTGGCGATGACCTACTCTCACATGGGGAAGCCCCACACTACCATCGGCGATCGGTCA
>NZ_LUKQ02000468.1 GCF_001647025.1 Endozoicomonas atrinae
GTCCTCTCGATTGGTCATGGCGCTGCTCCCTGCTTGATACCAACAGGAAAACAATCGGCCAGAAAAGGGTTAATCGGGAGGTCAAATTAAACTGGTGTTTTGAAGACTTATTACATCGGTGATGACATCTACTAATCCATTTTGGATAGGACAGTATTTATACTCTATAGGTAATTCTTTGTAACTAGGAATATTGTTTTTTATATCCTCTAGGCTAAACCCTCTTGGCCATATTTTTTTATCATCAGTAAAGTAGTTATAGATATTAACGAAACCTTCATAGCTTACTGTTTTAAGAGCTATCTTATCTATTCTATTGGTGAAAAAACTATCATAAGGATAGTTATCGTCATCTGTCTCTACAATAACGTCTGCTCCCATTTCAATTGCCTTAAGATACGCTAAATTTTTCCTACAATAATTCCGTGTTGGTGCCGCCTTAGCATAGGAATAATGACTGGACAACTGATCAAGTATCGAGTAATAGGTCAAAGAATCACTACTTCTTATTGGCTTTGATATGGTGTCCCCCGCAATAACACAGTGCCAGTGATTTGATTCAACACCATGACGAATTTTATCCAGAATTGGTTGGTCACCATGGATAGATGTCAACACTAAAATATGTTTCACTTGTCTACCTTGTTAAAAATGACTTCTCGGACTTAACTCTCTCTCTCCAGTAATTGAGGAGATCAAGCATGGTAGTTCCAAAATCTATTTCTGGCTGCCATCCGGTATGGCTTTGGAATTTCCTTGTATCAGGAACCTGAAGGTCGGCATCAATTGGTCTAAGTCTTTCTGGGTCTGTTTCAATTGTAATGCCACTGTGTTTTGATAGCTGAATGAGTTTCGATAACATCTCTCGGATGGAAAGGGTAAAATTCCCACCAATGTTGTAATATTCTCCAGGTGTAGGGTTAATTGTGAGCATCATATAATATGCTCTAACAGCATCTCTTACATCGGACCATGTCCTTAGTGAGTCAAGGTTGCCTGTTTTTACAATAGGTTTAATCAGCCCAGCTTCAATCATTGCTATTTGTTTTGCAAAACTGCTTTCAGCAAATACATCCCCTCGCCGTGGACCTGTATGAGTAAACATTCGAGTTGTTATGACACACATACCATATGCTTCAGCATAGTAGCGACCAATTAAGTCTGTTCCTACTTTTGATATTGCATAAGGTGATGCAGGATGAAAGGTACACTCTTCATTTATGGGTAGTTTTTCCTTTGATACGCGACCAAAGACTTCTGAACTGGCACAAACATGAATTTTTGCACTTTTTGCATATTTTCTTAACGAACCAAGTAATCTCTCTGTACCCTGAATATTTGTATCAAGTGTATCTAGTGGGCTTTCAAATGAGGTTTTTGGGTAACTTTGGGCTGCTAAATGAAATACATAATCGGGTACTGTTTTTTTTATCACATGATCTACCGACATAGTGTCTCTAAGGTCTGCATAAACTAAATTTATTCTGTTTTTCTTGTTTATATTCTCAATGTGTTGCCTGATGTTATCAAGAGGAGATCTCCAACGTAACATTCCATAGATTTCCCAATCAGTGTTTTTCATCAGATAGTCTAAGAGATGTGAACCAACCATCCCTGTGATACCAGTAATCAATGCCTTGGTCATGAAGATACCTCACTTATTTCCAAGGATGATAAATAAGAATTAATATTTGATGAGAAATTATATCCGTTGAAAATAATTTCTTTTTCATTATAGGTATTAAGTGTGTCATCTATTGCAGATGCCAGACTGGCATCGGAATTTACATCAAAAAGAACCGGTTTTTTATTTAAAAAACGAGATAGCTCGGTAGCTAGCTCAGTATCAGAAAATACTACACGTTTACCATACTGTATAGCTAAGCTCGCAATGCCACTAGCTGATTGGCCAGTTTCTAGATAGGGTATAATAACTATATCGACTTCTCTAATTAAAGAGATGAGATGTTTATCATCAGGTGCTGTTTTTATGTAATAATTTTTAATTTTTCGTTTTAAGATTTCATTGGATATTTCTTTTGCGGTGTTGTTTTTTGCATTTTGAATTCCATAGTTAATGGAAGTTGGGTGTGTTGAACCTGCTATAATAAGATTATAATCATTCTCTATACTTACTTTAACAACCTGTAGGAAATTCTTATATTGGGATATGAATCCAAATACTCCTATCGTTTTATTTTTATTTTTGAAAATATTT
>NZ_LUKQ02000469.1 GCF_001647025.1 Endozoicomonas atrinae
GATCATCCTGAGTTTTAATCTGACTGGCTATTTGATCTACCAGTTTTTCGTTGATTTCAACGCTCATTGTTATTCTCCATTTTGGAGTATTAACGACAAGCGTTTACACAATTTAAATTACATTCCCCTGAACGACTGCCAATACTGGCTCAATCTTCATACATCAATCGATATCCACTATTTCCAAGTAGGTCATGGTCTGATTCAACAGGCGATAACCAATCTCACCAAAAGTGATGGGACCAGGAAAACCTGCTTTTTTACCTTTCAACTCGCCATAAAGAAAGTTCAGAATACAGTTACAGGAAAACGCTATATTCTCATTCTTTTCTGGTAGCTGTCTGGTAAATTCATCAGCATAATTGGCCATGGGGGTTGCAAATTTATACTGTCTGCCTTTGAAGACTGGAGCATAAAAGTCCACCCGACCACTTTCTGTATCCACCTCTTTTACACAAACATTGATTACCGCGCCCCCATAGCTGCAGGTGATAGGGGACTTGATATCAATCGTATTTTCAGTGATGTATTGGGCAAAGTTCAGCCTTTTACCATCAATCAAGCATTCCTGAGCACTGAAACTGTCTTCCTCAAATTCAATGACCGGGCTGGTGGGATCCTGGCTGTGAATATTAAGAATCTCCAACTGAGCCATTTTTCCATCAGGAATCCTTACATGCAGGGCAATGGCAAACGCTGATGAGCTTTCACCAGTGATTCCGTTATAGACAGTGGGTTTATCTTCCGAGTCAAGGTCTATACCTGAAACCCAGCCAAGAACCGGACTGTCATAAATATTCTCAAAATCACCGGCACGCAGTGCATAGTCCGAGTGAACCTCGGAAAAAGCAGGAATAACAAGAAAAGTGAAACCATTGTCAAAACGATCTTTGGTAATCGACGCAATGGTTTCCGGCGTATATGCAATAATTTTGTGATCTACTGCAAAGTCTGAAAAGTCATCAACATAGATGGCATCCTGTTCAAACTTACCCTGCTGTTCGTCCATAAAATAGGGGGTACTGCCAGCAACCCACTGCCCTTTTGGCAGCCTGGACATAATTTGCTCATCTCCTGCCAGCGATAACAACCGACCCTGCTCAATCATCGAGGAGACTTCTTCCAATGTGTGTAATTTTTTCATGACAAATCCTTCTTACGATTAACCATTCCGTAGGGTTGTGCCTCACCAGCTTTTGAACACTTCCTCAAGGTCACTGCGAAAGCCTTTCGGGTATTTGGAAAAGTACTCGTACAGGTAGTCCACACCATCTGCGATGGTCATCTCATTGGCTTCCATCTTTTTACTGATTCTATCGATTTGCAGCTGCAGCACGTACTTCTTCATTGCGTGCTGCCCCTTAGCCATGGCTATCCACTCAGGGCGATCTTTTGGAGGTATATCTGCGCTCATCATTACCTATCCGGCTATTTTCAGCGAAAGATTAATGAGTGTAATCGGCGCATTTATCCATACTCTGAAGTAAACAGGCTATTAGAACCTATACAAAATGCTGGAAACAGAGGCAAGCCCTGGAGTACTTTGAAACTAAACAGCGCCGACTGCATGAATTCGGCCATGCTCCATTACTGTCAGTATAAAAGATACCGTGCTCAACAACCTGACTCTCCTCCAACACTCAGTTTGTAAACCGTATCCCAGAATAACAGCTCATAACCCTGTAACATGCGAACGGAACGCCGAATGCGTCGTGGTGCGATACCTTCTTTTAACCCTCTATCAATAATGGCCAGAGCCGTACTGCCTACTTCCACAGGCGATTCGGCAAACCGGGAAAAAAACAAAAGGTCTGGCTCTTTAAAACCGTAAAGATTCTGGAGCGCTCTTGCCATTCGCGCGCAGCCAGCTCCCCATGTCGCAAGATTAATGGACAATGCCCCCGCCACTTCTGCATCGGAACCATATTGACAGAGCCAGGCCATATAGGCACTGTAAGCCTGAGCTCCCGGTTCTGGCTCATACGATTCACGCTCAGCCATGGCCATACCGACCGCGCTGGCCAGTTTTTCAAGGGCTTCCAACGCAAGAAACTCTCCATTAAGAATATCCTGAAAGAACTTCTTGTCATCACCGGCGTAAAAAGTCCTCAAAACACCAGTCCAAAATGACCTGTCGTTAAGTATAGCTTTTTGGGGTGGTCTGCAAGTCTGATAGTTCCAGAAAGTTAAATATTTTACTAAGCTGACTCT
>NZ_LUKQ02000047.1 GCF_001647025.1 Endozoicomonas atrinae
ACCATTCGCACCGGAGTTAAACAGCTCAGAAAGGCTATGGGAGTGGATGCGGGAGCATGACTTATCAAACAAAGCATTTTCAGGTTATGAAAATATTGTAGATTGTTGCTGTGAAGCTTGGAATAACCTTTGCAGCGAAGCTGGTCGACTGTTCAGTCTGTGCTCCCGTGATTGGGCAGTTATACAGTAGTTAGAAAATTCAATTGGTATTAGAACATTAGAGCAAGACCTACCAGGAACGTTACAACACCAAGCTAATCAACCCACTTGGAATGGACATACGATCGGGTTGGTTCTTAAACATTTTATGTCACAGTACATTCCTCACAACTTAAGAATCAATCATGATGATCCAACCATGGCACGACAGCTTTTAGAGTGTGGTTTCTCGACAGATTTATACTCGCAATTTGCAGAAGTAGATACAACCAGAGGTCATCAAGTATCTTTCAGGAATCGCTCTGCAACTGATATTCGCGACACCCCTCGATTGATTTCAATAAATATTAATGACAGAAATGGAATCAATGCACAGGACTGTATGAAAAATACTCCTCTGACTATTTCAACCTATTTTATGAATACTCCTTTGACAAGAGAGTTATTAGAATTAAATGCAAACCCAAACATTCCGAACAGTTTGAATTTACCCCCCCTAAACATAGCAGTGATGAGAAAACTCCGTAGTCCGTAGCTCGGACATTCAAAATCTATACCAGCATGGAGCAAATCAAGATCATCAAGATATAGCAGGAAATCCTCCTCTTATGTATGCATGTGTATCAGGAAATATGGAATTGGCCAAAGTGCTGGTCACTAAAACTGGAGCAGATATAAACCAAAGAAACAACATGTATCTAACTCCATTAGTTGTCGCCTGTTCATATGGTTCTAATGATGTTGTTGAATTGTTAGTTCATGCTGGAGCAGTCCTTGATTTTCGCTCTACATGCCAAAGAACAGCTCTTTTCTTTGCCATACTGTATGGATACCCTGAGTGCGTTAAAACCCTGCTGAAGTTTGGAGCAAATATGGATCTACAAGACTCAATACGCAAAACCCCAATAGATTACGCAATAGAAAAACAAAAAAAAGCGGAAACCGAAGAAGATAAGTTAAAGTACGGTGAAATACTCAAACTCCTAGCTAACCCTCCTAAAAGGGTTACTCTCTCCAGGTTTTCAAAATCTAATCAATTGAAAAATACTTGCCGCAACAAGATCCGACAACTCCTGAACAGCAGCCCTCGGGATCATTTATTTACAAAAAAAGTTAAATTACTGCCTCTACCCAACGAGCTAAAAGAATATTTACAAGGTAACTCTACACAGTCATTAAACGACGCACTGCGGCTTCATCCATAGCGTTGCCAGTGCCTTCCAGAGCAACCTCCCCCCGATCCAGCACCACAAAGGTATCCGCTAGGTCACGGGCAAACTCAAAGAACTGCTCAACCAGCAGAATGGCCATCTCACCCCGGTCACGGAGCAGACCAATCACCGACTGAATATCTTTAATAATGGAAGGTTGAATGCCTTCTGTAGGCTCATCCAGAATCAACAGCTCCGGCTGGGTTACCAGTGCACGGGCAATGGCCAGCTGCTGTTGCTGGCCGCCGGACAGGTCGCCTCCCCGGCGATGACGCATCTGTTGAAGTACGGGAAAGAGATCAAAAATTTCCGGATCAATCCGTCGCTTTGAGCGGGGCAGACAGGCAAAACCGGTTTCCAGATTCTCCTGTACCGTGAGTAACGGAAAAATCTGCCGCCCCTGGGGAACATAGGCAATACCATTCCGCGCTCTTGAGTGAGAAGGGCTGCTGGCAATATCCATCCCCTGCCACAGGATCTTGCCAGAGGCTGGTGTTACCCGACCTGCGACAGCATTCATAAGGGTAGTTTTTCCAACGCCATTACGCCCCATTACGCTGGTGACCTTGCCCTTGCGAGCTTCAATGGTTACCGACTTCAGAGCCTGACTGGCACCGTAAAAAACATCAATGCCCTGTACTTCCAGCATCCCTTCCATGACAACTACCTCCCCTTATCTACCAAGATAAACGTCAATGACTTTTTGATTCTGTTGAACATGGTCCAATGAACCCGATGCCAGCACACTGCCTTCATGAAGCACCATCACTGGACACTCAAGCGCCCGGATAAACGCCATATCATGTTCGACCACAACCACACTGCGCTCTCTGGCAAGGTCTCTTAACAGGTCAGCGGTTCTGAAGGTTTCTTCATCCGTCATACCTGCCGCCGGTTCATCCACCAGTAATAACTGCGGCTCCTGCAACAGCAGCATGCCAATTTCCAGCCACTGTTTCTGTCCATGGGACAATGATGCCCCTAACCACGCTTTACGGTCTGACAGTCGTATCAGCTCCATCACTTCATCGATTCTTCTGGCACCTTTTGAACTGAGAGCACCAAACATGGAAGCAAAAGGCGTTCGACGTCCAGCCAGGGCCAGCTCCAGGTTTTCCCAGACCGTCAGGCTTTCAATCACGGATGGCTTCTGAAACTTCCGGCCAATCCCCATATTGGCGACTTCGGTTTCGTCATACCGGGTAAGATCCACTTCGCCATGGAAAAACACCTCGCCAGAGTCAGGCCGGGTTTTGCCGGTTACCACATCCATCATGGTGCTCTTGCCGGCACCGTTCGGGCCGATAATCGCACTCAGCTCTTTTTCGCGAACCATAAATGAGAGCTCATTCAATGCCCGGAAACCATCGAAACTGACCGTGATATTGTTGAGATAGAGTAAGGTGTCATTGGGTATATGCTTATCAACCATGATCCACTAACTCCGTTTTCTCTATCCGGTTGTTCTGCTGATTCCTGCGTTCAGTAATAAAGCTCGCTATCTGCTGATAAAGCCCTACCAGACCCTTAGGCAACCAGAGCGTGGTAATAACGAACAGGGCACCCAGGGCAAACAACCAGGCATCTGGCATGACCCCGGTAAACCAGGTTTTCGCATAGTTAACGACGACGGCACCAATCACAGCTCCATAGAGCGTTCCACGACCACCGACAGCTACCCAGATCACCAGCTCAATGGAATTAATGGGAGAAAACTCACCCGGATTAATAATGCCAACCTGAGGAACATAAAGGGCACCGGCAATACCGGCCAGAACCGCTGACAGAGTAAAGGCCACCAGTTTGTAGTGTTCAACCCGATAGCCCATAAAGCGCACTCGGCTCTCAGCATCCCGAACGGCCACCAGCACCCGGCCATAACGGCTGCTCACCAGCCAGCGACACACCAGATACCCCAGTGTCAGCGCCAACGCAGAACTGATCAGAAGAACAACACGGGTGCTATCACTTTGCAGGCTGAAACCCAGCAGATCCTTAAAGTCAGTCAGGCCATTATTACCGCCAAAGCCAAAGTCATTCTGAAAGAACAACAGCATCAGGGCATAGGTCAGAGCCTGGGTTATGATGGAAAGATAAACACCGGTCACCCTTGAACGGAAAGCCAGCCAGCCAAAAAGGAAAGCCAGCAACCCTGGCACCAGTGCCACCATCACCATGGCAAAAGCAAAAGAGTCAAACCCATACCAGTACCAGGGCAACTCCTGCCAGTTCAGAAACACCATGAAGTCAGGCAGCTCCGGGTTACCATAAACACCACGGTCACCAATCTGACGCATCAGGTACATGCCCATGGCATAGCCGCCCAGGGCAAAAAACGCCCCGTGCCCCAGGCTGAGAATTCCGCAGTATCCCCAGACCAGATCCAGCGCCAGGGCCAGCAACCCATAGCAGAGATACTTGCCCAGCAGGGTCACGGTATAGTTACTGACATGCAGAGGAGAGCCTTCCGGCATCAACGTATTCAGCAACACAACCACAGCCGTAATTACCATAACTGACGACAGAAGAAGCTTACCAGCACGATCTTCCAGTAACAGTCGGGTCAGAAAGCCCGGTTGGAATCCTTTCGTCATATCTTATCCCTCAACTGCCCGGCCCTTGAGAGCAAACAGCCCCCGGGGTCGCTTCTGGATGAACAGAATGATGAATACCAATACCAGAATCTTGGCAACCACGGCACCAGCCCAGGGCTCCAGAAATTTATTCACCACACCCAGCCCCATGGCGGCTACCAATGTGCCCCACAGATTTCCTACCCCGCCAAACACGACCACCATAAAGGAGTCGATAATGTAGTTCTGGCCAAGGTTTGGCCCTACGTTGGTCAGCTGTGACAGAGCCACTCCCGCAACACCGGCAATACCAGAACCCAGGCCAAAGGTAAGGGCATCCACCCGGCCGGTAGGAATGCCCATGGAGCTGGCCATGGCACGGTTCTGGGTTACTGCCCGCATATTCAAACCAAAGCGGGTGTAACGCATCACAAACAGCAGAACCATAAAGACCAGCAGACTGAAGCCAACAATGTACAAACGATTCCAGGTGAGCGACAGCGCTTCATTAATTACCCACGAACCACTCATCCAGGCTGGCGTTGCCACCTCCTGGTTCAATGGTGAGAAAATGGTTCTTACGGCCTGTTGAAGAATCAGGCTGATGCCAAATGTCGCCAGCAGGGTTTCCAGTGGACGACCATAGAGATGGCGGATAACCAGCCTCTCAATAAGTACCCCTGCAGCACCGGCAACCAGAAAGGCAAGAGGAATGGCGATAAACAGGGACTGATCAATTAACTCCGGAAAAACTGACTGAATGACGAACGTCGTATAGGCACCGAGCATCATCATTTCACCATGGGCCATATTGATTACGCCCATCACCCCGAAAGTAATCGCCAGACCGATGGCTGACAGCAACAGCACGGAGCCAAGGCTCAGGCCAAAGAAGACATTTTCTGCCACGGTATAGTACTGCTGCCGCTGGTCAATTTCGGCAAGTGCCGTAGTGATGGTTTGCGCCAGTGCTGGATTTTCAGTACCTGTTAACGCATCGGCCAATACTGAACGAATTAAGGGGTTATCAGAACTGGTAAGTACCTCGACCGCTTCTATCTGTTCACTGGTGGAACCCTGCTGAAAAAGATCCAGAGCCAGGGCCATATCCAGTGCATAGATAACCGCCTGATCCTCTTCACTGGCTCTCATATTTCTAAGCGTACTCAGCGTTTTACTATCCAGGGTTTTCAGAGAAGCATATATCGCGTTTATTCGAGTTTCCGGATCACTGGCTTTCAAGTCCCAGAATGCCAGCGCCGTTTTAATGGCTGAGCGGAGTTGGTTATTAATTCTTACTTTTTTCAGCGCTCTTTTTTTAACCGTTCCAGGCTCAAGAGGCTCGCCTTTGGATTCCCCTTCTGCAAAGAATGGGTCAAAAATCCGATACTGTTTATCGGGCGTTTTTTCTGCGAATACCAGCCGTTTCTGCTTCTTCTCGATAAACAGTTTGCCATTCAGCCAATGTTCCAGAATCTGCTGGCTGGACTCACTGCCCTCTTCAGTCAGAGACGTGACAACACGTTCCAGCTGTGCCCAGGAGCTTTTAGTTAATAATGGCTTAAGGTCTTCGGAAGACATGGCCAAAACGGGTCGCGATAAAACCAGCAACAGGAACAGAAGAAAGCTGGCTGACAGACCATGAAGAGCCTGCTGGACGTTCTGATTCATAATACATCCTTATATGCCCATACCTCCCTGACGGGAGGTGGGCATGATTGTTATGCCATCTTTATAAATCAGTAGTTCTGGCCGGAGCAGACACCGGTTTCCAGGTTATAGTTTCCGCATTGAACCGGTGCAGACCAATCAGCAACAATCTTGGAGCTTTCAGGCAGGAAGTCGGTCCATGCATCACCAATAACGCCACCTTTGGTCTCCCAGACAATCTCAAACTGACCATCATCCTGAATCTCACCAATCAATACTGGCTTGGTCAGGTGATGGTTGGTGTTCATCACCGCGGTTCCGCCCGTGAGGTTAGGAACAGTAATGCCATACATGGCTGAACGCACGGCATCAATATCGGTGGTACCGGCCTTCTCAACCGCCTCAACCCACATATTAAAGCCGATGTAAGTCGCTTCCATCGGGTCATTAGAAACACGCTCTTCATCCTTAATAAAGGACTGCCATGTTTCAATAAATTCGTCATTGGTTTCACTTTCGGCACTCATGAAGTAGTTCCATGCCGCCAGATGCCCTACCAATGGCGCTGTATCAATGCCAGAAAGCTCTTCTTCACCAACCGAGAAGGCGATCACAGGAATCTCTTCAGCAGATACGCCCTGGTTACCCAGCTCCTTGTAGAAAGGAACATTGGCATCGCCATTGATGGTCGAGATCACTGCGGTCTTTTTACCGGCATTACCAAACTTCTTGATATCAGAAACAATGGTCTGCCAATCTGAATGACCGAACGGCGTGTAATTGATCAGGATGTCAGCCTCTTTAACGCCTTTGCTTTTCAGGTAGGACTCAAGAATTTTGTTGGTTGTTCTTGGGTATACATAGTCGGTACCGGCCAGCACAAAGCGTTTTACCGCACCACCCTCTTCACTCATCAGGTAATCTACCGCCGGAATAGCCTGTTGGTTGGGTGCAGCGCCGGTGTAGAAAACATTTTTGGAGGACTCTTCCCCTTCGTACTGAACCGGGTAGAACATCAGACCATTCAATTCTTCCACAACCGGCAGTACTGATTTACGGGATACCGAAGTCCAGCCACCAAAGATAACATCAACGTCTTCCTTAACCAGAAGCTCTCTGGCTTTCTCCGCAAACAGTGGCCAGTCCGATGCAGGGTCAACGACAACGGCCTCCAGTTCCTTACCCAGCACACCACCGTTTTTGTTCTGTTCTTCCACCATCATCAGAACGGTATCTTTCAGTGTGGTCTCACTGATGGCCATGGTGCCGGACAGAGAGTGAAGTACGCCAACCTTAATCGTGTCTGCAGCCTGAGACATCACGGACAATGACAGTGCTGCGGTAGCCACTGATGTACTTAAAAAGCTTCTGGATAGTTTACTTAACCGTTTTTTCATAGCTTCCCCGCTATTGATTGTTCGCTGTTCGTTTCCTGAACAGGGGATAGCAAGAGGTGTGCCATGGTCAGTAACAGTAACGGCAAAACGGGAGAACAGAGCCTTTCTTAAAATTTTCCGATTTGTTTGGCCTTTATAGGAAATAACAGAGGGCATGCCATATTTCGGAGCATAGGAAAAACGCAGCGACTTATGTTGCACCAAATCAAGGCATTCATAATGACCATATGGTCAGGTATTATGTCAGCGACAAATGACGTATTCAGCGAAATACGGTGCAAAACGCCGTCTGGCACAGGTTTTGCCATTGATCAACAATAAATAAAAGATCCCGAAAAGCACAAGGCTGTAATATGCAATCATCATCTGGTAAAACAGAGAGCGACCAAAGCAGCAGGCTATGCAGCCCAGAGTCATCTTCATCGGGTTGGCGTGCCGGGATAGAAGTAGAACTGAAACACCTGAATGGCCGAACCCTGATGGGACGAACCCGTCATTACGGGCCCCTGCGTATTCAACGCCCTTTCTGGCCGGAAGGAAAAGACCTTACTCACCTTTATATCCTACACCCCCCAGGTGGTCTGGTAGCCGGAGATGAACTGGTTCAGCGCTTTTTCATCAGAAAAGGCGCCAGTGGGCTGGTCACAACACCTGCAGCAGGGAAAGTCTACTTCAACGGCAATGGCCAACTGCAGAGGCAGACAACGCACATCACGGTCAGCGACTCAGCATCCATGGAGTGGCTGCCTCAGGAAACCATCCTGTTTGATGGTGCCATTACCGAACTTGATACCCGTATTGAACTGACCGGCAATGCGCTTTATGCCGGTTGGGATATTATCTGTCTGGGTCGAACCGCCAGTGGAGAAAAGTTTACCCGGGGACAACTAACCCAGCATCTCAGTCTGACGCGGGACAGCAAGCCACTCTATCTTGAAAGGCTTAGTTTTGATGCTGAATCAGAACTGCCAAACTCTCTTTTAGGGCTCCATAACCACACCGTTTTTGGAACCTTTCTGATCACACTGGAAAACCCACCGGATTTATCCAACCTGCATAACCAGCTCGTCAATAAAGGCTGGCACCAGGTGACAGCCATTACCTGGCGGGCCGGTGTGTTTATTGTGCGCTACCTTGGTGACTCATCAGAGCAGGCCAGAATCATTTTCACCTGGATCTGGGAAGCTGAGAGAGAACGATTTAATGGCCGAACGGAGTGTCGGCCACGCATCTGGAATACCTAAAACCACTTCATATTTAACGAATAATAATTCAGGGTCTCATTATGGAACTTACTCCCCGGGAAAAAGACAAGCTGCTTCTTTATACCGCCGCATTAGTTGCCGAGCGTCGTTTAAATAGAGGCGTCAAACTGAATTACCCGGAATCAATCGCCCTTATTTCCATGCACATCATGGAAGGTGCCCGTGATGGTAAGTCAGTTGCTCAGTTAATGAATGAGGGCCGAGAAGTCATCACCCGCGAGCAGGTTATGGACGGCATTCCTGAAATGATCCATGAGGTGCAGGTGGAAGCAACGTTCCCCGATGGCACCAAACTGGTCACCGTTCATAACCCCATAGCCTGAGGAGTTATCATGATACCAGGAGAAGTGATTGCCTCTGCCGAGCCCATTGAGATTAACGCCGGAAGGGAAACTGTAAGCATCTCTGTAGCCAATACCGGAGACCGTCCTATTCAGGTGGGTTCTCACTACCACTTTTACGAAACCAATCCGGCCCTCTCTTTTGACCGAGCCCAGACACTCGGGTTTCGATTGAATATCCCGGCAGGTACGGCTGTGCGTTTTGAACCCGGGCAGGACCGACAGGTAGAGCTCGTTCGCTATGCAGGCAAACAGGAAATTTACGGATTCCGTGGTGAGGTGATGGGCATACTGCCACAACAGGAAGAAAAAGCGTCGGGAGATGAAAAATGACCATCAAAACGACACAGATGGACCGGCAGACCTATGTAGATATGTTTGGCCCCACCATAGGCGACAAAGTACGTTTGGGGGATACCGAGCTGTTTATCAGCCCTGAAAAGGATTACACCGTCTACGGGGATGAAGTGAAGTTTGGCGGTGGTAAAGTGATTCGGGACGGTATGGGCCAGAGTCAGCGGCCCGGTGCGGATGTTGTTGATACGGTTATCACCAATGCATTGATTCTCGACCACTGGGGCATCGTCAAGGCCGATATCGGGATCAAAAAGGGTCGTATCGATAAAATTGGCAAGGCGGGCAACCCCGATGTTCAGGAAGGTGTGGACATTATTATCGGCCCGGGAACCGAGGTTATTGCCGGAGAAGGCCAGATCATTACGGCTGGCGGTGTCGATGCCCACATTCACTTTATCTGTCCTCAGCAGATTGAAGAAGCCTTAACCTCGGGCGTCACCACCATGCTGGGTGGAGGCACAGGACCAGCAACCGGCACCAATGCCACCACCTGTACGCCCGGGACCTGGCATATCAGCACCATGCTCAAGGCAGTGGACAGCCTACCCATGAACATTGGTTTCCTAGGCAAAGGCAACGGCAGCCTGCCAGAGGCTCTGGAAGAGCAGGTACTTGCAGGAGCCATGGGCATGAAGCTCCACGAGGACTGGGGAACCACACCGGCCTCTATTGACTGCTGTCTGACCGTCGCTGAGAAATACGACATTCAGGTTGCTATCCATACTGACACTCTGAACGAGTCCGGGTTTGTGGAAGACACACTGGCTGCCTTTAAAGGCCGAGTTATCCATACGTACCATACGGAAGGTGCCGGCGGTGGCCATGCACCGGATATCATTAAAGCCTGTGGCGAAAGCTACGTACTACCATCGTCGACTAATCCAACGCGCCCCTACACCGTCAATACGGTTGATGAGCATCTGGACATGTTGATGGTCTGCCATCACCTGGATCCTAATATTCCTGAAGATGTGGCATTTGCCGACTCACGCATCCGCCGGGAAACCATTGCGGCTGAAGACATCCTCCATGACCTGGGTGCTTTCAGTATGATCGCATCAGACTCTCAGGCCATGGGGCGTGTCGGTGAAGTTGTCAGCAGAACCTGGCAGACAGCCCACAAAATGAAAGTTCAGCGGGGATTGCTGCCAGAAGATACGGGTGCCGGTGTGGATAACTTCCGGGCTCGTCGCTATATCGCCAAGTACACGATCAACCCTGCCATTACCCATGGTATTGCCCATGAGGTCGGCTCCATTGAACCAGGCAAGCTGGCAGACCTGGTGCTCTGGAAACCGGCATTCTTCGGTGTAAAACCCTCGCTTGTTCTGAAAGGAGGCGCCATAGCAACGGCACCTATGGGTGACCCGAATGCCTCCATCCCGACACCTCAGCCTGTGCATTACCGCCCCATGTTCGGCTCTATGGGACAGGCCGTGGCAGATACTTCATTGTCGTTTGTTTCTCAGGCAGCACTGGATGCAGGCATTGGTGAAAAACTGGGTCTGAAGAAAACCTTATCTGCCGTCAAGAACACCAGGACAGTTCGCAAGGCAGATATGGTGCTCAATACCTGGCAACCCCATATGGAGGTTGATCCAGAAACCTATGAAGTGCGAGCTAATGGAGAACTTCTGGTCTGTGAGCCAGCAGAAGAGGTGCCCCTGGCTCAACGTTATTTCTTATTCTAAACACTGAGGACCGTTTATGTTGAAGTTAATCGAGCGCCTCCCAAATGAGAGCAAAGCGTTTACTGACGAACTTCTGCTCCCTTTTGATGAACGCAAGCGTGGACGACTGAAAGCCGTTACGGTGAATGGGCAGGACGCCGGTATCTTTATTGACCGTGGCGACGTGATGCGAGATGGCACTCTGCTCCAGGCTGAAACCGGAGAGGTCATCAGGATTACGGCTGCCAATGAAGCAGTCACCACAGCCCGCTGCGGTGATCCCCTGACCTTTGCCCGGGCCTGTTATCACCTGGGTAACCGGCACGTCCCTCTGCAGATAGGCGACAACTGGCTACGTTATCAGATTGATCACGTTCTGGATGAAATGGTGACACTGCTTGGACTGGAGCTTGATCATGAGCAGGCGCCCTTTGAGCCTGAGAACGGTGCCTATGCCAAAGGCCATTCTCACCACCACAGTCATGACCACGGACACGGACATCATGAGCATCACCACTGAGTCTCTGCTGGGACTGCTGCATCTGGCCAGCCCTGCACTGCCAGTGGGTGCGTTTGCCTATTCCCAGGGACTGGAAACGGCCATTGACCGACAGTGGTGCTATAACCGAGAAACGACGGGTAACTGGATCAGCGAGCTGATGCAGCAGGGCATGGCCCGTTTGGATATACCGGTATTTTTCAGGTTGTACGATGCCTTCTCGGTAGAAGATCAGAAACAGGTCACTCATTGGAATAGCACCCTGCTGGCATTCAGGGAAACCCGTGAGTTGTACGACGAAGACTGTCAGGTTGGCCGTGCGTTCTCTGTCTGGGTAAAGTCCATGTACCCGCATGAAACGCGCACAGACTGGCTACAGGCTCCCACGCAGGCTGCCATGTTTGCCCTATCCTCGTTATGCCATGGCATCGACAGGAAAACAGCGGCAACCGGTCTGCTCTGGTCCTGGTGTGAGAACCAGGTAACTGCAGCCACCAAGGCTGTTCCGCTTGGCCAGACGGATGCCCAGCACATTCTGAAGCGCCTGATTAACGAGATAGAACCGGCGCTCACCATAGCCAGTTCACTTCAAGATCATGAAATCGGTAACAACCTGATGCACTTTGCCATGGCCAGTTGCTGGCATGAGCATCAGTACTCAAGGCTATTCCGCTCCTAATACAGCAATTTACTCAGTAGTAGAAAGGACAAGAACAATGACAACATCAAGAACTCCACAAACCCTGCGTGTCGGTGTTGGCGGCCCGGTCGGTTCCGGTAAAACTGCACTGCTGACCAAACTGTGTGCCGCCATGCGCGACCATTACAACCTGGCCGTGGTCACCAACGATATTTATACGAAAGAAGACGCTCAATTCCTGATGCGCAATGAAGCACTGGATGAGGACCGGATTATCGGTGTTGAAACCGGAGGCTGCCCACACACAGCCATTCGTGAGGACGCCTCCATGAACCTGGCCGCGGTTGATGAACTGTGCCAGCGCCACCCTGGCCTTGAGCTGGTTCTGGTGGAGTCTGGTGGAGATAACCTGAGTGCGACTTTCAGCCCAGAGCTGTCTGACCTGACGCTTTATGTCATCGACGTGTCTGCCGGAGACAAAATCCCACGTAAAGGCGGTCCGGGCATTACCCGCTCTGACCTGTTAATCATCAACAAGACTGACCTGGCTCCTCATGTGGGTGCGTCTCTGGAAGTCATGGATCGAGACGCAAAAAAAATGCGGGGAGATCGCCCATTTTTCTTCACCAACCTGAAAGCAGACGAAGGGGTTCGGGAGATCATCGATTTCATTATCGATAAAGGCATGCTGGATGCCAAAATGCCGGAAGAAGTGGCTACCGCATAAGAAATCCAACGGTATAACTCATTAGAAACCAAATAAGGAAAACAACAATGAAAACCAAGTTACTGACTCTGGCCAGTATGAGTACCCTGATCTCCAGTCAGGCAATGGCCCATCCGGGCGATCACTCTACCGGTGGAGTGATGGCGGCTATCTGGCATCAACTGACTGAGCCGGATCATCTGCTGTTTGCGGGCTTAGTCGCTGCCGCTGTTATTGTTGGCGTGAAGGCTTATCGGAAAAAGAAGGCATAGACTCTGTGACCAAGAGAGCATCAGTGCCGTGTTTTACGCTGATGCTCTCAATTAACACAGTATATTACTCAGTAAGGTCCATCTCGTAAGCCAGTGAACCAACAACTCCGCACTCAAAGAATACCGTTAAACTCGATCAGCCTGGGTCCGTTTTCCGCCTCATTCATTAAGTCCACCCTCATCGACAGCATGGATATGCCTTTGCTGTAATGAAGCACCGACAAAACATGGTGAATTTCATCACTCTATTCCCAAAGGCATTTAAGAAAGAATTGAATGATGAAAACACTTAGCAATAAGCAAAGACACTGGTCATAAATAACGAAAACATAAGAATGAAATATTTAAATGCAGCAGCCCCTTTGGCCGATGTAATCAGTTAGATATAAAAGAGCCTCAGGATCAGATCATGGCCAATAGAAGCAAGTCGTTAATAATCACATTATTCATTTGTATTGCAGTATTTGGCTTGCCTTCTGTACATGCTCGCCCATCCAATGAATCAATCAAAGCGTTTGAGCATAGTTTCAAAATATGCTCAAAAAGTGGATCAATTACCGCTTCAGGGCCGATGGGGCTATCAATCACTCACACGGTTCTTGGGCGTAATTCCGCAGGCTGTCAGGTTGAGTTACAAATGTCTCACCCCGTAGAACCTGAAAAACAAACCATTATAAGTTGTATCATGAATCCTGAAGCTCCCTATACTCACCAGATGAGTGATCTTTTCAATAATAGTTTCAAAGGATGCTCGCTGAATTGAACACGTAAAATAAAAACTGATGCTGTGTTAAGGGGCTTTAGTTGGGAACAACACTCTGAACCTTTCGTCTTTATACCTTGTAAGCATTACCTAAAAGCCTGTGTGGTCAATGGGTCTTATGACAAGCTGAGCACACTCCTGAGCCTTCTTTGGTTAGAAACCTGCTGGTATACAACTTTTATTGATATTCAGCCCGATTAAATGTCACGGTTTTTTGTTTTTTTATCTATCAATGCCCATGTTTCATATAGAGAGAAGTTCTCAGTAATTGGCTGACTCTCAAATTAGTCAGCCTCTCTTGTTTAATAAACCTGCCAATAACGGATGTCAGATAAAAGTCATAACGAGTCCCGCAGAGATCGCCATGGTGAAAATCACCACCAGGAAGGCAACAATCATTGGGTTTCGGAACAGACTCTTCAGCAGAATCACCTCCGTCAGGCTGGCCCCGGCACTACCGATAATCAACGCCATCAGGGCTCCCATTCCCATGCCTTTAGCCGCCAGGGCAGAAGCCAGGGGAATCACAGCTTCAGCTCGAATATACAGGGGTACACCAATAATCGCAGCAAACGGAATTGCCAAAGGATTATCCGGGCCTGCGTACTGAGCAATAAAGTCCGCAGGAATAAACCCATAAGTAAAGGCGCCAATACCCACACCCAGCATCAGAATCGGGAAGATCTTCTTAAACTGGCTCCAGGTTTCATCCCAGATACGGCCCCAGCGATCATTACTCTTGGGCTTGCTGTCGCCACAGGCCGTTGCACAGCCGGAAGCAGCAGGTGCTGGCGTGCTGTCACAGCAACTGCTGTTTTTATCAGAAGATCGAGTTTCTACTGCTGGCTTCGCATCGCAGCAGCTGGTCTTTGGCGCTGGCTTGCTATCACAGCAACTGGCTGCAGCCGTTTCACCATACACCACGTCTTTGCGAACAAAACGCTCAAAGCCCATTTTTTCCAGAAGGTAACCACCGGCGACAGAAACGGTCAGCGCAATGGCGAAGTAAATAATCGTCACCTTCATACCAAAGGTTGCCAGCAGCAGACCCATAATAATCGGGTTCATCAGTGGCGAGGTAAACAGGAACGTGATCGTCGGACCAAACCCTGCCCGGGCTTTAAGAAGACCGGTCAGCATCGGGATGGTAGAGCAGCTGCAGAACGGTGTCAGCGCCCCCAGAAGGCCAGCTGAAACATAGCCTTTACCGCCCTTGGAACCAAGTATCTTCTGAATTTTCTCTGCTGGCATATACTCCAGAATCACGCCGATAATGAAGCTGACAATCAGGAACAGAATGGTCAGTTCGCCAGCCAGAAAGATAAAGGTACCTAGTGCATCAACCAGATTCTGGGCCATATCAGCGCCAATACTGGATTCCAGTGCCGGTTTTATGACCGGCCCGATAAAATCGGTTATCTGCTGCTGTATACTCATATTAATAATTCCAGAAATATAGAAACATAGATTTAAAAAAATCCTCTTGCTGACCTGTCTGAACCTCTTATGTAGATAAGATCAGTGATCGCTTCCTTTCATGCGATCATCAGCATGTAGCTTGTCGATGAGCGTATATTAGGAGAGTGAAAAAACAGATTCAACCATTATTCTAAAATTATAGAAATATTTATACTTACCTATTTTGATAGTCCGACTGGAGCTGGATATTGATAAACCCAGAATACTTCTGGAAAAAGGGATTGGATGACTACCGAAGCCTATTGATCGGTAGTCGAGTGAGCAGGAGGATAATTAACCTGCGTGAGCAACCGGGAAACGACCGCGGGTACGATTTGCGTAAGCCACCAGCGCCAGCATGATGGGTACTTCAACCAATACACCGACCACTGTCGCCAGTGCAGCTCCGGAGTTCAGACCAAACAAACTGATCGCTACGGCGACTGCCAGCTCAAAGAAGTTGGATGCGCCAATCATTCCACTGGGTGCAGCAATACTGTGAGGTTCTTTCCACTTGCACATCCAGTAGTAGGCAATGGCGAAGATGAGTACGGTCTGAATAATTAATGGAATAGCGATCAGTACAATATCCACTGGATTCGCCAGAATCCGAGGAGCCTGAAAACCAAACAGCAGTACCACGGTAAGAATCAAACCGAGGATAGACAACGGTTTCACTCGATGGCCAAATGTCTGCAACGCTTGCTCTGACCGCAGCACTTTTCGGGTAAGCAAACCTGCCAGCAGGGGAATCACGATAAACAAAACCACGGAAAGAAAGAGCGTGCTCCAGGGTACGATGACATCCGTAACTCCCAGCAGGAAAGCAGCAATTGGAGCAAAAGCCACAACCATAATCAGATCATTAACCGCCACCTGAACCAGTGTGTAATTGGCATCCCCGCGAGTCAGCTGACTCCAGACAAAAACCATCGCGGTACAGGGAGCAACCCCAAGCAGGATCATCCCGGCAATGTATTCATCACCCAGATCCGGAGAAATAAGGCCAGTAAAGCTGCCGAAGAGATAGCGAATAAACAGGATCGCCAGAAGCGCCATGGTAAATGGCTTTATCAACCAGTTGACGGTCAGCGTGACAATCAAACCTTTTGGGCGACGATGGATGTTTTTTACTGCAGTAAAATCGATCTGCATCATCATCGGATAAATCATCAGCCAGATCAGCACCGCAATCACAAAATTAATGCTGGCGTATTCCCAACTTCCCAGGGTAGAGAAGATAGCTGGATACAGTGTTCCACCGACCAGCCCTGCAAGCATGGCCAGAGCCACCCAGACACTTAAATAACGTTCAAAAATACCCATGATTTGAACCTCTGCAAATTATCGACAATCGTCGAAAAACGATCATAAAGTACAAAAAAAGCCAATGTTCTTTCAAGATTCTCGTTCCCACGCTGAACATGGGAATGAGACATATCGTTCGGTGTTAACTAAACACCGCCAGTAACTGCTGTACACGCTTGATAGCTTCCGGACGAAGACTGAAGCAGGTTTTGGGATGTTTCACTTCTGCATTTACCAGCCCAGCTTCCCGCAGGATCCGTAGATGTTCTGAAACCGTGGACTGGGCAAGACCAAGCTGCCCTACCAGGTCAGAGCCCAGACACACTCGACCAGCCAGTATCCTTAACAGTCTTACCCGTGCCGGATGCCCAATGGCTTTGGCATAAGCAGCCAGCTCTTTCTCTTCAGACTCGTTAAACTGAAAATCAGCGAGACTTTGAAGGCATTCCGTCATTACTCCACCCACTTGCACACCAAATTAATCGTTAAATCACGATGAACGATACGCCTGTATTGTTTCCCTTACAAGTACACATAGCTAAAAAATAAACAGGTAACAATCGACATTCACTTTAAGAGCGGCTCTGGACACATGGGGCTCATGGCCAATACTTCTGCTGGAAAGTGGTATGTAATGGGACGATGTAAAAATACTGGTGAAATCTATTCAACCAAATGCCTAAACCTGACCCGTATACCTTGAGTATTTGCGCAGCACCATACTCCCTGAACCGAGATAATTGTACTGTGAACGACTTATCTCAAGTTTGCCTGCACCCCGTTTTATACGAAAGCACTCCCTGAAAAAGTTCTAGCGTTTCAAGACAGCAGCACGGGGTCACATGCAGCGCAAGGGTTATGCAATGAAGATTAATTAGACATGCAGCAAGGTAACAGAAAGTTATAATATGGGGTTCTGTTATTTAACTGTAATCACCCCCAATGAATTCATGGATAGTCCTATTATCTACCACGTTGCGCCTGGTAGATCTGCATGACAGCAATCATGAACGGCATTCCGACCATACCCGGGTTTCGCTGGAAAAACGAACCGGCCATCAGGATGGTTACTGGCTGGGTATTGCCTGTCAGTTGCTGGAATACTTGCTGGAAGAGGACTATCAAACCAACGGCCAGTTTATTCCCCAGAGTCGTTGCCTGAACAACCTTCGGGAACTCATTCCGGAGCTGAACGCGGATGACCTGAGTTATGTCATTAATACGCTCAGCACACCCAGCGAACTGTTTTTTACCCAGCAGGTAGAAACAGAAAAACGACGCACGGCAAGCACCAAACAGACAGCCCTACTGGAAAAGCAGAGCAAAATTGGCCATGTCCGGCTATCACAGGCTGGCCGCCAGAGCGTCACATTATCTCGCCAGGTCGATGATATTCTCTACAGCGAACATGATGCCGCCAAAATCATTTCAGCCATTGCCCGCAGTGACTTTGACCGGATCCCACCTATCTGTGACTCTATTCTGCTATCCATTAGGGGACTGACCCAGGAAATTCGCCGGATTCGGGAAAACCCGGCATTGGAAGGTAAACTGGACTCATTCCGTAACAACCGCAAGTACTATCAGAGCGCTGTTCGCAATATTCAGGCTACGGTAATGGACTGCCAGAAGCAGTTCCTGCGCCAGGAAATCCGTGAGCGTTTTAACCAGTGGGCACAGCAGCAACCCGACGAATGGGAGCTGCAAATGCTCGACCGTCCACTGATCCGGATTCTCAGTGCGCTTGAAAACCTGAACCGGCGCCTGACTGACCTTCTCCGGGATATTGCCGAAGGCCGCATCCAAAGTATGGGGATCGTGGACTTTAACAAGGCAGCACTTAACCTGGCCTGGCAACCACCGGGCATGGAGCTGATGGAGTCAGTCTTCCAGCAACTGGCTCCCATAGATATTGCGGTTACGATTCCTTCACCGGCTGATTATCAGGGTCTTTTGGATAACCAGCGTGCCGACACCAGCTCAACCAGTCTGGTTTATGACGATGGCAGTGATGAAACGCCAGAATCATTAAAATTGAAACGTTTCCTGAGCCATCACGGGCAGGTGATGCGTGAAAGACTGCAGCAGGGTCCCTTGCCACTGAGTGAAGCGATCTGTAACGGCTGGCATCAATTTTCCAATGAAGATCGCTCGGTAGAAGACTGCTTGCCCCAGTTGATCAATATGTTTGTAGATACCGAGCAGTTACGGCCAGACCTTGCTGTAGCCATTGATACACAATCCCTAAATATTGTTCTGCCTGACGGCCGTCGTTTGCACGGCGACAATCCGATTCTTATGACTGTCGAGAAAAGTACGAAAAAATTGTCGCTTGAGCCTTCCCTCAAGCCTTCCATGAAAAGCGAGGAACCTCAGCTATGAATATGACTGAAATGGGTGAGGTTTACGCTTATCTGCTTCGTCACCGTATTGCCGAAACCCGTTCACAGAGTGGTCGCCGCCGGGCTTCCCAGACCGGCCTTCTGTCAGAAAGAGATGCAGCGGTCATTCTAAAGGAAGCGGATGAGGAGCAGATGCAGAACTTCCGAGCTTTTCTGAGTGGTCAGGGTCTGCAGCTGGCTATTTACGACAGTGCCGATTACCCCGGTATTCCACCAGGCGGCCAGATTTATATGCTACTGAGAAATCCTGAAGCTGAACTGCCAGCCATGTTCAGCCAGCAACAGATTCTGCAGAAACTGAAAATCCGCAATGAAACCAAAGAAGCCACAGCGGTCTGGTTCATTCACCTCTGGCTGTTAATGCTGGGGCTGCTCTATACCCGAACCAACCGTTCCCTGTCCGATGTCAGCCTTTATCAAAATGCAGTTTTCGGCCAGGAAGAACTGACTGAAACGCTTAGAAACCATCTGGAAACCATCCGGAGATCGGGCCACTACCAGAATACTCAGGATAAAAGCTCCCTGGATAATGCACCTCGTCAGCTGGCTATCCTACTGGCGGAAAAGGGTGAAGATATCAATCGTCGAGTCAAAAATTTTATTGATGCACTGATTGAAGCCAATCATCTGCAGGCCAGGGGAGACAAAATCTTCCAGCAGACCCTGTTAGGAGCGCTGGAAGTGGAGCAGACCGGCTTTAGCCATCTGCGACACCTGATTCCTGAAGATATTGCCCAGAGAGTCGTCAATCTGCCTGAGACAGCAGTTAACCCGCCGGAAAAAGCCGTCAACTCTGAAGCTTATTCAGAAGCAAATGCCGACAAAGCCATTGAAACCACTTCCGACCTGATGGAACAGGAGACTGCCGATGTCAGTCATTAATCGCATCGAAATAGCAAGCCTGCTGAATAAGCATGGTGATGTCAGCTCCCCCTGGGAAGCCAAAATGCGTCACCTGGTTCTGAACCTGCGCGGTCAGTCCACCGCCATGAATATGGAAAACGGGTTTGGTAAGACGACGCTGTCTGATGCATTGATCGGCATGCTCTCCCGGGACAGAACACTGACCCAGAAAACCAAGCGCAAGATGTCTCCATCAAAGGATGGCCATCCATGGACACATATTCGGGTAGAGTTTAATTACACCTCCGCCACCGATTCTCAGTCCGACATACTGGCCATGGCAGGCGACAGTGTTGGAGGTGAGCAGTGGGTATTCGGAATGTATGGCCATAGCGATACTGATGCTGGTTTCTATTTCTATCCCGGAAGGCTCGAGCAACTGCCCATTCACTCAACCACGGCGGACGGTAAGCTACAGCTGTTCAGTAATGAACATATCCAGCACGCATTTCGTCAGTTAAAACCCGAACGGCCTAAAGACCGCGAAAGCTGGCTGGATGCCATGAGCCTGCACATCAGTCGTAAAGAACTGGAGCAGCTGGCTTCTTTCCAGAAGGAAGGCGGTGCCGATAAGAGCCAGATATTCAATGCCATCAAGCCTCGTCCCGGTGAAAAGGCTGATCAGGCGTTTTTCTATGAGGTCCTTGCTCCCCAGATTCTAGCCGGTGCCAGCCATGGGGAAACCGATGAGTCTGAAGAGTTTATTGAAGAGCTGGTGATCAACTCTGGTCGAAAGGTTTCAGAACTTCGTCACCAGATCAGTGAAAACAACAAGGATCTGGAGCGCAACGACGCCAAGAAAACCCGGTTGGAAGAGCTGAACCAAACGGCCAGCCAGCTCGGTATCGCCCAGTCGGATCGAGACCAGTGTCGAGAGCAGCTCAGTGATCAGGCGGCCTGTATGGCTGTGCTTTCCCGCCGCGGTATTCCCGGAGTACCCGTTTCCTGTGAAGAAAGCGGTGATGCTCAGACTGAGGAAATGAAGCTGGCTCAGGAGCTGGCCATTCGAGTGGGTGAAACCACACCTCTGATTGCTGTCTCAACCCTGGCAGATATTACTGGTACCAGTGCCCGCAAGATAGAAACCTGGTTTGAGAGCCGACAACTGGCAGGCTTTCGCAGCGATAAGACGGCCATTGTTTACCATCCACAGGTCAACTGGGCATCCGGAAAATCAGTTCGCCTCTACCCGGCAGATAAAGCCCGAGAGCTGCTCACTGAAAGCCATGACCTGTTCAGGGATGACAATCATCGAATTAAAACACTTGAACTACTGGCTGAAGCTACAGACAGCTTTTTTGACCTGGACAGTAACCCGTTTCGGGAAAACTATCTGGCTGATCAGGAGTTTCAAAAAACACTGCGCAGTGAATTGGGTGAACTGAAGGATCAGCGCCGGAGTCTGGAACGTGAGTGGGAAGCACTGCAAAGCCGGGATAAAGAGTTCACGGATAATGAAACCGTTTATACCGATGCACTGAAAGAAGGATTGTTTTCAGAACAGGAACTGGAACACCCTGACGATACGGAAAAGGCCGTTAATCAGCTGAGCAGAGCCATCTCGGAAGAGTACGATAAATTCCTTAAGGCTGAAGGAAAATTCAGTGCCCTGGTGGATAAATGGCATCAGTTTCAGCAGGAGTATGGTACCGCTATAACGCCAACCGATGTTCTACAGGAAAAATTACTGAAGCTTGAAGAGTTGTCCGGTGCACTTGAAATCCAGCGAGAACAGACAGAGCGTCTGGAAGTTGAAGAAAAACAGCTTGCCCAGCAACTGCAGAACATTGAACGACAACTGCCTTTATTACAGAAAGACAGTGACCTGTTAACTACCCAGAAAATAAGTTACGACCGTGTCTGCCAGCAATTTTCCAACGAAACTATTTCTGGCCTGACCCAGCGACTGGAACAGCGTCAACGACAACTGCGAATCGAAAGAGACGAACAGTCCAATCAGCAAAGAGACCGACAGAACAACCTGACAGCCCTGCAATCCCTGCTTCCTGGCTATCAGGCATTCTGCAAAATATTTCCAGGACAGCAACCCGAAGGGCTGGAGGACCTGCTAAGAGCTCAGGAAAGCGAGCTGACAACTACTGTCCACCAGCAGGAAAAGCTGGTTAATGAATTACAGCTGCTGTTTGCGGATCTTTTGCAGTTCAGGCAGGAGCAACCAGGCACGACTCCAGAGCAGTGGCTTTCCATGGCCAGGGAGTCCTTCCCGCTAAGACTTGCTGAGCGTGAAGCCGTCAAAACCGCAATTGATGATATTAAACGACAGCTATCTGATCTTGAGACAGACCCTGTCAGCCCGGGCTCAGTAGAAGTACAGGGTACACGTCTGCTTGAAAAGCTTGGCCTCCAGCTGCAACCACTGCATCAAGTCATTGCTGAGCTGATGCCAGACAATGATTCCCGCAAGCAGCAATGGCTTACCCAGTCACATAACCTGCTGTTTGCTCCGGTACTGTCGTCACTTCCTGATGCCGAAAAAGCAGCCAGCGAATTTGCCCGACAGCAACTGCCGGTACCGGTCTTTACCCGCGATGCACTGCAACAGGCTGTGGATAGTGTTGAATCAACTCTGCTGGGCGCAGTTACCGGGTATGAGAGCCTTGCCGTCAAGTCACTGCTGGACCCCGCGTTTATAGCCGAGCTGAAACAACAGCTGGAAATGGAGTCTGCACAGCATCAGAAGCTGCTGGATGAGCTGGAGCGGGATATCCTTCTCTTTGCGCCCGATTCAACCACCACCGTTATCGCCAGAAGTGCAGCAGAAGCACTTACCCGATCCGCTGAAACAGAGCTGCCTGTTCTTCAAGCCACGCTTTATACAAACCAGCAGGCGCTGCAAGATCTTCAAGAGCAGTTGTCTGTGGATAACCGGAAACTGATACGTAAAGCAGAGCAGTTTATTCAGCAAGGTGGTGAACCAGCCATTGCTGAAAACACAGAAGCTCTTAAACGGCTTATTGTAGAGCTTGATCAGTTATCTGCTCGGCTGACACTGCTGGATGAGCAACTCACTGGAGAGTCTCGGCGAGTCCTGGATCAGGCAGAACAATTCCTGCAGCAGAATGGCGAGAGCCGCCTTTCAGAGATTGAAACTGAAATAGAACGGCTTTCTATCCAGCAGGAACAAGTGCAGGAAAAGCAGGAACAATGTCTTTCTGCACTGGAGCAGTGCCAGCAGCAGCTTCGCCTGTGTCAAAGCCAGATTCGTGATGTCTATCAGCCCGGTGAAAAAGACCGCCTGGAAAGCCTGGAGCTGTACCTGGAAGAAGGTGGCCCCGAGTTTATGGCCAATGCGGAACAGCGCAGGGCTACATTGAGCAGCCAGAAGAATAAGGCCGATAGGCGGGCAAACCTGAAATTTGATCGGATTCGAGCTTATCTAAGTGTCCGTGATGATCAGCAGGGATCCACAGTCCTGAAAAAGCAGATTGCGGCCGTTAAACAACAGCTCTCAAGCATTGAAAAAAACCAGGAAGAAAAACAGGAAGAGATCGAGAAGATTCATCAGGCACTTCCAGAGCAACTGAAAGCCATTCGTCAGGTCGATGAGACGGCTCATCACTGGCTGGTACAATTGGCTCAGTTCAACCCAGACATGTTGCAGTCACTGGCTGAACACGATTCAGAAAAGCTGGAAGCCATGACACTGTTTGAGATAACAGAGCGCTATCTATTGGCCGCAGGCGCTCAGGAAACCGCCAGTCAAACTGAGGATATGACAGCTATTCTGGCCAGCGCTGAAGCCCTGGCTGAACAGTTGGAGCTGGAAAATACCCAGGAACTTCATCGTGAACTCAAGCGTCGAGAGAAAAGCCACGATGAAAAGCAGGAGTTGTTCCGCTCCGTACTGCATCGTATTCGAGAAACAGAGCGACACCTGTTTAATGCCACCGAATTGGTGCGCCTGAACAATCTGGATCAAGCCGATAGCCATGCGCTTACTGATCTCGACAACATGATTTCCACCATCAGTGAGCAGCTTGAGAAAAGCAGGGAGCGCCAGAGCCTGCTGGAAGCCTCAATGGAAGGAAACGAGCAGAGCCTTCAGGAGCGACTGGCCAGTATCATCCTGCACTCTGTGGATAACCTGAAAATCCTCAAGCGGGTGGCCAGCCAGTCATCAGGTGACAATGCTTATTTTGTCATTGATGCGGATATCGTCAATGAAGAAGGGGTAAGAAGCCTGGTGCGTTCTCTGCTGGCAGAGATTGAAGAACACCAGAAGCAGATTCGGCGACGCAAGGCCCAGAGCCTGCCGGTTGGCAGTGAAGAGAAACAGCAGAAAGACCTGCAGAAAAATCTGCGAAGCCAGATCTACCGTCAGCTCTTTACTAATATTCGTATCCGCCTGAAACACGATGCGATTCGTCCACATGGCCACCTATTCAGTCTTAACGAAGATATGAGTGAAGGGCAGCGGGAAGCCCTGTCCCTGATGTGGCTGGTGAAACTCTCCGAGTTTGCTATTGAACGTGAGCTCCGTACCGTACCCAGCCAGTATCGCCGCAAGGAGAGAAAGTCTGGTGAGTCCGTGATTATCCTCGACGGTCTGTTCAGTAAGCTGTCACATCGTCGTTTGATTGAGGACTCTCTGGAATCCCTGCGCAATACCCGTGGCCGCTTCCAGATGATCGGACTGATTCATAACCCCAATTATGAGAATGATCCGGGTATTTTCCCGACCTACCTTGTAGGAAATGTGATTGGAGGCCTGCAGGGTCAGGGTGGTCATGTGATGGTAAAAGACGGGGTCAGGGTCAACGCTGGTTCAGTTGGTCGGAGCAGAGGTGAAGCCAGCCTTTTCCATCTGCATGTCGATCATGAGCCTGTCTCATAATATATAGAGAAAGGCATAGAAATCTAGTACAAGTAGACCAGCTTTCTATGCCCATATTACAAAAAGTACTACCACGCCGACTTCAAAAGCCCCAAAACCTGCTCATAACTGGCATCAACCCGGTTATAGAGCAGTGCTCCATCATCAATACTCATACGGGCAATGTCTTCCAGTTGAGACTCCTGAACCTTACCGCTCTCTGACAGGGTTCGGGGCAGGCCTGTTTTCTCAAACAGTTCATCCCGAATTGCTCGAATGTAGATAATGGTTTCAGCCGCTCGTCGCTCTTCAGGGATTTTGCTGTAAAAGTCAGCACCGGCCAGGGGAAGCAATAGTTCACCAATAGCCTTTTCGCACTGGGGAAGGTTGTATTCCAGCACATAAGGCAGCATCAGGCTCATGCAGACTCCGTGGGGAAGATGGGTTATCGCCCCAAGCGAGTGTCCTATGGCATGAACCAATCCAACCATGGAGTTGGAAAAGGCAATGCCTGCCATTGTTGCCGACTCAGCCAGTTTCAACCGGATATCTTTGCTCTTGGGCTCGGTAAGCACTCGAATCAGGTTTTCCCGAATGCCTTTAATGGCTGCAACGGCATAGGCATCACTGAGTGGATTCTTGGCCGTACCAATAAACGCTTCAATCGCATGGGTCATTGCATCCATTGCCGTTGCTGCTGTGATATGCGGAGGCAACGTCAAGGTCATCCGGGGATCAAGAACCGCTACATCGGGCATCAGGAATGACGAGCCATAAGGCACTTTACGACCACTGGCATCATCTCGAATCACCGCAACCTTGGTCACCTCTGAGCCAGTCCCTGCAGTGGTCGGCAGAATAAATAACGGCTTTAGTCGTTTAGTTAGAGCACCTACACCACTGTATGCCAGAAGGTCATTGCCACCTTCAGACACAAGAATGTTGACTGCCTTCGATGTGTCGATAACCGAGCCACCACCGATAGCAATAATCCCATCCGCGCCGTTTTCACGATAAAATTGAGTGATGGCAGATACGACACTGGTTGACGAGTCTGGTGGAACATCACTGTAAATACCCGCCATCGGAACCTCACCAACCACCAGAGCCCTCTTAACAGGCTCAATCAAACCGGCGTTAAGCACCCCCGCATCGGTGATAATCAATGGCCTCTTAACCCCAAGGCTGGCCAGCTCATAGGGGATATGCTCCAGAGCTTCATTTCCTGAAACGATTTTTACCGGATTGAAGAACTCATAATAACTACGGCTCATCGCACAAATACCCCCATAACAAAACCAGCAAACACGCCCAAGTAGATTTGCAATGCACCCACCAGCTTTTCTTTTAATGAAATGTCCGGGTAATAGCGCATGATTTTACGGCCGATAAGCTTTGGCAGCGTGACTACTTCAAGCCGTTCAAAGCAGCGAACCAGCTTCATGGAAGCGGGAAGATCACCATCAACCACCATTCTTTCCCGGGCAAAGGCATCGGTTGTGCCTTCCTGGAAAGAGAGCGTGTTAAATGCATGGGCAAGGTGTTTGAATTGAATATCCACATCGGGCTTAGCTGCACTGTTTTTGCGGCCCGGCTTTATTCGCCCGTCACTCTTCTTCATGTACAAAGACGGGCCACGTGGCATAACACTCATGGAGAAGGTAAACCCATCGGGTAATGATGCGATTTCCTTTTGAATCACCTTGTCAGTTCGACAGGCCTTAGCCAGCCCATGACCAATAAAGGCCAGCATAAAACGGACATACAAGCGCTTTATACGCCAGAGAATGGGAAGAGATGGAGACACCCGATACTCCTGCCAGCGAACCGCCGGACAATCATTATTATTGTTATTCCGGAGCGATATTATCCAAAAACACTTATTACTTCACTATCACAGGGCAACTGAGAGTATAAATTTAAAAAATACTGTGTATTGATGACTGTAATAATGCCCAGTCAGTACTCAAGATATAAGTGGACAGTAAAAAAGTGACCATGGCTGGGATCCCATCTTTCCAGGTATCGAATATCAAGTGGCAGATAATCGCTCCTAACGATGTTGTAAAAATAGCCAGAGCTCCTATTACACCGATGCAAGAGCCCTGAAACCATACAGCAATCGCACCAAACAGTTCAGCCAGCCCAACAAGAAACATTATCTGGCGATTAAGGCCATACTTAACAAATATCACCAGCTGGATACTGAAAACCTTCTTTTGCCAGCCAAGAATTTTTATTGAACTCGCCAGTAGGAAAAACATAGATAAAAGGCAAACGACCAGTATTTTGATACTCATAGCAACCTATCCATTTAGAAGCGTTAGATATCTCATATTAAACAGAATGCTGGTGATCGATAGGCAACTAACTTTCAAAGCATCTATTCTTAAAAGCTGAAGTTCTGAGGAAAGGCTCGACTTATTTACCCTCACCGGGGAGTGCTCATCTTCTGACTTACGATATTCTAAAGGGGCCATTATCAGGTGGTATTAGCAAATGACTTTCAATAAAAGGGTTCGTGTTGCAGTTGTCGGTGCTACCGGTCAGTTTGGCCATCCTTTGACCTTAAATCTCGCCTCTGAAAGCGCCGACGTTTTGGCCATATCCCGGGCACCTTCAGCACAGAATGAGCAGAAGCTTGAAACCCTTAAGAGCGCCGGCTGCGAGCTTGGCTTCTGCTCAGATCCGTCCGATGAAGCGGCACTGACCCGGTTATTTGATGGCTGCACAACGGTAGTGATGGTGACACGGGGCCTTCCCAAGAGTATTCGAACCAATGACCCTCTTTACCTCAATGCTGCCAAAAAAGCGGGTGTACGGCGTTTTGTTCCCAACGAGTTTGGCTGCCATACCCTTGGCCTGGAAACCGGCATCAGCGAACTGTTTGATGCAAAGAAAGCCATGCAGTCAAAAATAGAAGCGGCGGGGCTGAAAAAAACACTGATCTATCCCGGCCTGAATTCGGATTACTGCTTGCCCAACTACCGTTTTTTTAATGAGATTACGACGTTCGGAAATCTGGACTTACCCATCACCACTCACCATATCAATGATATTGGCGTTATTGCTGCCAAAGCCATACTTGATGAACGCACAGAAGGGAAAGCAATTCAGCTGTATCACAACCGGTTAACTCAGCAGAAGATGCTGGATCTTCTGGGGGAAAGCTGGCCTGAGCATGACTTTCCTGTGAAGCACATCAGCACGGAATCGATCCTGCATGATATGAAAGAGGGCTCTGATGCCATCACCGCCAAAGCTGGAATGGAGACTGACCGTGAACGTGCCCAGATTAATTACGTCTGCTATGTCAGCGGTGAGTTGACCAATATTAATAACCCGGAAACGCTGAATGCGTCAGAGCTTTACCCTGACTATGTCTATCGCACACCAAAAGAAATGCTAAGTGATCCGCATTTTGTCTTTGGTCAGGTTTAAAGACCTCCCGGGTATCAAAGATGCTAATCAAGTCCCATGAAATACTTCAGAAGTCATACCATGGCATATCCTTCCTTTTTCGTCATTTACCCAGATCTGAAAAATGGTTCCATGCATTAGTTATGTCCTGGGTGATATGGCAACTGGCAACCTCTCTAGGCATGCATATTCATGGCAATACATTAGCTCCCCAATTCACCACCATTGATAAACTGCACATATACGGCGGTGCTGCACTTTTTCTACCCGCTGTTATCTTTTTCGTCATTGCCATTCACCGACGCCAAGTTGCTGACTTGTACCCCTGGCTGAAAGGCAATTTAAGCCAGTTGAAAGAAGACGTAGAAACACTGGTATCACTCAAACTTCCGGAAGCCTCTCCTGGTGGCCTGGCTGCAACCATCGAAGGGCTTGGGCTGCTGGCCTTATTACTGGCGGTAATCACCGGCTTACTCTGGTTTATAACCATAACCTTTATCTCACCAACAGCCCCTACACTGCTTGAGATTCATAAAATCAGCGTTGGTGCCATTGAGTGGTATTTCTATGGGCATGGTTCCTTTGCCCTTTTGCACTTGCTGAGTTGGTGGCGAGGATAACCATGAACATTGCTCAATATACCGTTAAGTTGTTTCGACAAATGGGTATCCAGCGGATCTGGGGAATTACCGGAGATTCACTCAATGGCCTGGCAGACAGCCTGAGGGCAGATGGTGAAATAGAATGGATTGGTGTTCGCCATGAAGAGGTAGCTGCATTTGCGGCTGGAGCCGAAGCTGAGATTTCGGGCCAACTGGCAGTGTGTGCGGGCTCCTGTGGTCCGGGCAATATGCACCTGATTAATGGCCTGTACAACTGCTTTCGTAATAACGTTCCTGTTCTTGCCATTGCTGCAGATATCCCCTCATCAGAACTGGGTACCCATTATTTTCAGGAGACCGATCCCAAGCAGTTATTTGCCGGCTGCAGTATATTCTGTGAAAAGATAACGACTCCCGACCAAATGCCTCAGGTCATGGAAACAGCCATTCGTCAGGCCATTTTAAAACAGAGTGTCAGCGTTATTATTTTGCCGGGTGATGTGGCATTGAAATCTATGCCAAAGAACTCGGTCATTAAATGGCAACCGCCTGAACCTGCGTCAATCGAGCCCTGTATTCAGTCCATAAAACTGGCGGCTGACCTACTGAATGGACTCGAAAAAGTCACACTGTTATGCGGTGCTGGTTGCAAAGGCGCTCATGATGCCGTGATAGCTCTGGCTGAAAAGCTCAACGCTCCCATTGTTCATGCCCTCAGGGGGAAAGAATTTATCGAATACGATAATCCTTATGATGTGGGTATGACCGGGCTTATTGGTTTTGAATCCGGCTATCAGGCCATGGACAATGCAGATGCCCTGCTGTTGCTTGGCACAGGGTTTCCTTATCGACACTTTTATCCACAGGGAACAAAGATCATTCAAATTGACCGGGCTCCTGAGGCCATTGGTCGTCATACTCAGGTTGACCTGGGCATTGTCAGTGAAGTTATTCCAGCTCTAAAGGCACTGATTCCACAAATCCATAAAAAATCAGACGACGAATTTCTACAATGGTGCCAGGAGCATTACCAGTCATCCCGGGAAAAGCTGGATGCACAGGCTGCCACTAAACCCAAGAGTAAACGTATTCATCCCCAGACGCTGGCCAGTCTGATCAGCAGGAAAGCTGCAGATAATGCCATTTTCACCTGTGATGTGGGTACACCAACTCTCTGGTCCGCACGCTATATCCAAACCAATGGAAAGCGCAGGCTGATCGGCTCATTTAACCATGGCTCCATGGCCAATGCCCTGGCCCAGGCTATTGGTGCACAGATGCTGGATAGGCAGAGGCAGGTTATTGCGTTCTGTGGTGATGGCGGATTTTCAATGCTGATGGGGGATCTGCTAACGCTACAACCCTACCAGCTTCCCATAAAAATCGCCGTATTGAATAACAGCTCACTGGGATTCGTGGATCTGGAAATGAAATCTGCTGGCTTTGTATCCGATGCCACCACATTGAAAAACCCCAGTTTTGCGGCCATTGCATCAGCCTGTGGCATTCACAGCTACACCGTCAACATGCCAGCAGAGCTGCCCGATGCCCTGGATAGTTGGCTAAACGACACAGGGCCATCGCTTCTGGAGGTCATCACCGACCGCCATGAAATCAGCATGCCACCCAAAATGGAGCTTGCTTATGGTAAAGGCTTTAGCCTCTACGCCCTTAAGGCGGTTTTAAATGGCTACGGTGATGAATTAATTGAGCTGGCCAAGGTGAATTTGTTCCGGTAGATGGCCTTTAACAACGACAGCCTGTACCAATATCCATATTGCTGGCCTCACCCAGTTCACAACAACCGGTTTCCTGGCATCTCTCTTCCAGATTAAGAGCACTGCAACTACAATTATTCTTGCAGCGCCCCAGGAATGTTTTTTCAGATAAATAGAAATCACTGAACTTTTCTAAAAAGTCTTTCGATACGGTCTTTTCAGCCAAACCGGTTTCCAGAAGCGCTTCCTGCCAGGCCTGAACTTTTGGATATCCAGCCAGGAAATCATAGCCGCTCTTCTCTCGAATGATCTGAGCTCGATGCAACAGTGGCAGCCAGGCCAGATCAACCATACTCAGCGTATCGCTGTTGAAAAACCGATACTCCCCAAGCACTTTCTCAACTTTCGCGAATGCCATTGTCAGCTTCTCGGTCCGCTCCTTCAGAGTCTGGCCATCTTTACTACTCTGCGCTCCGCATTGAGGAAGGTAATTTTTGGTGCCCAGGTAACTCCAGGCTCTATTCAGCGCTTTCTGTTCAGCACTTAACCCTTCCTGCAGAGCCGGATAGGCATCCTCCAGATACTCGGCAATGGCATCGGACTCAAACAGAGCAGTACCATTTTCCGTAATCATGACTGGAACCTGTCCATTGGGAGAGATCTCCAGAAACCATTGAGGCTTATCACTCAAGCTAATATATTCCACTTGATAAGGCAGGTTCTTGGCTTCCAGCATGGCGGTGATGCGCTGAACGAATGGACAAATAGTAAAGCTGATGACTTTCAACATGGATAACACCTCTATATAGGCAGTAGCCAGCTAATCTGGCCACTTTAATTTGCTCTTGCCTATAGAGGCGCGCGTTGTTGTAAAAGGACGCAAATTATTTTTATTTTTTCTGTCGAGCTGTCAGGTGTCATTGTCTGGCAAGCAGTCTATTTGACAATTTCCGGAGGCCCTGGGCTTATAGTCCACTACCCCTCCACGCCCAACCTCAATATCACAACATGCTGTGTAGCGTTCTCGTAAGAGTACTCTCCCTCTCTGTATACGACTTTTAGCGCCAGACAGTGATAGGCCCAGCTCTAGCGCAACCTGCTTCTGACTCATACCCTCCAGCTCTGACATCATCAGTGGCACCCGGTACTTTTCCGGTAGCTCATCCATCATTGGCTTTATACACCAGGCCAGCTCTTGATGAACCTGCTCAACTTCATCCTCCTCGGGGGCTTCAAGAAATTCCGGAAGTTCCTCTACAGGGTATTGCTTACGGTAATGATCGACCACGGTGTTATGAGCAATACGATAAAGCCAGCTGCCTATACTCTCTTCAGACTTTAACCGATGAAGCTGAGTATGAGCCTTGATATATACATCCTGCAAAATATCCTCAACCACAGACCGATCATTTACCTGTTTGGCAATGTAGTGCTTTAGCCGAGCTTTATATACTTGCCAGTGAGTTTCCATGGGAACCTCGAAAATAGCTGGGGGGAAAGATATATGGAAGTTATTCAAACGTTACTACTCGACCATTTATTTCAACCGAATAAGCTATTTTAGTGGCAATAAAAACAGCGGGTATATGGTTCTGGCTCATACCATACACCTGAATCAGCAGGAAAATAACTCCTGCTTAAAGCAGATATCCGCCCATCGTGCCAGACTGGAAGCAACTTAGCCATCAAAGTCAAATGGGTTGAAAATCAAACGCCAAGAGGCATTTATCACCCTGTGTCAACCGATTGAAACTGAACCGGTATCATTTTGATGATTATCCAAAACTTAGGATTACAGTGTGGTAAATCGTTTAACACAACTGCCAGCAGTCAATTCAATAATCTCAGTGGCATCACCGATCTTTTCCAAAGCATTAACAAGGGGAAGAATTTGAAAATAAAAAAGAGAATAGAAAAGAAAATAAAAAACAATTAAGGAAAATCGTTTTATCAACACTTTATATAATTTATCTGAATATTAATCTACACCAATAATTAATTTGACTAATTATATCTCATACCAAAGAACTACAATTAATTGGATAAACTCAAAAATTGCAATATGACGAACACCACCTCACCGGAAGAGGTAACCTGATGATTTCCAACAATAATATTCCTATTATAGGATATATCACCGATGCCTCTTCAGCCATTGAAGTCATTGATTCCAATGGAAATATCCAAATCAAAAACATTGGCGACCCTATTTTTCTAAATGAGGTCATAAATAACAATTCTGGTGAATACGCTGTCATCACATTATTAAGTGGACAAACACTGACTATTCCGGCGTTACAACAAGTAGTGATGGGGCCAGAGTTCGTTAATAATTTTGAATCGACAGCTTCCGGTGACGAAAGCGATCAAATTAATGACTTATCAAGAGAGCAATCAGATAACTCAGAGTCAACACAAACAACTTCAGATCAACTAGAAAGAGACGTTGACGAGTCACAGGTGCTTTCTGAAGGGGAATGTAATTTAAATTGTGTAAACGCTTGTCGTTAATACTCCAAAATGGAGAATAACAATGAGCGTTGAAATCAACGAAAAACTGGTAGATCAAATAGCCAGTCAGATTAAAACTCAGGATGATC
>NZ_LUKQ02000470.1 GCF_001647025.1 Endozoicomonas atrinae
GCTGCTCGGGTTGCGGTTTCTCCACCACGTTCGGATCGGTTTCACCGCCATAGTTGCTGGTGATGTTTTCATCCCTGGCTTTCTGTCCTAAGCCCCAGGGAATCACCACTGGTTCGTCCAGTTGCCGATTACTCTGAAAGCTGAAACCGGTTCGGCTGTCTCTTGGCTGGATAACTTTCTGCTCGATGGCTCTGCCCATTCTGAAAAACACATCAGGGCTGGTGGCCGGTGTGTAGCTCTGCCCGGCAAACTGGAAATTCAGCAGGCTGGCTTCGGGGATCCGGTAGCCGAGGTTTTCCTGCTGGTGAGGTGGGCTGAATTCATCCACACGTCGAAAGCTGGCCAGCCGCAGGGTGTCTTTCTCGGCTGGCGTCTGCCAGTCATGTTCAGTGCGCTTTTCTTGGGGCTGGATGCTGTTGTCCCATCCCTGGCGCTGGTGGCTCTGCTTGATGGGCGACTGCTGCCAGTGTCCACTAATGCGGTTCTCTTTGTCCTGGCTCTGGCCATGACTAATTTGTACGGTTTCCTGCAAACTCGCCACCTCGCCCCAAAAAAGCCCGACGGCATGGGCTTCCAGCGGTGTGGCCTGATGACTGCTTTGTGCTCTGGTGGCATCTATCGCCAGGCTGCTGCCATAAGCGGCGCTGTGGTCACTCTGCTGTGGCTGGCTGGTCTGCCATTGGCTCTGGTAAAAACGGACAACGGAGGGCGGTGTGGTAAAGGCGTATGTCTTCTGTGGATAAAAAGCGAAATCCACCGCAGGCTGGTAGGCCTGTTCGCTGAATATAAAATCGGTGCTTGCAGAGGGGTCGTAAGCCATCGTTATTGACTGGGGATAATGGTCGGCAAAATCGGGCCATGTGCTAATGGCCGGCTAAATGGCTTCGCCTTAAATTGAGCAGTGCCGATGCTCTGGCTGCTGTCGGTATCCAGCCACCACATGGGTTCAGTGCTGCTGGTGGTTCCTGCCAATGTGCAAAGGTAGACATAGCCCTGGAAGTTTGGCGGTCTGATAACGTCACCCACAACATAAGCGGTGCTAGGTTGCCAAACTGAGCCGTAATCATCAGCGGCGATAACAAAGACGGTGCCCTCATAGGGGCTGGTGTCCAGGGTATAGGTGCCATCGATCTCGCTGCTGATGGCGTTGGCCAGTACTGCTTGTGTGGTTTCCTGGCTACCATCAATGGTCAGCTCTGCCTCGGTAATGGCAAATACTCGGCGGGCGACTGGTAAATCATTCTCGGTGATGCTGCCCAGGACCTGTGTAGTATTACCATTCCCTGGAACAACGATACCACCACCACTGCCACCGCCACCTCCGGTATCTGCTGGCGGTGTGCTGCCACTTGTCCATGTTATTTTTTCTGGCTGAAAAGCCACGCTTCCATTGAGTTCACCAAGGATATTATTTCTTTTGGTCTTTACTTTGAATGGATCTGCTTCGTCTTCAAAATCGATAACCCATTCAGTGACGTAATAGGAGGCGTATGTGTCGGACGGGAAAACATTATCGTTGATGATTTTTATGTAGGAAAATAGAACGCCTTTTGCCTGAGGGATGCTTTCTCTTGTTCCTCCTACTGTGGCCTGAAAGTATCCGAAAACAATACTGTTACCAGTGCTACCACTGCCTGACTCCACGGTAAGTTGCGTACCATTTACCCAGGCATGAATGTATGGATAAGGGTTGCCATGAATTATTTTAATTTCGATCATCTGATCAAAAGGGATTGGCTCTGAAAAATAGGCATCCATCTTTTGTGTCGTTCGGTCGAAAATTCGTGCTCGTAACTTTCCGCTATCGACGCTTACTTCAAAATAAAATCGGTCAGGAGGAGTGCTGGTATTGCTTAATGAACTGAATAAGGGCACGTTCTCAGTGGCATTGCTGCTATCAATGTATAAGAGCATCTGCAATGCAATTTTCCCACCGTAGTACATACCCTCGTTGGCACTGTCAGCAATGGCTGTCGATACGACTTTTGCTGCCAGGTTATCTGGATGAAACCATAGCCCTGCCATCAGTCAGCATCCCCCCGAATTTGCAATGTAAAATCATCATTGGTTTCGGTGCCTTGTCCGGCGAGTACGGTTCGGCAAATCCAAACCGGAGCAAGGCAGCCATCGGTATTAAATCGGATAGCGTTGCCCACTGCCCAACCACTTCCCCAGCCTGCGG
>NZ_LUKQ02000471.1 GCF_001647025.1 Endozoicomonas atrinae
GCGTCATTCGTAAGGCGATCAAGAACCGGAAGATTTTTCGGACTGATGAGTCAGTCATGAAGGTAATCTATCTGGCCATGGAAAAAGCTTCCGAGAAATGGACCATGCCGATCAGGAACTGGAAAGCAGCCATGAACCGGTTTGAAATTATGTTTCCTGACCGGTTCAAGGAGTAATAGTTTTGGTGGCGTTTACACAGAATTATTTACAGGCTCGTTAGGCACTTGTAACTCCTGATCAATGCATATCAGCTACTTATGCCGTAATTGCATTGATTAGGTGTTTCAGGTTTACGTAACGTCACCATTTTATCAGTATCAAATTTGCTTTCCTTCTCTTCCCCGTTTAACAACTCGTCTATTGCCGCTTATTTCAAAAGATAAATTAGTAATGTTATTCAGAGGCTGGTGACTCAGGTTCAGCTTATGACTGATGACTATGAGGTTTATACGAAATCGAATACTCGGTGTATGATGTGGCACGGATAATAAATAACAATTAAATTTCTACAAGGAAATGCCATGAAGCCGGAAACCATTGCCCTGCATGCAGGCTATGAGGGGGATCCAACAACTCGTGCTGCCACAACACCCATCTATCAGACGGTATCTTACACCTTTGATGATACCCAGCACGGTGCTGATTTGTTTGATCTGAAGGTTGCGGGCAATATTTACTCGCGAATCATGAACCCAACCAATGCGGTGCTGGAGGCGAGACTGGCTGCCCTGGAAGGTGGAATTGGTGCGCTGACGGTTGCTTCCGGCATGATTGCCATCACCTATGCTCTGCAGACCATTGCGGATACTGGCAGCAATATTGTTTCTACCAGCCAGCTCTATGGCGGGACTTATAATCTCTTTGCCCACACGTTCCCGCGCCAGGGCATTGAAGTACGTTTTGCTTCCCATGACGACTACGATGGACTGGAAGCGCTGATTGATGAAAACACCCGTGCTGTTTTCTGTGAGTCCATTGGCAACCCTGCCGGTAACATTGTCGATATCCAGAAACTGGCCGAACTGGCGCACCGTCACGGTGTACCGCTGGTGGTGGATAATACGGTTGCAACGTCTATCCTGTGTCGTCCAATCGAGCATGGTGCCGATATTGTGGTGCACTCCCTGACCAAGTACGTGGGTGGCCATGGTACAACGCTAGGGGGTGTGATTATCGACAGTGGCAAGTTTGACTGGGCTGGAAACAAAGAGCGCTTTGCCATTCTCAATGAGCCTGACCCTTCTTATCATGGTGTCGTTTATACCGAAGCACTTGGAGAGGCGGCTTTTATCGGCCGTGCCAGAGTGGTTCCATTGCGGAATACGGGTGGAGCTCTGGCGGCGCAGAGCGCATTCCAGTTAATGCAGGGGCTGGAAACACTGGCATTACGGATGGAACGGCATTGTGAAAACGCAGAAAAGGTCGCTGCTTTTCTAAAAAATCATCCTCAGGTCAGCAGGGTCAATTATGCGGGGCTGGATGATAGCCCTTATCGTGCAACGGCGGATAAGATCACCGCTGGTAAGGCTTCCGGAATATTAAGCTTTGGGATTAAAGGTGGAAAAGAAGCGGGAGCCCGCTTTATTGACGCCCTGCAGATGGTTCTTCGGCTGGTGAATATTGGCGATGCCAAGTCTCTGGCCTGCCATCCGGCATCCACTACCCACCGCCAGCTTAACCCTCAGGAGCTGGAGTCTGCTGGCGTTTCTGAAGATATGGTTCGCCTTTCCATCGGTATTGAACATATCGACGATATTATTGCGGATATTGATCAGGCGCTGCAGGCCAGCATGGCTTAATGATCCTGTGCCAGACAGACTCCTGTCTGGCTTTCCCTGCTCAGGCTATGTACGAATTGCTTGATACATTATCTGCGTGCTAGCGTTCAGCCATCATTAAAACAATGATGGAGGATAGGTTGATGATTGTAGTAATCACTTGCCGGACGCAGATGGAAATAATACCAATTGAATTTTCTAACTACTGTATAACTGCCCAATCACGGGAGCACAGACTGAACAGTCGACCAGCTTCGCTGCAAAGGTTATTCCAAGCTTCACAGCAACAATCTACAATATTTTCATAACCTGAAAATGCTTTGTTTGATAAGTCATGCTCCCGCATCCACTCCCATAGCCTTTCTGAGCTGTTTAACTCCGGTGCGAATGGT
>NZ_LUKQ02000472.1 GCF_001647025.1 Endozoicomonas atrinae
CTGACACAGACCAACGGGTTACCATCGGAGGCGCTGAAGTATTGATAGATCGCATCAATGGCCTCCTGCTGATACCAGCGGAGTTCATAAGCCATTGGAGCCTCGCTTCATCTCTTCAATAATTTTGATCGCGGTGCGCTCGGCCTTTTTGCGCTCAAAGTACGTCGGGTTTCGGCCAAAGTGCTGATCTTCACGCCATGCTTTGTATTGCTCCCGAACTTCTTCCATCAAAGCATCGAGGATTCGATGGATGAATGCTTTATCAACAAACGGCACCTGCTTAAATTCTACTTTGAGAATATTGGAGCTTCTTCCCTCGCCATCAACAGTAATGTCATGCACCAAATCATCAGTCGTCGAATAGCACCTAACTTTCATCATCTGCCTCCCTTGCCTTGAGCATCCGGTCAGCGATGGTGTAGGAAAAGTTCACGGCCTGTTCGATGGTCGTGCCACGGTTAGCAGCAAACTCTCCAACCAGTGCGGCAATGGCAAACAGGTCACGGAGTTGAATAGTTTGGGTTTGAATGCTTTCTAATTGACCTTCCAGAAAATCAATGGTTTCACTGGTCGCAGCCTCGGCATAGCGGTCAAATGGCGAGTCATCCACTTTCATGTAGTGGGTTACTTGTGGATAAAACGCTCCGTCTTCAAACGTGGTAAAGCAAAAGCCGTTATCAGGGTGGTAGCCCACAATATCTAACTTTTCTGTTGGCGGGTTACTGGCCGGGATAAATCGATAGGTTTTGGTAATGTCCATTTGTTGCCGTCCTTTTTCAGTTCCTCAATTTTGAGGAACTGGAATTGATGTTTTGATGCCTTACCGATTTCTGAAGCGACCGACGATAGGATGTTCCTTGTAGCAACGGGAAATCTGCTTCGCCTCTTCTTCCACCAGTTCAGCGGCAGTCATAAAGTCCTCAATGTTGTATGAGCGGACTGGATAGCGCTCACCCTCTGCGGATTGGGTGATGTAATAGACGGGTGTCAGTTTGAAGTATCGGATGGTCTTTTTAACAAAGGAGAAGCTGTAAGGGATGAACTCCTGCAATACAGAAGCACAGGCGTAACCTTCTGGTGGTTCGGTCAAATGGATACGGTTGGTTGGGTCTTCCAGCTGGTATTCAATGTCGCTGATTCTTTGTTCTGCTGATGATAGACGTTCAGCATTGGTAGTAGGTGCATGATTCGGTTGTGCACTCCCGGTTTCGAGGTCAACCCAGCGTTGAATAACCGCAGATCGACGATTAACATCGTAGCCAGTAATAACCGTCATCGTTTCGTGAAAAGGCAGCTCATACTCAGTTTGCTCCCGATTCATCGAGTCAAAATAAATACGAGCAAATCTGCTCACATCTATTTCCAACTTTTCCAGCGTATTTTTTATGTCCCGTTTCACATCAACATGACGCTTTTCCACGATCTGAGCAATCTGCTGACTCGTCATGGTTTGCTCTGCCAGATTATTAAACGGAAGAGTGCTCTCGCCGTTCCTGGTGAATGCGATAATTTTGCTCATGCCACTTTCCTTCTTATTGGTTGGCTTCAATCGTTCCATCGAATTGATCTTTCAAACCGTTCAACTTCTCATCCGTCAAAAGGCTTTTGTCTTCTACAGCCTTGATCTCATGGGATGAGAACTGGCCTCTATCCGTCCCTGTCACAAATGCCTCGCCAGTGGATTTGAGGCGATACCGTATCCAGTACTCACCGCTATCAACGGGTTCTGCAAATTGCTCTAACAGGAAGGGGTTATAGAGGTGGAGCTCGCAGCCGGATTTTTGAACCGATACCGGGATCTCCTGATCGTGACGTACGCAGTGCCATTCACCATCAGCAATCGGAGTGCTGTGCATGCAGGTACGGCAGTTAACAGCGGGGGCTTCCTGACCATGGCAGATAGTGTGGTGGTTGCAGAACTTGCACTGATACCAGCTGGGATCGTCGCTGATTTTATTCAGGGGCCGGTCACTGGCGATAATGCACTCCGCTCGCTCTACCGTGGCCTTGCCAATGGCAGGGTCTAGCCGAACTCGCTCACCATACAGTTCATCCGTGTTTTTATTGACGGCAATATAGAAGGCTCGGGTCAGCTGCGGGTTGGCCAGATACATATACACCTGCATCTGGACAAAGTGTTCAGGCTTGGCTTCTTTTACCCCTTTG
>NZ_LUKQ02000473.1 GCF_001647025.1 Endozoicomonas atrinae
GAAAATCAACATCATTAAAACCTTCGGGTAGCTGTGGTCGACGAGACATCTGTTCTAGATAATGCATGGTAATGATGCCTAAGCATAGTTGGCGGCAGCTTAAGGATTTAGAAAATGCGATTGGTATTATTAGTCTTTTAATATCAGTGCTTTAGTTTTAATTTTGCTGGATGTCGCGCCGGTGGTTCGCAGGCGTTTTTCCGGTAGGCGCTGTGAACTGCTAGCGAACTTTTTCATTCTGTCGTATAAGTGCAACCAAACATAACGGCATCAAGGGAAACAAATGCCAAGAAGAATGACTCAGACTAAAGCTGGCACACATCAGGCACTAAAAAATACATCATTTGAGAGTATGGTTGTCAGCTGGCTCATGCAGGATGGATGGCAAGTATTTCTGCCAATTCTGGATCATGGCCACCAAACCGATATTCTGATTTCTGATGGCCCAAGTTTTTATCGAATACAGGTGAAAACGGTGGAGGCAAAAGGGGACGACCATGTGGTTCACAACCAATGGTCAGATAGTAATGTGGACGTTGTTATCTTCTTTGCCCGAAACTCGAATTGGGGTGTGATTGCTCCAGCCTTTTCTGAAAATAGGAGATCATTGGCGCACCCAGAGCATAGAAAGTTCATGCAGGATAGGAAGGAATTTTTGCGTGAGTTTCACCTGCTTGAGGAATCAAAAGTAAGCGAGCTAGCCTGCTGATCCTATTTTGCTTCACCATTATTGATCGCAGCCAGGGTTTCAGTAAACTGGCTACGTAGTTCTTCAATCCAGAAGATAACCTCGCTGGGAGTCTCAGAAGTCTTGGCGATGTTCTGAATTAGAATGATGGCTTCCTTCATTCTTTCTAAGTCTCGAACTACCTCCCAGCTCATACCTTCATGAATGTGGAATATGAGTTTGTCTGAGTTCTCAAATCCAAAATCCTCGACAACGGCATCCTTAAGATTTTCCCATGTGCCCTGAAGGTCTGAGACTGCTGTTTTAATATAGCCAGTAGGTTCTGTCTTGAAGGACATAGTTATTCTCGCTCACAAAGGTGCTTTGCGATTATAGCGATCTTTATGTACCAAGTGCAGGTGTATCAGGGGCTACAATTGCGAGCTTTATAAAGTGGTCACGTTGGTCTGACCACAGCATTGGGAATGGCTTCAGGCAGTCCTTCAGTGTTAATACCCATGTCCCAGTGTTACAGAGAATGGCTTCCTGAATATCGGGAGCCAGGCAGGTCAGGCGGATGAACTTGGAGATTTTGGCTTTGTCGGTTTTCTCCCTGTCTGCCAATTCCCGGACGCTCTTGAACTTCCCGTCTTCCAGCAGTTTGATCCAGCGGTGTCCTTGAATAAGCGCTTTCTGAAGGGCTTCCATCTCTTCATGGCCAACCATACCATCCGGTGTTTTGATCGTGCTCTTACCACCCCGGCGTATAATCTTGATGGGAATGGTTACTTTGATCAGGTTTTCTTCTTCCAGAAATTCAACGGTCTCTTCTCCGGCTTTTTTGACAATGGCCATGGGGCTCTCCTTGCAGTTTATGGTTGTAGTTCAATGGCAACGGCATTCATGCCGTCAGGCCGGAAGTAAACGGTGACTTGCTCTGCGGCCAGTTCAATGCGTTTGATTAACAGTTCTGTCAGGCGTCGTTTTTCCGGAGCGAACAGCTCGTCCCATACCGAAGCCAGATCACCCAGTGCGGCCCGAATGGTGTTTTCATCGAGATTGCCATCCTGTTCACTGGCCCGCTGCCACACCCTGAATAGCAACTCCGGGCTAGCCAGCCGTTTCCGTATCTCCTCCAGCACCATAAGTTCCAACGTGCGGGCCGACAGCGGCGGTAGCGGGCTGTTTTGGCCCCCTGTTTCTGACTGGTGCCGGTCACGTAATAACGAAACAGCTGGCCGTTTTTGCGGGTACTGCTGGTGGTCATGGCTAAACCATCAGGTCTCATCAGTAAACCTTTGAGAAAGGAGGGATTGTTGCGGTTTCTGGATGCTCTGGCGCGCAGCTGGGCATGGACATCGAAAGTGCCATGAGCCTTTGCCCATAAGTCCATGGGGATAATCGGTTCATGCTCACCGGGGTACCATTCGCCCTTGTTGCCAATCTCCCCGATATAGATCCGGTTGCGCAGAATGCGGTGAACCGTATTTTTGG
>NZ_LUKQ02000474.1 GCF_001647025.1 Endozoicomonas atrinae
ACTATGAAGATATTATCAATAAATGCTGTGAGGCATGGAATGAATTACTTTCTGAAGTTGGCCGATTGAAAAGTCTATGCTCCCGTTCATGGGCTGTTATTTCATAATTTAAAAATGGAATTGGTATTATTGCCTCCAAGCATTGGCGAAGAACCGTTGATGCCATGATCCAGCGAGGCTTTTTGACGATTGAAGAGCCATTTGTATTCGTTTCTGAAAAAGGTCAGGAGGCGCTCAATCATGAATAAGTCAGTTGGTTATTTCTTGATCAAAAAAGACCCAACCCAACCTATTGTTGTCTTTGTTGATTCTGGAGCCCCCTCTCAATGCCCTAAGCCCTTTATTTTCAGTGGGCTGAGAGGTGTTTGATGCCTTTAGCCGCTGACCCCACCCCACCCTCTCTCTCTTTAGAGAGAGGTGGATAAGGGGGCGGTCAAGGGAAGCATGGCAAAAAAGAGGGTAAGGGAACCCATTCGGAAGGGAATTTCAAAAGCAGGGAACAGGAAAGAAAAGTGATGAAGAAAATCATTATTGGAATAGACCCAGGGCTGACGGGAGGTATAGCTATTCTGGGCAGCAGGAATAAGGAACTCATCCGGGTGGAAGATATGCCCATTATCCCGGAAGGAGGAAAGAAAAAAGTCAGCGGCCATGGTCTGATGAAAATCATCGGAGGCTATACCCGGCACCAGGTGGAGATGGTCTATCTGGAAAAAGTGGGAGCAAGACCAGGACAGGGCGTGGTCTCCATGTTCAACTTTGGTCGTTCGTATGGCGCTGTGGAAGCTGCAGTCAGCTTAATGGGTTTTCCCCTGACCTATGTGACTCCTCAACGCTGGAAACGCTCTGCTGGTCTGATGGGAGCTCACAAGGACGCATCCAGAGGCAAAGTATTGGATCTCTACCCGGATGCAGACGTTCATCGAAAAAAAGACAATGGTCGTGCTGACGCGGTGCTCATTGCCCGATATGGAGAATCTGCATGAAATTCTACTCAGCAAGGCAAGCCATTCATGATGCTTATGCTATTCACCTGACCAGCAAAGGGTTTGAAGTTAATCCACTGGCATCTCGCATGAGCAGTCACTCAATCAAACAGGAAAACGATTTACTGATCTGCAATGCAGTGGAAGCCGGAAAGATCATTGCTGCAGTGGAAAAACTTGATGAGCCATTTCGCTCCTGGGCAAAGTGGGTTTATGCCCCCAGAACTGAGCACTTCATGCCTGAGCAGGGCAGGTTCTTTCAGTGGTTAGAGCGGGACGTTACCGAAAAGTTGGCGAAAAGTGAGCGGGACTACCGAGAGGCCACCAAGCAACGGATTAGGGATGTGGTGGCCTATACAGTTATGGATTACCGCAGTTATGTGACAAATGGCCAGCACCTCTATCCAGCAAGCCTGATTATTAAGAAATGCCGGATTCAGAGGCAGAACTGGAAGCGAGATTTTCAAGAGTGGCACGGGGTTTACTGGAAAATGTGTGACGAATATTTGGATAAAACGGCCCTCATAGGAATTGTTAGGGATGTGCAAAGTTTATTGCTACGATATAGCGCAAAATAACATTTGAGGTTTTGCCATGGGTGAGTGGTCGGAGTACTTTGAAGATTTTCCAGAAGAAAACCCAGCTAATTATATTAATGGACGTTTTGCCCCTGAAGAGGCAAGGCAAAGAGCTGAGCAAAGTTATCGAGTGCAACAGCAGCGAGAGGCTGCAAATGCAGAAATCAATGACTTGATTCGACAAGCAAAGTCAGATTCAAAAAGGCGATCATTTGTTGAGCTTGAACCATGTGTTCAGTGTGGTGAAACAAAGCTCAGTATCTACAAATATCGAGATGATTATTTCAGCTGTGAATGTGAGTCGTGTGGAATTTATGGTGATGGAATACACAAGGCAGCGGCTATTGCATCAGCTGAATCTCGAATTGGAGAATTTATTGACTGGCGCGAAAAAAAGGGTTTCTAACTGCAAATATTTCAATTTGCAGTAGTAGTTGCACATGATTACTTAATTTACGCCATGTGCGACTTTTAGGTTTGCATAAGGAGACATGACTGAACCTGCTTTCTGCTATTAAAAGCAGTAAAAAGCAAAAAAGAAGGTTTCAGTCATGCCCGTTGAAGAGTTTATCACTACAGT
>NZ_LUKQ02000475.1 GCF_001647025.1 Endozoicomonas atrinae
GAAAATCAACATCATTAAAACCTTCGGGTAGCTGTGGTCGACGAGACATCTGTTCTAGATAATGCATGGTAATGATGCCTAAGCATAGTTGGCGGCAGCTTAAGGATTTAGAAAATGCGATTGGTATAAGCTTTCTTCCCTTCCAAAAGCCCGATAGGACCCTGCTCAGTGTATTTAAATGTGACCCCTGCTCTGGCAATAAAATCAAACCAGGATTTCAATGTTGAGGGCAAACTGAAGTTATACATTGGCAATCCAATCACCAGAATATCAGCAGACTTCACTTCCTCAATCAGCTGATCAGAAAGTGCCGTCATCTCCGCCTGCCGACTATTTTTCTGGTCTTCAGTGGCACCAAAACCCATAACAATTTCAGCATCCAGATGGGGTACAGGCTGGTTCGCCAGATCCCTTACTTTGAGCTGGGTATCAGGATTAACGGTTAGAAAGCGTTCAACAAACTTCTGTGACAGCTGAGTTGACTGCCCATGTTCACCAAACAGGCTGCTGTTTATCTGCAGTAGTTGAGCCATGCTTAACACCCCTTTAAATTACTATTTTGTCTATTTATGTTAAATTTAACGTCGAAATTACCGAAAGAAAATCTCAAAATACTGCACATAATTATCGATTTTTTAGATAAATAGAGTGACTGAAAAATGTCAAAGGTAACACTGGATCAATGGCGAATGTTCCAGGCGGTGGTGGAGCATGGAGGTTTCGCTCAAGCCTCTGAAGCAATTTTCAAAAGCCAGTCCACCATCAGTTATGCCATCAGCAAACTGCAGCATCAGCTGGGCATTGATTTACTTGAGATTCAAGGCCGAAAAGCCGTATTGACTGAAGCAGGTGAAGCCATGCTCAGACGGGCCAAGACACTCCTGAAAGAGGCAGATGCGCTGGAATAAAGTAGCGGTAAGCCTCTCTGAAGGTTGGGAGGGTACACTTACCTTGGCCGCGGATGTCATTTTTCCTAACTCATTATTAATCAAAGCACTTGAACTCTTTGCCCCTGCCTCCAGACATACGCGCCTGGAGCTTGTGGAATCAGTGCTCTCAGGCACAACGGATATGCTGGTCAGTGGCAAGGCCGATATTGTTATTACTGGCATTATTCCCCAGGGCTTTCTAGGAGAACCGTTAATATCTATTAATTTTGTACCCGTTGTTCATATGAATCACCCTCTGGCCCAGCTTAACCATTTAATCAGTGAGGCAGAACTAAAACAATATCGACAAATCGTTATTCGTGACTCAGGCATCAGAAGGGATGCTAATGCTGGCTGGCTTGGATCTGAAGAGCGATGGACAGTCAGTCACATCAGCTCTTCAATAAGGCTGGTAAAACAGGGGCTTGGATTTGCATGGCTACCCACACACCATATTCAGCAGGAGCTTGAAGATGGAACTATCAAACAGTTGGAAACCAAACTGAGTAATAGTCGGAGCGTACAGCTATACATGATATTTCCTGACTCGAATTATATTGGCCCTGCTGCTCAGAAGTTAGCAACCATCCTCAGAGAATGTTGCCATGATAAAGGCCGTCAAAATTAGCTTAAACGAATAATATCCAGAAACTTTCCATCGTCTCCATATGTCAGTTGAAATCGTCCATAAATCCCCTCTCTGGTGACAAATTTCAACATAATGTCATAGGGAATACTCATAGTCTGACCTGATTCAGTGCGAACCCTCACAGAGCTCTTCTGCCCTTTGTAATACTGAAGAACTTGTTCAGAGTTGAGTTTTACGGAGAACACGGCCTTATGCATCGCTCAAACCTTTGTGTTTCTTATTAAAAATACAAGTTAAAAGAAGGCTAATATTAGTTTAGCAACCTTCTCTCACAAGGGTTACAGAACAACGCTAAATGACAGTTATTGCTGCAGAAAATCTCCTTCCAGACTTCTTTCCAAGCTGGCTGACTCAGAGTCAATTTAACCAAATGAGTAGCCATTGGTATAACTTTGAACTTTTTCTCCAACTTTATAGCCAATAAAGGTAAAGGTTGTCATCACCGATGTAATAAGTCTTCAAAACACCAGTTTAATTTGACCTCCCGATTAACCCTTTTCTGGCCGATTGTTTTCCTGTTGGTATCAAGCAGGGAGCAGCGCCATGACCAATCGAGAGGAC
>NZ_LUKQ02000476.1 GCF_001647025.1 Endozoicomonas atrinae
CCGGCCAGGATGGCGAAGGCTACGGTGCCTTTGCCCGTATTGTTGACAGTAATGGCCAGCCCATTGGGAATGAGTTTTCTGTCAGCAGTGACAACTCTCTGCCAGCACAGGTCTTCCCCGATGTCACAGCCCTGAGTGACGGGGGCTTTATTGTCACCTGGCAAAGCGGTGCTGACCTGAATAATGGCCAGCAGATCTGGGCCCAGCGCTACGATAGCTTGGGAGCTCCCGTTAACAACGCCTTCAGGGTCGGTGCTGGCCAAACCGATAAACAGCCTACTGTCGTTGAACTCAGTGACGGAACACTGGCATTCAGCTGGCAGGATAACGATGCTTATGAGATTCGCACTCAGCTATATAAAGACGGCTTTGAACTATCAGCCATTAATGAAGACGATAGCACCAACAGCGGTAATACCATTGCTGAGATAGTGACCGATGGCAGTATTACCGATATCGATGGCAACCCGGTAGAAGCCGTTGCCATTACCAGCGTCGATAACAGCAACGGTAGCTGGGAATACTCGGTTGATGGCGGCGCTAACTGGGCGGCTATTAATGATGGCAGCCTGGGTGAAAACCATGCTCTGCTGTTAGATGCCAGTAACCAGGTGCGCTTTGTGCCCAATGCTGACTTTAACGGTGCGGCAACGTTTACTGTCAGGGCCTGGGATAAATCAGCCGGTGCCGTTGGCGACTATGCCGACACCACTACTAATGGCGGTACCACCGCATTCAGCCCGGAAATTGCCCCTGTCGGTATTCTGGTTAATGCCGTCAACGATGCGCCGGTTGTTGATACCAATGCCAGTCTGACCCTCACCACCATTAACGAAGATGATACCAACAGTGGTGGCAACTATGTCTACCAGATCGCCCAGGGCAGTATCACCGACCTCGATGGTTATTTTGGTGATGATGAAATCGAAGCCATGGCCATCACCAGCGTCGATAATACCAACGGCACCTGGCAGTACAAAATTGGCTGGAATGACCCCTGGATAAATATTGACGACGGCAGTCTGGCAGATAACCATGCCCTGCTGCTCGACAGTTACCACAAAGTCCGGTTTGTACCCAACACCGATTACAACGGCGATGCCACCTTTGACTTCCGTGCCTGGGATAGAACCTCCGGTACTGCGGGACAGTATGAAGATGCCAGCAGCCATGGCGGTACCACGGCCTTCAGTGCCGATGCCATTTCAGCGACGATTTCATTAACCGCTATCAATGATGCGCCAGTTCTGACGCCCTCCGGCGGCACCGTTGCTGCCTCGGCAGAAGCAACATCCGGCGGCGGCTTTTATAATGCCATGGCCGCCACCAGTGACGGTGGCTATCTCCATGTCTGGAACAGTTCGGGCGATACCATTAAAGCCCAGCGCTATGACAGCCAGGGTGTAGCTCAGGGTACAGAAATTACTGTTCACGATGACCCAAATAATATAACCAGCTATAGCCGTAGCGTAACCGTATTAGACGATGGTGGTTTTGTTGTCAGCTGGTCTCACTACCTCTTTAACGGCTCGGATTCCGTTAACGTCTGGTCACAAATTCATAATGCCGATGGCAGCGTACGTCAGGCTGCTTTCCAGCTGAATACTCAACACACTTTCCTGGGGCAAAAAGGCGTTCAATCAGCCGCCTTACCTGATGGCGGTTTTGTCACCATCTGGGATGACCAACACGAATACACCAGTAATGGCGGTCAGGGTGACCTGTATATGCGTCGCTATGATGCCGATGGTACTCCCAGAGATGCCCAGGAAATTCAGATCACAACCAGCAGCGTCGATCAGGAGTATCCAGCCATTACCGTTCTCAATGACGGTAATATTGCATTGGCCTGGCGGGAAGACGGCGGCACAATACACAGCCAACGGGTGGATAGCCAGGGTAACACCATCAGTAGCCCGATTCCATTAACCGAAAATACCTCCAATAACGTCGGTGAAGCCCCAGCCATCGCCTCACTCAGCAATGGCGGGTATGTTGTTACCTGGATGGATTCTACCGGTGCTGATGGTCAGGGCTACGGTGTTTACGCCCGTATTGTCGATAGCCAGGGCCAGACAGTAGGCAGTGAATTTGCCGTTACCAATGACAACTCATTCCCTGACC
>NZ_LUKQ02000477.1 GCF_001647025.1 Endozoicomonas atrinae
ATCAGAACCTGATGCACAGAGTTTTTGAGAAGTTAGGCTTGGCAATGAATGACGAAAAAGTCATGAATACTTATGAGGAGCTAAGTAGCTATGGTGCTATCGCTGCATAATAGTGTCCGGAGTATTGTTAGATACAGGGCAGTAAAATATATAGCGTGTTATGCGAACTCGGTTCGTTTAAACCACTGTTATACCACAAGGAGGTCAACTTGACTGGATTAGAGGTGTTTACATTAATTAAAGATGTGGCTTTGACTGGAGCAGCTATCTCCGGTGCAGTTGTTGCGATCAAAGGTCTAGGAACGTGGCGTCGCCAACTAAAAGGTCAATCGGAGTATGAATTGTCGCGTAGGATACTAGTCAGCTTATTCAAGTATCGTGATGCAATAAACGGAGTACGACATCCTGCTATGTTTTCATATGAAATTCCCCATCCATCTGAAGATGAAGCGAAGAGTATGAGTCCAGATGACATTCGTTATTATGGTATCTCTAAAGCCTATCAAAATAGGTGGGAGAAAGTTCAGGAGCAGCGTACATCCTTATATGCAGATCAACTTGAAGCGGAAGCTATATGGGGTAATGAACTAAACACGTTGTTCAAATCTATTTATTCCCTAGAACATGAATTATTCAACCGTGTTCGTCACCATCTTGTTCTTATGGATCCCAGTGCTGATGAGGGGCAAAAAGATGCCATCTTAAACATAGATAAAAAGAAAAGGGACATCATGTATGACGAGTTAGGTGAAGAGCCAGATGAGTTCAAGCAAGAGTTACTAGAAGCAATAGCGCTTGTTGAAAACTATTTGAAACCTAACCTGCGTCATGAAGTGGTATAACAAACTGTTTAAGAGTGATTCGCAACGCGTGGCATTTTTACTATGCGTTGCGTTCAGTGTTTAAGGTGGTCTGCGGCGGCTTCGGTATTACGTTGCTCACACCTTAACAGAGCGTTAGGCTTCACAATTTCAATTGTGCATCTATTGTCTTTTTATATCCAATCCCCATATAAGTACTGTTGCTATTAACTGTGTTTCATTTGAGGTCAATATGAACGAAGACAATATGTACGAAGTCGGCAAAATTGTAACTTTGAAATCCGGCGGTCCAAAAATGACTATCAAATCAGAAGAGCGTGATTACGATAAGAACTGGAAAGGCACATATGAGTGTCAATGGTTTGCAGGTAAGAAGCTTGAGCGTGGGGTTTTCCCTCATGACTCTTTAGTTGTTGTAGAAGACTAATGGATATCCAATCTGTTGCCCTTTGGATGCAAAGCATGTTGGATACAGATGGTTGTTTATATCAGGATGATGTGGTTGATTTTTTGGTAAAAAACCAGAAAGAAGAACTACTTCGAGAAAATACTGACGGCAACTTAGTTATTGGGCGTCCAGTGCTAAACGCATTCAAAAAATTGAATGAAAGCTCAGTTGTTTGGGTAAAACCAGATAAATATTGGCGCTTTAGAGTACCAGAAGACGAAGATAGGCGTGATGCAAGGGGCTAAAGCCTAACAGAGCATTTAAGAGTGATTCCCAACGCTAGGCATTTTTGTTGCCATCGTTGGGTTTTGTGTTTACGGTGTTATGGTTTAGGTTTGGTGGTAGCGTTGCTCGCGAGAATGTAATTTAATTTGTGTAAACGCTTGTCGTTAATACTCCAAAATGGAGAGTAACAATGAGCGTTGAAATCAACGAAAAACTGGTAGATCAAATAGCCAGTCAGATTAAAACTCAGGATGATCTTGCCGACTTCAGCCGTTTACTTATTAAGGCGACTGTTGAACGTGTTATGGCCGCTGAATTGGAAGAGCATCTGGGTTATGCCAAATACTCGCCTGAAGGCCATAACACGGGCAACAGCCGCAACGGCAGCACCTCAAAGAATATCAAAGGGGATTTTGGTGAGGTCGAAGTCAAAGTCCCCAGAGATCGAAATGGTGACTTTGTTCCTCAGCTGATAGCCAAAGGCCAGACTCGTGTCATCACCGATGTAATAAGTCTTCAAAACACCAGTTTAATTTGACCTCCCGATTAACCCTTTTCTGGCCGATTGTTTTCCTGTTGGTATCAAGCAGGGAGCAGCGCCATGACCAATCGAGAGGA
>NZ_LUKQ02000478.1 GCF_001647025.1 Endozoicomonas atrinae
GTCCTCTCGATTGGTCATGGCGCTGCTCCCTGCTTGATACCAACAGGAAAACAATCGGCCAGAAAAGGGTTAATCGGGAGGTCAAATTAAACTGGTGTTTTGAAGACTTATTACATCGGTGATGACAAACGCGAGGTCTCAGCCTGTTTGTTGAGGTCACTATCTTACGGATCAAGTGCCGCAGGCGCATCCGGTGTGATACCTAACTCTGTGAAAGTAGCCCTGCACCAAAAACAGAAACCCCGTAAAAACGGGGTTGGAGTGCTGTCAGACAGCGCAGAGCGATTTTTATTGTTATTGGAGTGGTGTATATTCTTTTTCCTTTAGCGGCAGGGAATCCAGTCCCGCCTTGTTGTTCTTGCTGCTACCTGCTGATTTCGGCAACCCGCTAAAGGAGTGACTGCAGAATACGTATTTCCCGCACACAATTTATTGACTTAAATCAAGAAGTAGAAACTTTGTCGTTTAAAACCCAATAATACTTACTGTTTATACTGCTCACCTCCTCTCCTGTAAGGGATACTGGTCGGCGACCAGAAAATACCTGTACAATCGGCCAACTAAACAATGGAATTCCGAGCTATCAGGCCCCTGCTCCACCCGGTTGTTAAACGACTGTGGTAAACCGATGGGCGGTAGCGTACCTTTTGACAGGCCTCCTCTGGTAATGTGAGGCCAGTGATCAGGGTACAAAGGCATCGCACCGACGCAAAGCCCGATAAAAAGCCGTAACAGTAAACAAGAGAACGCCCCTATGTCCCAGTTTGATAAAGTCTCCGTTGACCTGAAAGCCAATGTTTATTTCGATGGCAATGTCACCAGCCGTGGCGTTACCTTTGCCGATGGCAGCCGCAAAACCCTGGGCGTGATGCTGCCGGGCGACTATGAGTTTGGCACCTCACAGCGGGAACTGATGGAAATCACCCAGGGTCAGCTGGAAGTGCAACTGCCCAATGAAGCGTGGAAAGCTGTTAAAGGTGGTGAGAGTTTTCAGGTACCGGCCCAGGCATCCTTTAAGGTCAAAGTGCTGGAAGTAACGGATTATTGCTGCAGCTATTTTGCCGATTAATGTTCAGTGGTAGCCGGTTCTCATTCGTTACGAGTGACCGGCTACTATTTCCTCTACCCTCTTATACCCTTTTCAACATCACGTTAAACCCTTAATATTTTTAGTCCAGAAACAGGCACAGTTGACTCAATTTTCAAATCCAAAAATCACGTAATTTCCACATAGATCGAATTAAAAAAAGAAGCAAATATCATACAAGTATGATGTTTTTATAAAACACATCAGATCTAAATGAATATAAATCACAATCAATTAACTAATCAAGCTTTTAGCTTTTTAACAGGAAAAAAAGTGAGAACCTTATCCATACTATTTTTTTCATTCATCATCACTGCCTGCACGGATTCTGGCAGACAGAATAACAACTTATATCGATTCCCTTTGCTCAACAATTGTGAAGAACAAGTCAATGAAAGGCTTTCAAACCTTGGCAGTAAAAGTTATGAATTCAATATTTTCAAGTTTTCACAAGTACCTGACTATGCATCCTTTATAATTGGTTATGTCGAATTTGAGGACAAATATGACAATAAAAAATCAATTTTTGGTGACTGGAATATGGCTATCCATGGATGTAAACCAAATACATATTTTAAAATCGATAAGAGTAGTCACTTTGCCTAAGAAGTCAGTAGCGCAATTCAATCTGCATCACATATACAATCAGGAAACTTATTCTTTAATGATTCAAAGGAAGACATAGAAATACACTTTTATTCTGAATAAACATGAATTGAAATTGAAACTACAAGAGATTTTAGCCCGTTACAGCCATAGTCCTCCACTGGAATAACGCCGTCATTCTTCAGCCGATCAAATGCTCAATTCGTTGATACCGAGTAGTTTCAGCATGTTTCTGTTACGTTCAATTGAAACTTGAACCTTTCCTGACCATAGGGATCTCAGGGCTTACGCACGAGGATAATCATTCGCATTTGAGCCACTATCCTCACCGAATATATACATATTCAGCAGCCCTGCCAGATAGCCATTATTCCAACCAGCCCTCTTGCGCTTACGCTTCATGCTT
>NZ_LUKQ02000479.1 GCF_001647025.1 Endozoicomonas atrinae
CCGTACCGGTTGAAATAACCGGCTGAGAGGGTGTCCACATAACCGCTGTAAAAAACAAAGATCAGCGTTCGCTCATCGCCGATGGCGTGCCAGCGTTGTGTACCACCGTGGGTTTGTGTCACGGCAGCGATCTGGCTGTATCCAGCGTAACTTTCCGGGCTGGTCACAACATCGGCAATCTGCATTTTGAACCCTTGCTGCTGATTACCGTCAGACTCCACGATCAGGTACATATCGTCCTGATGGGCTGAATGATTTTTGTACACGGTGCGGTTACTGTCCGGCACCGTCGAGGTCATTTCCTTTGTCCAGCCAAATCCCGGTTTACTGCCGTATCCGTTCACTAAAATCGCATCGAGCACTTCAATGATGGAATTTTTATAAGCGCCATAACCACCACTTAAATATTTAAATTCCGGGGCACCTGAATCGTTCCAACTGTAGTATTGAACCGGCATCAGTCAGCATCCCCCCGAATCTGTAGTGTAAAATCGTCGTTGGTTTCGGTGCCCTGTCCTGAAAGCACCGTCCTGCAAATCCACACCGGAGCAAGGCATCCATCAGTGTTAAAACGGATAGCGTTTCCCGTTGCCCAACCGCTGCCCCATCCATCGACTTTCAGGGTGAAATAGGGAACGCCCGCTTCCGGGTTAATGGGTGCGGTGTCCGTTGTCGTGCTTCCGGTTTCAATGATCCCGAGCTTTTCCTCGACCACCTGAAAAGCTGTACTGCTGGTAAAAATCACCGCCCACTTGCCATAGATGGCTCCCTTGTTGGTCACCTCCACTGGATAGTTGATGGTGTTGTATTGGGCGGTGGTCTGGTCACCGATCCGGTTGTCTGTCCAGTTCGGGTCGCCGTTATCCCATACCTTCTGGCTGAAAAAGTTTTTCACTCTCGCCTGAAGATCGCCATACACGACCGCACTGCTTACTGTGGTTTCGGTTGCGGGTAAATCCCAAGGGACAGGCGAAATAATAGAAAGATCACCGTTGATCTGAACGTCGCTGAGGACGCTCATGTGTTCCACCCGGTCTTTAATGGTAAAGGGGGCGGTCAGTGGGTTGCTCTGGTCGTCGATCAGGCTCAGTGGGTCTGCAAAGGTAATGGTTCCGGCTTCCCGGTCGGTGGTGTATTGATCCGCTTTCAACAAAGCCCCGGTACTGTCTTCCACCACAATGTCGGCCTGATGGTCACGGCTCAGGTTGATCACCTGGCCTGCGGTAGGGGTAGCGGCATCGGTGCTGCTGGTGTGGCTGATCACCACGATGTCGCCTGCTCTGAAAATGGGCACCTTACCATCCGGTGGTAAACGCACCGGGTCTAGCCCGATCAGTTCGGCGTCCAGCGGCAGGCTGGTTTCCACAATGCAGTTATATCGTATGCTCTGCGGTATGACGAAAATTGGATCTGTGCCGTTGGTAAATTGAATCTCACACCAGCCGGTGGTGGTGTCGATCTTTCCCTGCACTTCACTGGTGTTTATCTCGCCGTTAAAGTCGGCGCTGGCGGTGATAAGGTCGCCGTTATCCACTCGCACTGCCGTTAGCTGCAAGCTGCCCAATCTGACCGGTGATCCCGGTGTGCGAAAGGCCACAGCGTCTACTTTGAAACCCGGGCCGATAGTGGCGGCTGCTTCGATGGTGGCGCTGGTAAATCCACCCTGTGGATAAGTGGCTAACGTGACCACGCCTCCACTGTAGTCAATGCTGCCCACCTGCAGGCCGGCGTTGGTTTCGGTGCTGAGATCGGCGAACACCTGGCCATCCCGGTCATAGTAGGTTTGACCGTTCCAACTAAACACCACGCTGCCCGGCAGCAGGGTATCGCTGATCAAGGGCAATAGATCCAGGGTCAGTTCGGGCGATGGTAATGTTTCGCTGTAGGGGGCATGGCTCAGGTTGCTGGCCTGGGCGATGGCGGTGATGCTGCTGCCGTTAAAGGTCTGGGTTCTGGTGGTGTTGGTGCTTTCTACCCGGTAATAAGTGCGACCAGCAACAGAGCGAGAGACATTGCTGTATTCTGTATAGTTGTAATCCTGCAAGGCCAGAACCGTAAAATCCCCGGTCTGGTAATCGATAACGCCGGTTACGCC
>NZ_LUKQ02000048.1 GCF_001647025.1 Endozoicomonas atrinae
GAAAATCAACATCATTAAAACCTTCGGGTAGCTGTGGTCGACGAGACATCTGTTCTAGATAATGCATGGTAATGATGCCTAAGCATAGTTGGCGGCAGCTTAAGGATTTAGAAAATGCGATTGGTATGAACTGCATTTATTATGATGGTTCCACCACTTACTCCAATATCGCCAACAAAAGGAACCGGATCTCCACCGGGTAACTCTACTGCAACAATGAATGGCAAACAGGTTACTGCCATTGTTGTTGGCGGCGGCGTGACCGCTCTGTCTACAGCACGCCAGCTGAACGGCCTGGAATACACCCACACACCAGACTCCTGTCAATTGAAAGAGCGGCATGCCGCTATTGCTCACGGACAGCGTATATACCAAGACCAGCTGCCTGATGATCTGTCATCCTGTAGAGGCTCAACTCCTTCGGGGTGCTGGTTTGATAGCTTTCGACACACCACACTGGATGAGGCAGTAAACTGTCTGGCCTGGCAGGAAAATAATGCGCGAGCAGTAGACTGGATCCTGATTTCCAAGAGCAAGGCCGGGGGCAGCTGGAACAGTTACGATCCAAACCAGAAAACCATTAGCCCTGATACATGGATGGCTCTGCCAGATGCCCCAATAGATGGGAATAACCAAAATCTGGCTCGACACAACACACCGCATTTTGCCAAAACAGATGCAGCTTCACTGTGTAGATACTATCAGGACTATGCCAATACCCACCTCCCCCAAGAGCGCATGTTCTTCAACCGGACCGTGACCACAGCATATCCAAAGGAGCACCTTTGGCATGTAGAATTAGATGATCAAACCCAGGTAAGCTGCCAATATCTGATACTGGCAAACGGAAGGATGATACCAAAGTCTTTGAAGATTAACGGCGAAAATAACAACCCAAATGTATCACACACCACAGCTCAGGCTATTCAGAATACAAGCCACTTGAAACCCGGAAAAAGCATTCTTGTCATTGGCACAGGGTTGTCAGCAGCAGACACCATAATGGATGCCATGTGTAAAAAACTCAAGGTTACCCACGTTCTACCCCGGGAGCACACCAGGCTGGAAGCCAAATATCGACCAAATCAGCCCTATAACGCCCTGAAGTCTCTCTCACCGGAGAGCTATAAGGAACACCACGCACTGGCAGAATTAATTTCAGGAAAAGCAGAGTCTGAAAACTATCAACAACTGATCAACTACTCGAGATTCGAAACGATACATGCATCCTGAGGACTGGCGAGGAAGAAGATATTACCCAGAAGTTTGACCATTACGCCATTCTTATTGGCTCAGAACCCGACTTCTCTTTTATGAAAAACGCCAACGGCACACTGCTGGATTTTGACGCCGAAGAACTTGAGCCAGAAACCATGGAAACGCAAATCAGCAATCTCTTTCTTGTCGGCTCTTGTACCGGTGAAAAATTCCAGCGCTTCAGCCTTGGCCATTCAGTCAGCGCCGCAGAAACCATTAAGGACAGGGAAAGCAGAAAAAGCAGAAACCAGTAATGAAAAAACTGAGATATAAAAGGAAGAGGGGGTGGTGATACTCGGAAGTTCCACTGAACAGTCAAATTGTGAAGAAGAGACTGGCGCTAAGGCCAGCCTCCCAGAAGTAGCGATTACTCAGTCGCTGCAGCCTGCTGCTCTTTAATACGAGCAACTTCTTTCATACTCAGCTTGATACGACCGCGGTTGTCCAGATCCATCACAACCACTTCAAGCTTCTGACCCATCTTGACGTAGTCAGCAACATTCTCAACCCGATGGTCAGCAATCTGGGAAATATGCACCAGACCATCCTGACCAGGCAGAATATTAACAAAAGCACCAAACTCAACAATGCGAGTTACTGTACCGTTGTAAATCTTGCCGATTTCAGCCTCAGCAGTGACACCGTAAACACGGTCATAAGCTGCCTGACAGGCTTCGCGAGTCTCACCGTAAATCTTAACGGTACCATCGTCAGCAATATCAACCGATGCACCGGTATCTTCACAGATAGAACGGATAGTTGCACCACCCTTACCAATAACGTCACGAATCTTGTCCTGATCGATCTTCAGGGTCATGGTCATCGGTGCATTTGGCGACAGCTCGCTGCGTGAACGGGCGATGACTTTATTCATCTCGGCCAGGATATGCAGACGCGCCTGCAAGGCCTGCTCAAGAGCGATATCCATGATTTCTTCAGTGATACCGGCAATCTTGATATCCATCTGCAGCGCAGTAACACCATGGGCAGTACCGGCTACTTTAAAGTCCATATCACCCAGGTGGTCTTCATCACCCAGAATATCGGTCAGGACAGCAAACTGCTCACCTTCCTTAACCAGACCCATGGCGATACCAGCAACCGGCGCCTTCAGAGGAACACCTGCATCCATCAGTGCCAGAGAAGAACCACAGACAGACGCCATGGAGCTGGAACCGTTGGATTCAGTGATCTCAGAAACCACACGAATGGTGTATGGAAACTCTTCGTCCGTTGGCAGAACTGCCTGAATACCACGACGAGCCAGACGACCATGACCAATTTCACGACGCCCTGGAGGCCCCATACGACCAGCCTCACCTACAGAGTATGGAGGGAAGTTGTAGTGCAGCATGAATGGGTCACGGCTTTCACCTTCCAGCGCATCAATAAACTGTGCATCACGGGCGGTACCCAGAGTCGTGGTTACGATAGCCTGAGTTTCACCACGGGTAAACAGGGCGGAACCATGGGTCTTTTTCAGAACGCCGACTTCTACGTTGATTGGGCGGACGGTTTTAGTGTCACGACCATCGATACGTGGCTGACCATTGATGATGTTGCCACGAACCACAGATTTTTCCAGCTTGCTGAAATACGCCTGTACGTCGTCAGCACTGAACTTGCCTTCAGCTTCGTCACCAGCCAGCAGAGCTTCTGCTTCAGCACGGAGTTCAGACAGCTTGGTGCTGCGCTCCTGCTTGATGGTGATGCCGTATGCGTCACGGATTTTCTGCTCAAAACCGAAAACCACTGCTTCTTTAACAGCGGTTTTCTCAGCTGCTGGCTCCCACTCCCAGGCTGGCGCACTCACCTCAGCAGCAAACTCGCTGATGGCTGATATAGCACCTTGGTACTCCTGTTGAGCAAACAGAACCGCACCCAGCATTTCGTCTTCGGTCAACTCCTGAGCTTCGGATTCAACCATCAACACCGCATCTTTGGTACCAGCAACCACCATGTCCAGCTCAGATGCTTTGAGCTGTTCAAAGGTCGGGTTCAGGATGTACCCTTCATCTTCAGTAAAACCAACACGGGCAGCACCCACCGGGCCAGCAAACGGAATACCGGAGATAGCCAGTGCTGCAGACGTAGCGATCATACCAAGGATATCTGGATCGTTTTTCTTATCCACGGACATCACAGTGATGATGACCTGAACTTCGTTCATGAAGCCTTTCGGAAACAGCGGACGGATAGGACGATCGATCAGACGGGAAGTCAGGGTTTCTTTTTCACTGGCCTTACCTTCACGCTTCAGGTAACCACCCGGAATTTTACCGGCAGCGTACACTTTTTCCTGATAGTGAACGGATAGAGGAAAGAAGTCCTGACCTTCACGGGCGCTTTTAGCGCCAACAACAGTAGCCAGAACCTGCAGTTCACCCATAGTGGCCAGAACAGCACCGGATGCCTGACGAGCAACGCGGCCGGTTTCCAGAGTAACGGTTTGTTCACCGAACTGGAAAGATTTAGTCATTGCTTTTGGAGCAGTACTCACATTATTGTCCTTTCTTCATTAAATAGTACCCCAAATCTGCATCCTCGCTGTCATAGAGAATGGATGCAATCCACAAACCTCCATTACAGGAACGAAAGTTTCTGAATTGCACCCCATGCATACAGAGTGCAGATCGGAGAGTTTTGTCAATCATGGGCTCAAAATTCAAAGCCATAATTAACCAGACAGATGCCCCTCACACGGAAAGCATTCAGCCTGCGTACCCAAATCAACGTCAAGACGTAAGGTACAAATAGCAAAACACCGCTAGCCACATAAATGCAGCTTGCGGTGCCTTGACTGTGGGAGGCGATATCAAGACACCAGCCTCCCATTTTATAACGGATCGTACCACTTAAGTAAGAGCCGCTCAGTATTAAGCCGTATTAACGACGCAGACCCAGACGCTGGATCAGTGAACGGTAACGTTCAACGTCTTTACGCTTCAGGTAGTCCAGCAGGTTACGACGCTGGTTTACCATGCGAATCAGACCACGACGGGAATGGTGATCCTTGTGATTTGCTTTGAAGTGTCCCTGCAGGCCTTCGATGTTAGCAGTCAGCAGCGCCACCTGAACTTCAGGGGAACCAGTATCGCCTTCTGCGCGAGCGAAGTTAGCCAGGATTTCAGCTTTTTGTTCAGCAGTCAAAGCCATGTTAATTTCTCCAGAATAATATGCATTACATAAAACCGGCATGACCGTGCATATTTACAGCCAGCCATTTAAACAAGCGACGGATTCTATCACTATGTTGTGAACGCGTCCAAAAAAACTATGTATGGATGGCCACTCAGCATTTTTGATGAATCAGCCTTTAACCAGACGCTTAGGCGCAACCAGACCGTCATCGGTAATTTCACCAATCCCCAGGAACACCACACCTTCAACACCTTGAGCAACGCCATAGATGCGGACATTACCACTGGTAGGCGCCTGAGGCACCTGAACGGGATTGCCCTGAGAAATGTAGTAGCTACTGGTTTCACCCAGTTTTACCTGCGGCCAGTCACTGACAGCACTATCCTGAGGCAACAGCAGATCATCAATCACTCGATCACCCGCCTTATTCCGGGTTTTGGACAACTCCTTCAGGCGCTCTGAATGAGCCTTTTCCAGCTTGTCACGCCCCAGCTCTTCTGCCAGCCCGGACAACTCTGCAAACTCAATACGCTCATCGACACCCAGGGCAGCCTCACGGGCCTCATCACGCATTGCCGCAAGCTCATCCAGAGAGTGCGCCTGATGCTCGGTGTAAGGGCCTGCTTTGAGACGCTTCAGTTCAGCAACATGACCAAGACAGCCCAGAGCTTCGCCAATATCTTCAATCAATGTACGGATATAGGTTCCCTTGGTGCAGTCAACCTCGAAAACACACTCATCACCATCAAAGTCCAACAGCTCAAGACGATGAATGGTAATGGTTCGTGAAGGTCGCTCAATTTCAATACCTTCACGGGCATATTCGTACAACGGTCTGCCATTGTGCTTAAGCGCAGAATACATGCTGGGCACCTGCTCAACATCACCCCGGAACTGCTGCAGAATAGCTTCCACATCAGAGCGGGTTACTGTCACAGGACGCTCTTCAACAATCTCCCCCTCACGATCACCCGTCGTGGTTCTTACCCCCATTTTCATGGTGGTACGGTAGGACTTATCAGAGTCGAGCAAATACTGGGAAAACTTGGTCGCTTCCCCCAGGCAGATTGGCAAAACACCTGTCGCCAGCGGATCAAGGCTGCCCGTATGGCCAGCCTTGGCTGCATTAAACAACCGTTTTACCCGCTGCAGCACTTCGTTAGAGGAAGCACCGTACACTTTATCAACAACAATGATGCCATCAACCGCACGACCGCGGTTAACTCGACGACCTCTTCTTGCCATGATTTATTCCTCAGAATCTTCTTCACTGTCTTTACCGGAACGGGCGTCTTTCGCTACCGCCTGATCAATCAGGGAGGAGAGGTAAGCACCGCGGCGCAGGCTGTTATCAAAGAAGAAACGGAGCTGCGGGGTAAAACGTAATTTAATTGCCCGCGCCAGCTGGGAGCGCAGGAAGCCTGCCGCCTGGTTCAGGACCTTCAAGGATTCATCAATTTTTTCCTGATCATCCACACCCAGGAATGAGACGTAGATATCAGCAAAGGACATATCCCGACTGACTTCAACAATGCTGACGGTCACCATGCCGAGACGGGGATCTTTCATTTCCAGCTGAATCAGCTGAGCCAGCTCTTTTTGAATCTGGTCGGCTACGCGCTGGGTACGACTGTACTCTTTAGCCATTGAATACTCACTCCGTAAACCACAAAGGCACATAGACACAAAGCAACCTTTCCCTTTGTGACTTGTGCCTTTTTACTCATAGAAGCAAGAATGCTTTGAGCTGTGTGGTGCAAAAAAACCCGCAGCTCAGCTGCGGGTTTATTATTTACTTGAGACCTGAAAACCGATTACAGGGTACGTTGAACTTCAACACTCTTGTAAACTTCAATCTTGTCACCAGGCTTAACGTCGTTGTAGCTCTTAACGGCAATACCACACTCCATACCGTTACGAACTTCGTTCATGTCATCCTTGAAGCGACGCAGGGATTCCAGCTCGCCTTCATAGACAACCACGTTATCACGGAGGACTCGAATACGATCATTACGGTACACCGTACCTTCAATAACCATACAGCCAGCCACAGCACCAAACTTCGGAGAACGGAACACTTCACGAACTTCCGCAGTACCCACGATTTGCTCACGAGTATCGGAGCCCAGCATACCGGTCAGCGCTTTACGGACATCATCAATAATGTCGTAGATAACGCTGTAGTAACGCAGATCCACCTCTTCCGCTTCAATCACCTTGCGGGCAGAAGCGTCAGCACGAACGTTGAAGCCAACAATGACCGCATTGGAAGCCAGCGCCAGGTTCGCATCGGTTTCAGTGATACCACCAACACCACTGGAAATAACGCGCACTTCAACTTCGTCGTTACCCTGCTCCTGCAGTGAGCTGGTCAATGCCTCGAGAGAGCCTCGAACATCAGCCTTCAACACGATATTGAGCATCTTCTTCTCAGCAGAGCCCATTCTGGAGAATACATTTTCCAGCTTGGCCGCCTGCTGACGAGCCAGTTTAACTTCACGGAATTTACCCTGACGGAACATGGCGATTTCACGAGCCTTACGTTCATCGCGAACCACGACCATCTCGTCACCGGCATCCGGCGTACCATCCAGACCCAGAATCTCCACCGGAATGGATGGACCTGCTGCCTGAATAGCCTTGCCGTTTTCGTCCAGCATGGCACGCACACGGCCATACTGCTGTCCCACCAGAATATTATCACCCTGGTTCAGCATACCAGCCTGTACCAACACGGTAGCAACCGGACCACGTCCTTTATCCAGACGGGATTCAACAACCACACCTTTGGCCGGTCCTTCATCTGGCGCCGCCAGCTCGAGAACTTCCGCTTGAAGAATGACCGCTTCCAGCAACTCCTCAACGCCCTGACCAGTCAATGCAGACACCGGCATAAACTGAGTGTCGCCACCCCACTCTTCAGGGATAACATCACGGGCAGACAGTTCGTTCTTAACGCGATCCGGATCCGCGTCTTCCTTATCCATCTTGTTCACTGCGACAACGATTGGCACACCAGCGGCTTTCGCGTGCTGGACGGCTTCTTCAGTCTGAGGCATCACGCCATCATCCGCAGCAACAACAAGAATGACGATATCGGTCGCCTTTGCACCACGGGCACGCATAGCTGTAAACGCCGCGTGTCCAGGAGTATCCAGGAAGGACACCATGCCACGATCCGTTTCTACATGGTAAGCACCAATGTGCTGGGTAATACCACCAGCTTCACCAGCCTGAACGCGACTCTTACGAATGTAATCGAGCAGCGACGTCTTACCGTGGTCAACGTGACCCATTACGGTAACAACCGGTGCACGCGGCTTAGCTTCGTAAACCACCTCTTCCAGCTGATCGTCTACCAGCGTGTCTTCGATGGCATCTGCCTTGGTCAGACGGTATTTGTGGCCCATCTCTTCAACCACGATACTGGCGGTATCCTGATCGATCACCTGGTTAATCGTTACCATGGAGCCCATTTTGAACATCACTTTGATAACGTCAGCAGCTTTGACGGCCATTTTGCTGGCCAGCTCTGCCACAGTGATGGTTTCCGGGATAGAAACCTCACGAATCACCGGCGCTGTTGGCTTGGTAAAGCCGTGAGCAGCCATGGACTCAGGCGCCATGGTACGGGCAAATTTGCGACTGCCACCACGGCGGTCATCACGCTCGTTACGACCACCTTTGCCACGACGCGGCAGATCATCATTGTCGTTACGACGATCTTTGCCCTTGGTACCACGCTTGTTACGAGACTTGCGATCATCAGCCGGAGGCGGTGGCGCATCACCAAAAGATGGTGCCGCTGAAGGCGCTGGAGCTCCACCTGTTCGCGGACCACGGTCACCACCTGGACGCGGACCACGATCACCACCTGGACGAGGGCCACGCTCACCACCTGAGCGGTCACCACCCGGGCGAGGAGCCCGATCACCAGAACGAGCACCACGCTCATCACTTCGAGCACCGCGATCATCTCTGCGAGGACCACGATCGTCCTTACGCTGACCACGATCATCACGACGCTGGCCGCGCTCTTCCTGCTTGTCGGAACGAGCGTTAGCCTCATCAGCTTTTGGAGCCTCTTCAGCCGCATCGCGCTTGACATAGGTGCGCTTCTTACGCACTTCTACGTTAACAACTTTATTTTTACCAGAACTGCCACCAGACACTTTCATGCGGCTGACCGTCTTACGCTTCAGCGTAATCTTGGTCGGTTCAGAACCGGTACCGGCATCACCATGAGTTTGCTTCAGGTGGGCCAGCAGTTGCTGTTTCTCTGCATCGGATACAGACTCTTTGCCGCTGCTTTTAGTAAGACCAGCGTCTTTCATCTGCTGCAACAACCGCTCCACTGGAGCGCCGACCACTGCTGCGAGTTGCTCTACGGTTACATCTGCCATTAACACTTCTCCTCTCAGTGGCCCGCTCAGTTACCCGCTTCTTCAAACCACGGTTTCCGCGCCGTCATGATCAGCTCACCAGCCCGATCTTCATCCATCCCCTCAATATCCAGAAGGTCATCGATCGACTGTTCAGCCAGGTCTTCCATCGTGACAACACCGCGACTGGCCAGCTCATAGGCCAGTTGCTGCTCCATACCTTCCATATTCAGAAGGTCATCAGCAGGCTGGGTACCATCGAGCTTTTCTTCCTGGGCAATGGCCTGAGTCAATAACTGATCCTTGGCCCTTGAGCGCAACTGTTCAACGATATCTTCATCAAAGCCTTCAATGGCCAGCATCTCCTCCAGAGGAACGTATGCAATCTCTTCCATGGAGGTAAAACCTTCCGCCACCAGTAGCTCAGCCAGATCATCATCAACATCCAGCCCTTCCATAAAGGTCTGAGCCACACGACCCGCTTCCTGCTGCTGCTTGGCGGCTGCATCCTCTTCTGTCATGACATTAAGAGTCCAGCCCGTCAGCTCACTGGCAAGGCGGACATTCTGCCCACCACGACCAATAGCCTGAGCCAGATTGTCTTCACTGACAGCAATATCCATCGTGCCTTTATCTTCATCGACAACGATCGAAGCCACTTCTGCCGGCTGCATGGCATTAATCACGTATTGAACCGGGTTATCATCGTAAAGAACGATATCAACACGCTCATTACCCAGCTCACCGGAGACCGCCTGAACACGGGCACCACGCATACCAACACAGGCACCTACCGGATCAATCCGGCCATCATTGGTTTTCACGGCAATCTTGGCTCGTGAACCCGGATCTCTAGCGGCACCTTTAATCTCAATCACTTCTTCTGAAATCTCAGGAACTTCAATACGGAACAGCTCAATCAGCATTGCCGGCGCTGTTCTTGAAAGCATCAACTGAGGACCACGACCTTCTGTGGACACTTCATGAAGCAGAGCCCGAACATGAGCCCCCATTCTGAAATTCTCACGAGGCAATACCTGATCTTTCTTTAACACCGCCTCAGCGTTGTTACCGAGATCAACAATAATGCTGTCGCGGGTTGTCTTCTTGACGGTACCGGAAATCAGAGTACCCATTTTGTCACGGTACTGTTCAACCATCTGAAGGCGCTCAGCTTCACGCACCTTCTGAACAATTACCTGCTTGGCTGTCTGAGCAGCAATTCGCCCAAAACCTACCGACTCAACCGGTTCTTCCCAGATACCACCAATCTCAAGAGACTCGTCGTTCTCCTTGCCTTCATCCAGGGTCAGATGCATGCCGGGAAACTCAAAGTCCTCGTCAGCAACCACAGTCCAACGACGGAATGTATCGTACTCCCCACTAGCCCGGTTGATCGCCACCCGGATATCCACTTCGGTTTCATACCGTTTTTTGGTCGCTGTCGCCAGAGCGGTTTCCAACGCCTCAAAGATTACCTCGGGCGGTACTCCCTTCTCATTGGATACGGACTCTACGACCAACAGAATCTCTTTACTCATGCTCTGCCTCGCCTATGCTGAACCAGTCCATGCCTATGCCAACACATCCCTGGCCGCTAAACCGGGATATCCGCCCGGCCTGAAGGATAATTCAGTCGAACTGTGGTATCACCTGCGCCTTCTCGATACTATCGATTGGCAACAGAAGCTCATGGCCATCGGCCTCTATAACGACATCCTGATCTTCAATTCCCTTGATGATGCCCCGATACTTTCGGCGTCCTTCAAAAGGCACCCTCAGGCGAATACTGACCATATAGCCAGCCATCATCTCATACTGCTCAAGCCGGAACAGCGGCCTGTCTAATCCCGGAGAAGATACTTCCAGGGTATATTCGTCCGCAATTGGGTCTTCTACATCCATAACAGCACTCACCTGACGACTGACCTTTTCACAATCATCCAGGGCGATGCCATTCTCTGCATCGATATAGACCCGAAGCAGCGAATTCCGCCCACGGGAAACAAACTCAATACCCCAGAGACGGTAATCAAGCGACTCCACGATCGGCTCGATAAGTGCCTCCAGCTGCGACTGCTTACCTGCCACGACTGAATACCTGCTAAAAAAACAAAAAAAGGGCTATAAAGCCCCATATATTCGCACAATGACCAGAACAGTCATCACACATCAATTACTCGCTACCTAATAAAAAACCCCGCAAAGGGGGTTTTTCAGGGTTTGGTAGCGGGGGCTGGATTCGAACCAACGACCTTCGGGTTATGAGCCCGACGAGCTACCAGGCTGCTCCACCCCGCATCAAAGTGTCCATCAGTATACTGCGGCAAGAGCCAGCTGACAACCTCTCCCCTATATCAAATATACTGCCCCCAAAGCAAAGAATCAGTTCTGAATTTGACCCATTAAACCTTACAAAAGCAGCACACAACGCTTAGCGCCAAAACTCTACACCATAAAAAACCGCTCTATTATCTTCCTTTTCACACAGTTGTCAACTTAACCAAAGCACAGCCTCAACCCTGCCGATGTTCCGCTATGTTACACCCCCCACACCATCTACCCACAAACCCCCCTTTCATACAGGGAAGAAAAACCCGACAACACCATCAAGATCAAGACAACCCGCCTTGATGGCATGAGTGATGCATTAGAAACACAATGGAAGCATTCGCAATAAAGAGAAACAACAATGAATCTTAGCGACCTGATTCAGTTTTTTTCCCACCAGAACAGGCAACCATTTTCCCTAAGGGGCAACTTCGGAACAATTCACATCACCCCCGAGCCGCACTACGAAAACAGCACGTATCAGATTGATTGCAATTATAAGTCGCTGACACGCTATGGCTGGCACTATAAAAAACAGCAGGCAGGAGGCTTCCGCCTATCAACCGCTTGCTGCCTGGCAGCCTGCATAATGTTTGGCGAAGATCGGGTTACGCAAGGTATGATTCAAAAAATCAACAAGGCATTATCCAAAGAACAAGAAACATCAAAGAAAGGATAACAACAAAGAAACAGCAGAGAGAAAACGGAGCACCAAAAAAAGCAGACACAAAAAAAGCCGTAAGAACAATTCTTACAGCTTTTATTTGGTGCCGAAGACGAGACTCGAACTCGTACGCCCATACAGGCACTGCCCCCTCAAGAACGCTTGGCACTCTTGTTTTTCAATAGGTTAGCTTTTGCGTTTTTGGGAGACTGAGGAGATAGCTTTTATTTTTAAATACAATTTTATTTATATTTTTTATAGTGAAGCGAAATAATAAATCACCCCATTTGGTCAGCCCCCAGCCAACCTTTCCTCTTGATGCATTTGAAATTCAAAAACAGCCCGAGAGACCAGTACAGAGAGAACCTGATGAAGAGTACGGGGGAGTGATTGCACCACTTACACTGTTCGTTTACATCACCTGCCAACAGTTAATCGTGAGAACGATCGTATCCAGCACGCATGCCTAAACGATCGATTAGTACAGTTATCAGCGTTTACCCTCAATGAAGAGCCACCTCCCGCTCATTATGATTTCTGACCGCCTGCGCTATTTCCATCGCGTGATGCTTACACACCGCATTGTCTTTACAGTGGTAAACTGCACCGTAAGGGTCAGCTCTCGAACGAAAGGTCGACGTAGCACGATCAGGTGGATCTGATGCAAAGTAAGCCTTGATTGCAGTAAGCTCATTGAAACTTCGTGCCTTGCCGCAAATATCACACTGCGTTGGCACCCAGATTTTATCCTGATCGGACATAATGCATACCTTAATGGAGCTCGCCAGAACTTTCCGCCGGTGTTGCCAATGACAACGAATCATCGTCCCAATCATCAATCAACACAACATTTAAACGTGCATGAGCCAAAGCCACGTACTCAAGCTCAACCTCTGAGCGAAGGGTTTCACAACAATCAGGAAATTCAGGTGACAGAAGCACCTCCCGCCGTTTTAACGCATCCAGCGAATGAACCGCTTCTGAAAAATCCACTACCGGACGTGTTTTGCCACAATGCCGACATTGCCCATCACTTCTGCCAGCAAAGTTAACCCGTACTCTCGGCCTTGCCATATCTGCCTCCTTGCAGGATGAACACGTTTAACGAGAGACTTCGCTCAAGAAATCGATCACTTCGGGAGGAACACCCTGACCATCTTCAACCGACTCAGAGAGCTGTTCAATAAGCTCAGAATCGTCAAATACAAAAAGGAACTCAAGGTCATCAATTTCCAGCGTAGTGAAATCTTGAACACTGTCATTGGAGAAAGCCACCAATAAATCAGCTTCCTCGTCATCTGACTTTTCAAAGTGAAACACCAATCCTATGTCACCGGCTTCAAGATTGTGGATAGAGTCTCCGGTATAGCGAATCACTGACCCCTCTTCAAAATCCGACATGTCGACATCCTTGTTATTTTATAGAGATGAGCGTTGACTGTTGAGACAGAGGAGAACATCACCCCGTTTGATAGTCTGCCATTAACTGCCTGATCTTGACAAACACCTGCAATGCATGGCTTCCATATAAACTGGATGACCCACCAGGTGTCCCAGTGAGTAAGCGAAGCCAACAACGTAGTTGCGTCAAAGGCATGCGGGAATATATGACCAGAACCCAGAAAACTGGCCGGGGACGACACTCACTCCTACCATCATTCAGGTTGATGATGCTGTACTCATGACTTGCTAAAAACACCGGAAAACACATCATAAGTCAGTTCGTACAAATCAGAGTATCGAGCCCGACGCTTTTCTGCCTCATCACACGCCTCATCGTCAACTTCAGCAGCCATCACCGATTTCACCGGTTTGAGGCCATAATGGGCTTTCTTCTCAAGGAAATCCGACAGCCCCGTCACCAGCTCTGGAAAATAGCGTTTTACGTAATCCACAAAAAGCCGCATGGCACTCTCATTATCCATCATTTTTGAGTAACAGTCGTAAAAGCCAACATTGTGTCTGATAGTATTCAAAATCATCCGGCGTCTCTTTGGCCAGTTTGCCTGAGCGTACTCTTCAGGCTGCATCGCTTCAGTGATCCGCTTCCAGGTCGACAGAGGGAACGGAGTCGGAAACAAGCATTGCCCTTCATCAATAATCGTAACAGGCTGCCCATCCATAATGACGTAAACATCCAGCAACGGGGCTTCATCAGCAAAAAAACACCCCATCTCCTGAGTGGTCTCAAGAATTTTTGATCGCAGCGATGCGGATACGCCAGCCTTTTTCATCCGTCGGCTGGCTTCTTCAAACGTCAGGATACATTCATGATCCTTGCGGATATAGCCATGACAGGAGACCTGGTAGCCCACCAGTGCAGGAAATACACTCATCAGAGCTTTTGCCACTTTGAGTCTGACCGGGAATATCCTGCTCCAGCCCACATCAACAGCATAGCCATGAACATAGTCTTTAATGATTGCGTTCATATGAAATCCTTTTCACAGCAAACATTCTGAAACTCTATAATTCAGCGAAATTTCTGCCGAGTAAAGCACTTAAACAGTAATCGAAATCTGCTGGCCATACGGACAACCAGCCGCATCCGGCAAGTTAACATTCAATAACCACTGATAACACTGGGCAAGCAGCGCTGAGTCAGGAACTTCTGCCCAACCTCGCCTGCAGGTTAGTCAACCGGCGGTTCGACTTTCGATTTCGAGCCGCCATACCCACGGCTTTGGGTTGCCCCACCAGCACCACCATCTTTTTGCCCCGGGTCACACCGGTGTAGAGCAGGTTACGTTCCAGCAGGGTGAAGTGCTGCATGGCCATGGGGATCACCACGCAGGGGTATTCGGAGCCCTGGCTTTTATGAATGGTGGTGGCATAGGCCAGCGACACTTCGTCCAGTTCATTGACCGGGTAAAGCACATCCCGACCGCAGAACTCAATCATCAATTCGCCCTCTTCAATATCGATCGCTTTTACCCGGCCAATATCGCCGTTGAATACTTCCTTATCGTAGTTATTGACCGTCTGAATCACCTTATCCCCCGGCGCATAGGTCCAGCCATACCGGGTAACCCGGGGGTGGGCATCCGGATTCAGGGCTTCCTGCAAGGCCACATTCAGACTGCGGGCACCCAGTCCGCCCCGGTTCATTGGGGCCAGCACCTGGATGTCGTTGACCGGATCAAAGCCAAACGTCTCAGGCAGCCGCCGTGTAACCACCGACATCAACTTGGCAAACAGCTCTTCAGGCTCTTCGCCGGTCAGGTAGAAGAAGTCCGTCTCCTCCCCTTTCTTCGTCACCCTGGGTGCCTGGCCACGGTTGATGGCATGTGAGCCGGTAATGATCTGTGAGGTGGCCGCCTGCCGGAAGATTTCCGTCAATCGCGCCACCGGCACCTTGCCGGACTCAATCAAATCTCTCAGTACCGACCCCGGCCCCACCGATGGCAACTGATCCACATCGCCCACCAGCAATACCGCAGCCGAGTCGGGCACGGCGCGCAACAGTTGATTCATCAGCACCACATCCACCATGGAGCACTCATCAACCACCAGCAGATCCGTTTCCAGGGGATTCTCGGCATTGCGTTTGAAGTCGAAGGCAGACGGATCAAAATCCAGCAACCGGTGAATGGTGGTGGCTTCCTGCCCTGTCGATTCAGACAAACGCTTGGCGGCACGCCCCGTTGGCGCACACAGCGTCACCTCAACCCGCTTGGCCTGGATGATCTTCAGGATGCTGTTCACCACCGTCGTTTTACCCACGCCCGGGCCACCGGTAATGATGCAGAACTTATTCTGCACCGCCAGCTCAATCGCCCCTTTCTGGGAGTCGGACAGTTGAATGTTGTTTTTCTCCTCCACCCAGGGAATGGCTTTGTCCATGGCAATACCAGACCAGCCGGAACATCCCTGAAGCAAGCGATTCACATGGTTGGCAACCCCCTGCTCGGCACGGTAGAGCGGTGTCAGAAACAGGCAGGGTACTTCATCAATGGTCTCCGGTGTCAGCCGCTCCTCATTAATCTCGCACTGAATCGCTTCCTTAATGGTGGCTTCCGGTATTTCCAGCAGCGTGACCGCATCGTTCACCAGCGCATCAAACGGTCGGGCACAATGCCCTTCTCCGGAACACTCCTGCAACACATGGCGCACCCCGGCCTGGGCGCGTATTAACGACACCCGGTCGATCCCCAGCTGCATGGCCAGGTTGTCCGCCGTTTTAAAGCCGATTCCGTGAATATCCAGCGCCAGCCGGTACGGGTTCTCCTGAACTTTCGCCACGGACTCATCGCCGTAGGTTTTATAAATACGCACCGCCCGGGCTGTGCCAACACCGTGGGATTGCAGGAACACCATAATCTCCCGGATCACCTTCTGCTCCGACCAGGCCGAGGTGATCTTCTCACGTCGCTTCTTACCGATGCCTTCCAGCTCCATCAGCCGTTCCGGGTTCTCCTCAATAATATCGAACACCTGTTCACCAAAGGCTTTGACCAACCGTTTGGCAAAATGGGGGCCGATGCCCTTCACCATGCCGGACCCCAGGTATTTCTCGATCCCTTCCAGAGTGTTGGGTGTCACGGTTTTGATCTGCTTAACCTTGAACTGCACCCCGTGCTTATGGTCGTTAAACCAGATGCCGGTGGCATCCACAAACTCTCCGGGTGTCACCGAGGGCGTGTTACCGGTCATGGTCACCAGCTCACGCTGCCCCTTGCACTTGACCCGAATCACAAAGAACCCGCTGGCTTCGCTGTGGAAGGTGACCCGCTCTACCGATCCCTGAAGATGAACCAGTGGCTGATGGTCGGTGTAGTGCTGGTGATGGGAAGCAGTTTCCATTAAGTCGTCGTTTATCCGTCAAAAGGATTAAAGCAATCAACAGGATATTACCAAAGGAGATTTATTCAAACGACTACTGATGTGTTAATCGAGGGCGTGTCTCTACTCTTCTTTATATGCACTGATTTCTCCTCACTACTGTCCAAGGCTATCTCTGGCGCATATCACCAGCTTCAGAAACCGATGTGCACGTAAAAAATATGTTGAGTTTTGCGACTGCCTCATAAATACGCGTAAAATAGGCCGGCTTTTTGCCCGGTTCACCGACGCTCACCACTTGCTCACTGATGACTCACTATGCCCCAACCTAACCACAACAACCTTGCCGCCTTTATATGGTCCGTTGCTGACCTTCTCCGTGGAGACTTCAAACAGTCCCAGTACGGTCGCATCATTCTTCCTTTTACCCTGCTCCGTCGTCTGGAATGCGTATTGGAATCCAGCAAGAACGATGTGCTGGCACAGTATGAAAAAGTAAAAGTGATGAACTTGCCGGAAGACGGTATGGAGAAAATGCTGTTGCGGGCAACCGGTGGGTTATCGTTCTACAACACCTCACCCATGAACCTGTCGAAGCTGGGGCAGGGGGATATCAAGTCCAACCTGGAGACTTATATCCAGTGTTTCTCCAAAGATGCGCGGGAGATCTTTGAGCATTTCCGGTTCGATGAATTTATCGGCACCCTGAACGAAGCCAACCTGCTGTACAAAGTGGTGGGCAAGTTCGCCAGTACCGACCTCAGCCCGGCCAAAATCTCCAATCACGATATGGGGCTGGTGTTTGAAGAACTGATCCGCCGGTTTGCGGAAGGCTCTAACGAGACCGCCGGTGAGCACTTTACCCCACGGGACATCGTGCGCCTCACCACCTCGCTGGTGTTTATGGAAGACGACGATGCCCTGACCAAAGAAGGCATTATCCGCACCATCTATGACCCGACAGCGGGTACTGGCGGCTTCCTGTCTTCCGGTATGGAGTATGTACACAGCCTGAACCCGAAAGCGGTGATGCGTGCCTTTGGTCAGGAGCTGAATCCGGAATCCTACGCCATCTGTAAAGCGGATATGCTGATCAAGGGTCAGGATGTCAGCCGTATTAAACTGGGCAACACCCTGTCTAACGATCAACTGGTGGCCGACCAGTTCGACTACATGCTCTCCAATCCGCCATTCGGTGTGGACTGGAAGAAGATTGAAGGCGAGATCAAAGACGAACATACCTTCAAAGGCTTCGACGGTCGTTTCGGCCCTGGCCTGCCTCGGGTGTCTGACGGGTCCCTGCTGTTCTTGATGCACCTGATCAGCAAGCTCAGAGACAATACAGACAACGGTGGCCGTATCGGTATCATCCTCAACGGCTCACCCCTGTTTACCGGCGGTGCGGGCAGTGGCGAAAGCGAGATTCGCCGTTACATCCTTGAAGCCGATCTGCTCGAAGCCATTGTCGCCCTGCCTACCGATATGTTCTACAACACCGGCATTGCCACCTATGTGTGGGTGCTGTCTAACAAGAAGGATTCAACCCGTAAAGGTAAGGTGCAGCTCATTAACGGGGTAAACCTGTGCGGAAAAATGCGTAAGTCCCTGGGTTCCAAGCGCAACCTGATGAGCGATGACGACATTAAAACCATCACCCGCAGCTTTGGAGCCTTTGAGGTCATTGAACCGCAGGTACTGAGCAAACCGGCTGAACAGAAAAGTAGCCGGGGCAGGCAGTCGGCCAACGCCAAGGTTGAAGCACCCAAAACCTTTGCCAGCAAAATCTTTGAGTGTCACGAATTCGGCTACCGGCGTATTACCATTGAGCGGCCGCTGCGACTGTCAGCCCAGATCACTGATGAAGCGATCGAAGGTCTCCGTTTTGCACCCAAGCCATTTAACGCAGTCATGCGTTGGGTGCACGAAGAGTTTGGCGACGGCTGCCACCAGCACCTGTCAGAGAACGAAACGGTTATTCGCACCAGAATCAAAGCCGATTTCAAAGAGCTGAAAGAAAAGCAGATCAAAGAACTGCTCGATAGCAAACTCTGGCAGTTCCAGATCACGTTGATGAACAAGGCCAAAACCTTGCAGGATACAATCAGCAGCGAACAGAGCAATGACTTCAACACCTTTGAGGTAAGCCTGAAAGCCGCCCTGAAGCAAACCGGCACGACACTGGATGCCAAAGAGAAAAAGCAGTTCCTGGATGCCATTACCCGCAAAAATCCAGAGGCCGAACCCGTTGTTAAAAAGGTACTGAAGGGCGGCTCCAAGTCATCCCTGACTCCGCCGCATACCGTTCATCCTGAACATAAAGAAGCACAACCACTGTACGGCGCATTCATGTACAAGGGCAAAGTGGTCGAATTCCAGTCCGATGGCGACCTGCGGGATAACGAAAACGTCCCTCTCAACCCATCGGTCAGCACCACCACACTGATCGAAACCTACTTCAACCGCGAAGTAGCGCCCCATGTACCCGATGCCTGGATCAACGCTGACAAGTGCGACGACAAAGACGGCGAGATCGGCATTGTCGGTTATGAAATCCCCTTTAACCGGCATTTTTACCAGTACCAGCCACCACGCTCGCTGGAAGCCATTGATGCGGATCTGGATGCGGTGAGTAAGCGGATTATGGGCCTGCTGGCGGAGGTGCATTCATGAGCAAGGCGAATAACAGCACCAGCCTCGGCCTTAATCACAGCAGTGACTACAAGCAGTGGTTAAAAGACCTCAAACAAAAGGTACAGCAAACCCAAATCAAGGCGGTGGTTCAAGTGAACACCACCCTGCTGGCTTTCTACTGGGAACTGGGGGCCGATATTGTTAAGCGCCAGTCCACGGCTAACTGGGGCGATGGTTTTTTAAAACAACTCAGCAAAGACCTGATGAAAGCATTCCCCGACATCAAAGGCTTTTCTGAACGAAACCTGAAATACATTCGGCAGTGGTTCCTGTTTTACTCACAGGGTCAGGCAATTGGGCAACAGCCTGTTGCCCAATTAGCTCAAGTACCCTGGGGGCACAATTTACAGATCATTCCCGCACACACTGCCGACATTACTGAGCATACCGCCATAATTTCCGCATACACAGGTGTCATTCCCGCACATTCTGCCGTCATTCCCGCGAAGGCGGGAATCCACAGGGTATTCAACAATGCCTAAACAGCCCTGCGTCTACATACTGGCAAGCAAGAAAAATGGCACTCTCTATGTCGGAGTAACCAGTAACCTTGTTCAACGAATCTGGCAACACAAAAATGACCAGACACCCGGATTCACTCAGCAGTATCAGGTTCATACACTGGTTTACTTTGAGCTTCATGAAACCATGGAGTCTGCTATCACCCGTGAAAAGCAGATTAAAAAGTGGAATCGGCAATGGAAAACTAATTTGATTGAAGAAAAAAACCTTCATTGGAATGACCTATGGGAGAGCATTCAATGATTGGCTGTACTGCTTCATATGTAACTACTGTCGTTTCTGCGTACTCGGTTGTCACTCCCTCGTACTCAACCGTCATTCTCGCGTACTCTGCCGTCATTCCCGCGTACTCTGCCTTCATTCCCGCGAAGGCGGGAATCTATCCTACCCACAAACGAGAAACAGGCGGGTTAAAGCGTTCATCGTTCACCATGGATTCCCGCCTTCGCGGGAATGACGTAATGAGAGCTTCGGAATATCAACTGACGCAATCGTTGCCGGAAAACCTGCAATCGCAACTGCCCAGTGTGGAAGAAATTGAGCAGGAACTGGGAGGTGAGTTGTGATGAGTGGGAAGTATCAAGCGTATCCTGAGTATAAAAGTTCTGGGGTTGAGTGGCTGGGTGATATTCCCTTTGAATGGGAGATGTGGAAACTAAGCCATGCCTATGAGGAGATTGGTTCTGGAACTACACCGCCAAGCGGTTCAGATGAATGGTATGGCGGAAATATTCCGTGGGTGACAACAGGTGAACTACGTGAGTCTGTGATAACGGTTACCACCAAAAAAGTAACAGAAAAGACCATAAAGCAGTTTCCGACACTCAGGGTATATCCGAAAGGCTCTGTTGCCATTGCAATGTATGGAGCAACAATCGGACGATTAGGAATATTCGGTATAGAGGCAACAACGAATCAAGCGTGTTGCGTCTTAACCCGATCATCAGTAATTAACAACAAGTACCTTTATTATTGGTTGCAGGCATACAGGAAAGATATCGTCAATTTGGCATCTGGTGGCGGTCAACCAAATATCAATCAAGAAGTTGTTGCATCATTACGAGTCAGTTCACCGAAACTGTCAGGCCAAGTTCAGATCGCCAACTTCCTCGACCACGAAACCGCCAAAATCGACACCCTGATCGAAGAGCAGCAATCCCTGATCCGGCTGCTGAAAGAAAAACGACAGGCGGTGATCAGTCATGCCGTCACCAAAGGTTTGAACCCCGATGCACCGATGAAGGATTCCGGTGTGGAGTGGCTGGGAGAAGTACCGGAGCATTGGGACGTTGCTCGTATCAAACACTTATCTGAAATCATTTCAAAAGGTACTACGCCTAGTACAATTGGCGGTGATTTTGTAGGAAAAGGTATTCGTTTCTTAAAGGGTGAAAATATTGGTAAATCTGTCGCTGTTAGCCAGGAACCTGAGTTCTTCATAACCAAAGAGGTAGATGAACAACTTTCAAGAAGCCGGCTCAAAGAAAATGATGTGCTTGTTATTATCGCTGGAGCCACCACTGGCATGGCTTCGATAATTCAAAAAGAGTTACTTCCTGCTAACACTAATCAGGCTGTTAGCTTTGTTCGACCCAAGGCAATAACTCACGCAAAACTAATCGAACTGTGGCTCTCTACCGAATTTTCACAACGTATTATTTGGATGGGAGCGGTACAGGCCGCGCAACCAAATCTTTCAATGGAAGATTTGGGTAATATTCCTATAGCCGTTCCACCAATGGATGAATTGCGCGAGATATTAACGTCTGTAGATGACAAGCTGCTTAAGTTTGATGAACTAATGTCCGAGGCAGAGTTTACTGTAACGTTGCTTCAAGAGCGCCGTACAGCCTTAATCGCCGCCGCCGTCACCGGAAAAATTGACATCCGCAATTGGGGCGCGTCAGAGAAAGAAGAAAAAGAACAAGCAGTCGAGGCCATCTAATGAGCAAGGATGCCAGCGTAGAAGTCGTCTTCCAGAACGACATTATCACTCAAATGCAGGCCAATGGCTGGCAGCTGGGTTCCGGTGATCAGTACGACCGGGAAACCGCACTGTACACCAGAGATGTGCTGGCCTTTGTGCAGGAGACGCAGCCGAAAGAGTGGGCCAAGTTCTGCAAGGTATTCCCGACCGATTCAGAGCAGCATTTTATCAGCCATTTGGTAGTCCAGCTTAAAAAGGCTGACGCCAACGCCATTGATAAAGATCTGCGCAGTTACGGCACCCTGGGTGTGCTGCGCCACGGGCTGAAGATTCGTAATGCCCGTTTCTCGCTGTGTCAGTTTATGCCCGAGCATAATCTGAACCCGGAGACGCTGGCGCGTTATCAGGAGAACCGTTGTCGACTTGTGCCGGAGCTGGTGTATTCGCCTTATGCCACCGATGTCCATCTAGCAGCGACGGGTAAAAAAGCAAAAGCCTGGCGTATTGACCTGGTGCTGTTTGTGAATGGTCTGCCGGTGGCTACGCTGGAGCTGAAGTCGGAGTTCAAACAGTCCGTCGATAACGCCATTCGCCAGTACAAAACCACTCGGCTGTCGAAAGACCCGGAAACCAAAAAGCCGGAGCCGCTGCTCACCTTCAAGCGGGGTGCGCTGGTGCATTTTGCGGTGAGCCAGTACGAAGTTTATATGGCGACCAAGCTGGCGGGCAGTGATACTTACTTTCTGCCGTTTAACAAAGGAACGGCGGAAGGTGGTGCCGGTAACGATGTGCCGGACGATGCTAATCGTTACGCCACAGACTACCTGTGGAACGAGGTGCTGACACCCGATAACCTGCTGAACATTATCGGGCGGTTTGTGCATTTACAGATTGAAGAAAAAGAAGACTGGGAAGGTCGCAAGTCGAAAAAGGAAACCCTGATCTTCCCCCGTTACCATCAGTGGGATGTGGTCAACCGGCTGGTGGATGCTGCCAAACGTGAAGGCACCGGCAACAAGTATCTGGTGCAGCACAGTGCCGGTTCCGGTAAATCCAACTCCATCGCCTGGACGACCCACCAGCTTTCCACTCTGTACGATAACGATGGCAACAAGACGTTCCATTCCATTATCGTGGTGACCGACCGCACGGTGCTGGACGACCAGTTGCAGGACACCATTTACCAGTTCGAACACGCCGACGGTGTGGTGGGCCGGATCAATAACAAAGAAGGTGATGGTTCCAAATCTGATAAGCTGGCAGCGGCGCTGGAAAACGCCCAGCCGATTATTATCGTCACCATTCAAACCTTCCCCCATGTGCTGGCCGCCATTGAGAACAGCACCAGTCTGAAAGAGCGCTGTTACGGTGTGATTGCCGATGAGGCGCATTCTTCTCAGACTGGTTCTACCGCACGACAGTTGAAAGAAGTGTTGATGCTGGATGCTTCGGAGGCCGCTGATGAAGACAAGCCCGTGTCGTCGGAAGATATTCTTGATGCCACCATCGCCGCCCGTAAAGGCAGCAGCAACCTGAATTACTACGCCTTCACGGCAACGCCCAAGGCGAAGACGCTGGAACTGTTTGGTCGTCTACCTGACCCGACACAACCGGCCTCAGAAAAGAACCTGCCCGAAGCTTTTCATGTGTACTCCATGCGTCAGGCCATTGAGGAAGGGTTTATTCTCGATGTGCTGAAGAACTACACCAACTACCAGGTGGCGTATCAGCTCGCCCAGAAGATTGAAGCCGTCGATGAAGAGGTGGACAGCAAAAAGGCCAAGGTGAAACTGGGCCAGTGGGTGCGGCTCCATGAGTACAACATTGCCCAGAAAGTGAAGGTAATTGTCGAACACTTCAAAGACAATGTGATGGGGCTGCTGGGTGGTCAGGCGAAGGCGATGGTGGTCACCAGTTCCCGTAAGGAAGCGGTGCGTTACAAGCTGGCGTTTGATAAATACCTGACCGAACAGAAGAGTAGCATAGCGGTAATGATTGCGTTCTCCGGAGAGGTTGAGTTCAACAAAAACGATCCGGACAGTCTTGCGCTGCTGGACCAGAAGTTCACCGAAAAGAACATGAACCCGGCATTGAAAGGTCGGGATATGCGCAAAGCCTTCGACACCGATGATTACCAGATTATGCTGGTGGCCAATAAATTCCAGACCGGCTTTGATCAGCCCAAGCTCTGCGCCATGTATGTGGACAAACCGTTAGGCGGGGTGGAATGTGTGCAAACTCTGTCGCGCCTCAACCGCACCTATCCCGGTAAGGAAGTGACCGGCACCTTTGTACTGGACTTTGTGAACGAGCCGGAAGCCATTCTTGAGGCATTCCAGCCCTACTACCAGACCGCTGAGCTGGCAGATGTCTCCAACCCTGAAAAGATCTTTGAGCTGTATGAAAAGCTCCGTGCCAGTGGCATTTTCACCTGGAACGAAGTGGAACAGTTCTGCGATGCCTTCCTGATGAAAAGCAAAAGTAATGCGGCCATCAGTAACATTTGCAAGCCTGCGGTAGAGCGTTGGCAGAAGCGGTACAGTTCAGCCATTGACGCTTATCTTCTGGCAAAAGATATGTTCGAGCGCACCAAGAAAACCGGTGATGCGGTATTGATGGCCAATGCTGAGAACAGCTTCAAGGACTGCAAGAAAGAAAAGGATGCCCTGGAAATTTTCAAGAAGGACCTGGGCAGCTTTACCCGCTTCTACGAGTTTATGTCCCAGATTGTGGACTATGACGATAAGGAGCTGGAAAAGCTCAGCCTATACGCCCGTTACCTGCGCCCACTGTTAAGAGAGAAGCGGGTCGAAGAAGACGAGATTGATCTGGATAACGTGGTCATGAGTCACTATCGTCTGTCCAAAATTCGCCAGCAGGACATCAAACTGCAGGAGGACAGTCCGGAGTATAAGTTGGAGCCGGGTAGCGATGTGGGCTCCGCCAAAGCGAAGGATAAAAAAGAAGAGTTCCTGTCACAGATTGTGGCGCGGCTGAATAAGCTTTTTATCACTGACAACCTGACTGATGGCGACCTGATCAACTACGCCTGCACGGTTCGGGACAAGCTGGTGGAGAACACCACGGTCATGAGTCAGATCGAAAACAACACCGCTGAACAGGCACTGCTGGGAGACTTCCCGAAGGCCATTGACGATGCGGTGATGGACAGCAATGACGCACAGCAGGAAATGATGATGCAGTACCTTTCCAACCCGGAGCTGGCCAGAGGGTTTGCGCGGGTAGTGTTTGATATGTTGAAGGGCTATTGACCATGACCTCCCGAACAATGGGTAAGCGCTGCGCCAATACGGTGGTGGTGCTGGACTTCGAAACCACCGGTCTCTCCCCGGACAGGGGTGATCGCGCCATTGAGATTGGCGCGGTATTGGTAGAAGACGGTCGTATCACTGACCGGTTTCAGCAACTGATGAACCCGGGCTTCCGGGTTGACAGTTTTATTGCCAGCTACACTGGCATTACCAACGCCATGCTCAGGGATGCACCGGAGTGCTCGACGGTGATCCGGGAGTTTGCCGGATTTATCAACGGTCATAATCTGGTGGCCCACAACGCCTCGTTCGACAAGAAGTTTCTGGACGAAGAAATGACGAGGGCAAGGTCAGAGTATACTGGCAAGTTCGCCTGTTCCATGTTGATTGCCAGACGGCTTTACCAGAATGCACCCAATCACAAGCTGGGAACGCTGGTAAAGTACAAACGCCTGCCAACCGAGGGCGTATTTCACCGGGCACTGGCCGATGCGGAAATGACCGCCCATCTCTGGCTGGGCATGCTGGATGACATCAGCAATGAGTACACTATGGACAACATACCGTTTTCACTGATGCAGCGTTTGGGGAGAACCAGTAAACACCTGATCGGTGATTTCCTGAAGAAGCAGGCTGAGAAGGCATTGGCGTAACATAAAAGAGGACTCCAACGCATGGGGCATAAAAATGCCGATACCGCGGTGGTGCTGGACCTTGAAACCACTGGATTCTCTCCGCGCAAAGGTGACCGAACCATTGAGGTGGGGGCTGTACTGATTGAACATGGCACGATCACAGACCATTTTCAGGGGTTAATGAATCCTGACTTTCCGGTCAGCGAGTTTATTTCCGACTACACTGGCATTACCAACGCCATGCTGGAAAATGCACCAGCGTGCAGTGAGGTGATTGGTGAGCTGGCCCGGTTTATCGGTTCGCACAACCTGGTTGCCCATAATGCACCATTTGACCAGCGGTTTCTCGATAATGAGATGGCGTTGGCGGGTACCCGCTATTCCGGAGAGTTCGCCTGTTCCCTGAATGCGGCAAGGTGGGTATACCACAAGGTATCCGATCATAGCCTGTCAACACTGGTGGAGTTCAAGCAGCTCCCGACCGATGGCAATTTCCATCGGGCACTGTCCGATGCCAGGATGACGGCTCATCTCTGGCTGGCCATGTTGAACGACTTGTCGATGATGGGCCGTCCAGCACCCATTGCGTTTTCGGACATGCAGTGTCTGAGAGCGACGATGGAGTAAGAGCCGGTTACCCCCGGGCTCTGCGTGGAACTCCATCCTGCCTGTGAGCGTGATCAAGCACACAGGCCAGCAATAAAAAAGTGAAGCCAGACTTCTGAGCCTCACAACCGGCGCTCAGAACGGTAAAGACGTGTGGATGATTGATACGGCACCCGACAAATAATTGGTTGCCAGTTGATGATAATATTGGTGATGTAATGACGATCAACACAGAATACGATACCTCATGGGATGAGGGTAACCATGCACTGCTTAACACCCGGTTTACGGAATGGAAAAAACGGGACTGGTACCAATACCTGACGGAGCATTTAACTTTCCCCTTCCCCGCCATTCGCTTTGAAGATGGCGATGCAAGCCCATTCTCTTCGGATGCGCCTTTTGGTGTAGGCCATACCGTTCAGGTACAGGGTGTTTACATGGAAGATGATATGCAGGGTTTGATCGTCGGCGTGAAAGAGGGGCGCAAGAAAGGCTATCTCGCGCTTTGCGAGCTGGAAGTCACCACCAGAGACCATCCCTGCTACTGGCCGCTTCGGGAGTATGTGGTCTGGTTTGCTAACCGGTGATGATGTATAACAGCGAAATTTTGTCAGGAAGATCAGGATATGTCCCCTTTGGCTGAAACGGCCATCACTATTGGTAAAGCCGTTCTATTTCAGTTGCACCAGCGCAACCAACAGGTTTCGATGGACGATTGCGACTATATACCAACCCTGAAATCAGTCATTACCGGGGTGGTTTCCACGGTGTCAGAGCCATTAAGCCAGCGACAGATCCAGCAGACTTTATACGAATACGCCCGTGAGCTGTATATGCAAGTCTGGGTAGAAAACGGTGAAGAGGATGAAGACCCTGAGATTGATGAGGGTCTGGAAACCTTCGATTACCTTTATGAGCATGAAGCCTGGCCAGAATAGGTAAGCCCTTCAACTCACTACCCACTGCTTATCTATCAGCAAAAGCAAGAGGTTTTATGAAAATTCACTTTTCCAAAAAAGAGTACCGGCTGTTGCTGGATATGATCCAAATAGCGGGCTGGGTACTGAACGCCCATTCCGTCGATAAAGAGGATTTTAAAGCAACGGAGCATTATCAGGTCCTCAGCCAAAAGATCAAGGCTTATGCCAAAGAGGCCGGTTGTGAGGATTTGATTACATTTGATAAGACGCTGGAACAATATTTTGCCACTTACGAATACGAAATGGAGGGCGAATACATGGAATTTGTGAAAGCGTTTGAAGAGGACAGTTTCTGGGAGCATCTCATCCAAAAACTGGCTGAACGAGACTTCCTGGATCAAACACCTGAGTCGGTGGGCGAAAAGATGAGCAATGAGGAGGTCATGATCCGTCTTGAAGAACACAGGGGGCCTTATGAGGAAGAGTTTTCTGAGTACGGTATCGATAATCTTCAAATTGTGAAAACATCAGAGAAAATCATCCACTAGAATGGCTCCCCGCGAATGATCCGTAGCGGGGATAGCAGAAAATTGAGAAAAAAATTTCGTTTTTCCAAGCAAATAATAGCTCTATTTACTGAATAAAGGGAACATTCAGGTGAATGTGCTAACACCGCAATGGAGCCGTCTATTCTCGGACAGTCAACGTTAAAACAACGCCATCACTACCCCAGCAGGAAACCCCCGGTATTGCAGAAAGCGGATTTGCCGGGCCTTTTCCTTTGGTTCTGAAGGGGCGGCCCCACCAAACTTCTTTATACGGGCGCTTTCTGCCAGTTCATACCAGTCTGCTTCAGCAGCTTCCAGTGCAAGGCTAATGGCCTCACTATCTACCCCCTTCTGACGAAGATCCTGAGAGATCCTCATGGGACCATGGCCTTTCTGAATGCGCGAACGGATAAATCCTTCCACAAACCGGTCATCGCTGAGTAACCGGTCACTTTCCAACCAATTCAGAACCGCATCTATCAGCTCGCTGTCTTGAGACAGAAGGCCAAGTTTGCGGAAAAGCTCTTTTCGGGAGTACTCCCGTTGAGCCAGAAGATTCATCGCGGCATGGCGAAGCATTGCGGCTGTCATTTCGGTCATCAGATCATTCCAGGTATTAACGACGTCAACCCCTGCCAGTGGCTGGTTTTCTTTGCGTAGCGTTGTTTAAGTTCTGCCAGCTTCTGATCATAGGCTGTTTGCCTGTTCAGGATTTTGGACATGAGTTGGAGTTCACCAAGTTTTGTGGATAGTTCAGAATACACCTTTGACTTCCTCCCCGTCGTTCACGGCGGGGAGGAAGTCAAAGGTGTTACAGAACCGGGTAGGCGATATCTGTGCCCGGCTTGAAATCCCCCGGAGGTAACCCATTTCATCCCTGGACAATTGCCGGTCAACGGCCACCAACTCATAATACTGGTATTCACTCATCAGAACTTCCTGAGCTCGCAAAAGGACATAAGATTTTCTACCCTGTTGCCCATGAATATACTCTTATACAACGATCTGAACGCAGACCAGATACCCGGCTTTGCCAAAGTCCGCAAAGCCCTTGAGAACAATAATTTCCAGCAGGCGGATGTGCGCAAGATCGGGGATAATCTCTACCGCGCGCGGCTGAATCGCAACGACCGACTGTTATTCTCCCTGCACCGGTACAATGGCGAACCCTATTGCCTGATTCTGGAGTATATCCGCAATCACGCCTATGAAAAGTCCCGTTTCCTGGAACGGGGCGTAACCATCGATGAGGAAAAAATTCCGGTAATTGATGCTCCGGAAACAGAGTCCGCACCGGAACTGACTTATCTCAATACCGAACACGATCGTTTCAACCTGCTGGACAAAATCATCTCCTTCGACGGCGAACAGCAATCCGTTTACCAGTTACCCCCTCCCCTGGTGATTATTGGCAGTGCCGGCAGCGGCAAAACTGCCCTGACCCTGGAGAAAATGAAGCAGGCAACGGGCGATGTGCTCTATGTCAGTCACTCCCCCTTTCTGGTACAAAGCGCCCGCAATCTTTACTACGCTCATCACTACGATAATGACGACCAGAATGTGGAATTTCTCTCCTTCCGGGAGTTTCTGGAAAGCATCCGGGTACCCGGCGGACGGGAAGTGACACTCAAAGACTTCGAAGGCTGGTTCCAGCGCCATAAGGGCAACAGTAAACAGAAGGACCCTCATAAACTCTTTGAGGAGTTCCGGGGCGTGCTGACCGGCCCTTCCACCGAGTCTCCCTGGCTCTCCCGTGATGAGTACCTGAAGCTGGGCGTTAAACAATCCATTTTCAGTGATGAAGAGCGTTCGGGCGTGTACGACCTGTTCGATAAATACCGGCAGTTCCTGGAACAGGCGCAGTTATACGACACGAACATAATCAGCCACAGTTACCTGACCAGTACCGCCCCCCAATACGACTTTATCGTCGTGGATGAAGTGCAGGATATTACCAATATTCAACTCTACCTGATTCTGAAGACCCTCAGGCATCCGGGGCACTTTATTCTCTGCGGTGACTCCAATCAGATTGTCCACCCGAACTTTTTCTCCTGGTCAAAGGTCAAGACCCTGTTCTTCGAGCAGCAGAGCCTGACCGGTGAGGGAGATATGATCCGGATACTCCAGTCCAACTACCGCAACGCACCGGTGATCACCCATATTGCCAACCGGATTCTGAAACTGAAGCACGCCCGCTTTGGCTCCATCGATAAAGAGAGTAACTACCTGGTCAATAGCATTGGCGAACATCAAGGACAGTTGCAGTTGCTGGCCGACAGCCAAAAGGTCAAACAGGATCTGGACAGTAAAACCGCCCGCTCCACCCGATTTGCCGTACTGGTGATGCACCCGGATCAGAAAGCCGCCGCCCGCCAGTGGTTCAATACCCCGCTGGTCTTCTCCATCCAGGAAGCCAAGGGACTGGAATACGACAACATCATTCTTTACAACTTTATCAGTGATGAAGAGAAGAGCTTCCGGGATATTGCTGCGGGTGTAGACCCTGCGGCGCTGGAAAAAGAGACACTGGAATACGCCAGAGCCAAAAGCAAGCAGGATAAATCCCTGGAAGTCTACAAGTTCTATATCAACGCCCTTTATGTCGCCATTACCCGTGCGGTGAGTAATCTGTACATTATCGAAGCCAACCAGAAGCATCCATTAATGAGGCTTCTGGATCTTGAGCGATTTACCGGTGACCTGAAGATGGATAAGCAGGACTCCAGTCTGGATGAGTGGCAGAAAGAAGCCCGCAAGCTGGAACTGCAGGGCAAGCAGGAACAAGCCGATGAGATCCGCAACCGGATACTGCAGCAGAAGCCGGTACCCTGGCCTGTACTCGATCGCACCGCCTTCACGCAACTACAAAAAGAAGCTCAGCACGGCAATAACAAGAAAAAGCAGCTACTGGCCTTGGAATACGCCCTGATCCACTGGCATCAGCCCATGCTCAACCAGTTGATCACCAGTGGTTTTAAACCCGCTACACAGACGGAAGAAAAAGCGGTCAAACAACTGCATCAAAAGCACTATATGACCTATGACCTCAATAATCCCGGCAGTGTGTTGCGCGACACGGAGAAATACGGCATCGACCACCGCACCATCTTTAACCTGACCCCGTTGATGGTTGCTGCCCGTCTTGGCAATGCCAGTCTGGTCAAGGAACTGATGGATCGCGGTGCCAACCCGGATCTGTGCGGCAGTCATGGTCTCAACGCCCTGCAGATGGCACTGGAGCAGGCACTGGTGGATGAGCGCTATGCCCGCAATAAACTGACACAGGTGTACAGCAAACTGGAACCGGACAGCCTGTCCATTCAGGCGGAAGGCCGGTTGATCAAAATGGATAAACGACTGATGGGGCTGTTTGTACTGAACCTGATGTTTGCCATGTTTTATCGCAAGCTGGGAGAACTGGCAGGTAGAGGTGACGGTTTCTCTGCCAAAGACATTACCGAATGGGTACAAACCCTGCCTGACGCCGTCTTACCAGAGCGCCGGAAAAAACAGAGTTACATCAGCAGCATTCTCTCAGGCAATGAGGTAGACCGGAATGCTCCGTATAACCGCAAGCTTTTCAAACGTCTTCGCCGTGGGCACTACATCATCAACCCGGGTATGAAGCTTCGCCGGGGAGACGAATGGGTAACCGTGCACAACCTGTTGTGCCTGGAAGACCTGGGCTTCAGGCCGGGCTGGATGAAGCTGAACAAAGAGGATCAGCTGATCTTTAAACATCGTTCTGAACGTTTAGACCAGAACCGCTGGCAAAACCTGGCTTCCTATTGTGAGCACATTCGAAAACTTCAGGAAATGGCGGAAAAGGATCTGGAAGAACGCAGGGTAACGTCCCGACTTGAAATCCAAAGAGAGGAAGTGATCACCGGGTAGGCTGCGTCAATACCGGTGATCTGCAGTACGCTACCCGAAAATGCCTGGGCTGATTTTTCGGGTAGCCCTCTTTTATCATAATCAGCCGCAGCACTTCTTAAACTTAATCCCGCTGCCACAGGGGCAGGGGTCATTTCTTCCCACTTTGGGATATCGCCTGACCAGTGGCTGTGCCCGGTTCCCGGAAGAGGAAGACTGAAAGGGCGGCTGCTGACCTGATGACCGCTGTGGCTCTGTCCGCTTTTTAATACCAATCGCATTTTCTAAATCCTTAAGCTGCCGCCAACTATGCTTAGGCATCATTACCATGCATTATCTAGAACAGATGTCTCGTCGACCACAGCTACCCGAAGGTTTTAATGATGTTGATTTTC
>NZ_LUKQ02000480.1 GCF_001647025.1 Endozoicomonas atrinae
CCTAGCCGCTACGCTAATTGGTGGCGGCTAGGATAAGTATTAAACTTCCCACAAATGACATATAAGGCATTGTTAATCAATAATATTATTTATATTTGAGGGGTGGCAGGAGCATCCATTTTTATACTAAATTCGTCAGAAATTGGCATCATTTAGCTAAATTTAGAGAAACCCACGATGCCAAACTAATATTGGTAAGCCGTGACTATTGTAGAGCTTTCTGATGATCGTGGATGCTACTCGGTGATTTAATGGTGGAAATTGCTATCACAGCGCAGGCTCACTTTAATAGATCAATCTGCGTCAAGCGTTTGCCATGCAAATTTGCATGAAATTACGCGTGTTTCTCTTCTCTGTGCCACCATTCTCGAAAAATACTGCATTGTCCTTTGGGGTTAAATTCAGCTTCCAGATAACCATCAAGTTCAACCTGAATTCCAGACGGAACTCGTACAAAGGAAGCTTTCCAATGGCTAACGCCTTTCAAGCCAATAAATGCAGCCTGTGTGTAGCTGAAACTAACATTTTTTTGTGCTTGCCCCGCACCTTCCAGCCAATAGCGCTCGATTGCAGCTGAACCGACCATTGGCTCATCAAACGGGGTTTCATAGTAGCGTGCATCTTCAGAAAATAGCTCTGTGATTCCCTTTGAATCGCCTGACTCCCAACACTTTTTATACAGCTCAAGCCAAGTTTTAAACTGTTCTATTTTCATTAGGGTATTCCTTTGCTACTGCATATCATAACGCCGCAAGTAGCAGATAACGGTCTCGGATAAAGCTGAGTTAAGCGAAAACCAACTTTATGGCATTCTTAAATTTAGTGACAAGCTTCTGAGGGATAATAACACTGAATGAGTGTTTGGCAGAAAGGCTCTTTTTTGCAAAATCTTTATTTTTGTAGTTGCTGTAGAAATTTTTCTACGTGAAATATACAAATAACAGCGGCTCTTATTTCACACCCCTGCCTTCCTCGAATGGATTGAAATACAGTACTTTCTCAAAAGTTACAGGCCCCTTGGCCAAACCTATTCGCATTGCAGGCGTTTTCTGGTCAATATCAGAAACTTTAATGAAATTATAAAAAGTTCTCTGAATATCCAACATTTTTACGACCATTGATGGAGAATACGCTTGGTAACCACTCCAGCTTCTGCCTGCATTAGACTCACTAGATTTAGGTCTTTCCAGAAGAGAGATACATCGGCGATTAAGGTTGAAAACACTGTCTACAGCATGCAGAGAAGCGAACAGGTGTAGAGCAGCTTTTCTGCCGTCAGATATGGGAATATGTGACGTGATTAACTTTGACTTCTTATAGGGCTCAGTTACCCTATGAAAAGGGTTATGAACAAATCCGTCATTCGTTATATATTTGCTAGAGGAGCCTAACTTAATAACCTCTTTGATGAATTGCCGCTTGACCTCTGTATCATCCTCATTGATCAGTTCCTCTCTTGATTCACGGTATTCTTCAAGTAACTTTTGACCAGAACCCACCAAGCCTACTCTATGATCATTACCCAGTCCTTTTTTGATAGCAACAAGCATAGCGTGACATTTTCCGGCAGTTACCATATCGGAGAACCCGTAAAAAAATGCGCGCTCTATTCCAGCTTCCTGGTCGAGACTAAAATCGACCTTAGATTCTTTTAGCAGTTTTCGAAGAAAAAGAAAATGTGCCAGCATTACATATTCTGGCCTTACCTGCAGACCACGTACTGGCTGATTTAATTCAGAATCCAGTTCATCAGGCTCTGGCCACGGTGTCTTGCGCTTTGCAAATGCCTTTTTGGCAGCACGCTCGTAATCTGTAGATAACCAATACTGGGCATACCGGCGTAGATAATGAGGCTTGTCATTATCACCAAGTTCATCAGCAAGTTTCTCAATATCCTCCGCTATCACATTACTGTCATAGTTCAGGTGAGAGCCCAGATGGTAACCACTTATATTGTCGACAGATGCTATGCCAAGCAATATAGTGAAGCGACGATCATAACGGCTTTTCCAGTTGACCGTATATTCCTGTCTATCTACCGCAATGTGAAGATACCTATCTTTAAGAATATGTTGAAGTTTTCGCTCTCTGT
>NZ_LUKQ02000481.1 GCF_001647025.1 Endozoicomonas atrinae
GCCTCACCAGCCTGACCGCTACCATCAATGAGATGGAATACAAGCCCGGTCGTTTGGGCGAGCTCGGCCTGTTCCGGGAGAGTGGTATCAACACCACAACCGCAGTGGTTGAAAGCGTCAATGGCGTCCTGCGTCTGCTGCCTTCTTCCGAGCGTGGTGCTCCGGCAACTCAGGCTGTCGGTGACAAGCGCCAGATGCGCAGCTTCGTTATCCCGCACATTCCACACGACAGCACTATCATGGCGGCTGAAGTGCAGAACGTGCGCCAGTTTGGTAGCGAAGATGCGATGCAGGGGGTTCAGGCAGTAATCAACCAACGCCTCGCTCGTATGAATGCCAACCATGAAGTGACGCTGGAATTTCTGCGTATGGGTGCGCTCAAGGGCGAGATTCTGGACGGTGATGGCAGTACTGTGCTTTACAACCTCTTTGATGAGTTTGGTGTGAGTCAGCAGACTCACAACTTCAACTTCGGCAGTGCCACCACTGACGTACGTTTGCAGTCTACCAAGGCTCGCAGGCTGGTCGATGATGCTATGGATGCCGAGCCTTATTCCGGCCTCCGGGCGTTTGTCGGCAAAGACTTCTTTGATGCCCTTGTTAATCACAAGTCGGTCAAAGAGGCTTACCAGCGTTGGCAGGATGGTGAAGCCCTCCGCAACGATCCGAAAGGTACATTCCGCTTCGCAGACATTAACTGGGAAGAATACCGTGGATCGGTCGGCGGTCAGGACTTTGTGCCAGACAATAAAGCGTATCTCTACCCGGAAGATGCTGACTTCTTTAGAACCTGGTTCGCTCCGGCAGACTTCATTGAGACCGTCAACACCATCGGCCTGCCTCGCTATGCCAAGCAGAAGGTTATGGACTTTGATAAGGGCGTGCTTGTTCATACCCAATCAAACCCACTGCCGATCAACCTCAAGCCAAGGGCGGTTATTAAGCTCACTATGAGCTAATAGGTGTGTATTGCGGGTCGCTTGCTTAAGTGCAAGGTGGGCCGCAATACGAGGTTCACCCATATAATTAAAAGAAATATATTGGCAATATGCTGGTTATTTTTGATTTGGATTTTCCGATGTTAGCTGTACTTAAAATGTTTTTTAAATGGTTATTTCCTGATAGTGCATTAATTGTACTATTAACATCTTTATCAAAAAGAACAATAAATATACTTCTTTCACTGGCGCAAATATTAGACACTTTATTAATACCTTTAGAGAAGAATAGCGAAGAAATTAGAAAGGAATTTGAAAAAAAACGAAATGAGAGAACAAGCATTATTATTAAAAATGCTGAGCTTCGAGGCGAGTTACGCAGGTCTCTGGCTGAAATTAATGCAAAGGCCGAGTTGTTTCAATTTGATGAAGAGATAAGAATAAGTGATAGACAAAAAGCGAAATCAGATTTTTTTATTAAGAACGGAGATTACATTAGACCTGATGTAGAAAATGAACACTGGTTTAATGATTACAACTGACAACTAGATTACAAATGGAAACTGCCCTTATGGACGAAGCTTTCAAGCAACTGGGTCACTCAATCCTTTCGACGTTTGGGCAGTCCCTTTCTATTACTTTCGCTGATACCTCAACACTGGAAACCCTCGGGATCATCAAGCAACAGGTGGTTGAAATTGGCCAGTATGAGGCAGTGGCGGGAGAGATTACCGTGTTGTCACTCGATAGCACTATCCGGCTCAAGCGAGGGGATACGGTATTGGCCAATGGCAGCACTTATGAAGTAGACCGGAAACTAAAAGACGATGGCTATTTAGCCCAATGGAATATCTATGCTAATTGAGCAGGAAGTCAGCGGGGATATTGAAGAACTGACAACACTGTTTAAGCACTCCCCAAAGAAAACTGAATTAGCCATTCAACGCACCATGCGGAAATTGAGCACATGGGTCGAGCGGCAAGTATTAAGAGAGTTGGCAAGCCAGCTGAAAATTACACAGAAACTTTTTAAAGAGTTTGGCCGGGTTAAAACAACACTGAGCAGACCAAAGAGTGATTCCCAATATCTTATCGTCTGGATAGGAACTTTCCCGGTCGGGGCTCACAAGTTCGGTAAAGCCC
>NZ_LUKQ02000482.1 GCF_001647025.1 Endozoicomonas atrinae
TCACCTGGTAGAAACCGGCCTGCACCAGAGCCCAATAGCGAAACTCGTCGAAATCCGGCAACGGCGTCACCCAGCGGTTGGAGCCAGCCATCTGCACCGGTGACTGCGGCAACCGCTCAAACTCGCCATAAGCGACACTGCACAGCTTCATAAACTTACGGTGGAACCGGGCATTGCGAGCCTTACGGAACTCGGCACTGATCACCTGCCCCGGTTGCAGTTGGAGAATGAACGCCTCATCGTTGGCCGATACCGGCAACAGGATCAGTTGCGGCTGATAACTGCGCACCAGTTCCAGAGCAGCCGCCATCAGAACATGCCCATCAGCTTGGCTCTGGCACCCTGACCATCCAGCGGATCAATGCCCTGATCTTTCATGGTCTCCCGCTGCAACTGGTTCGAGTGGATCGCCGGATCAAACCGGTGTTCGATGGCCAGCTGATCTTCCAGTGGCTCTCCTTTCAACACTCGGTTGGTCAGAGCCTGATAGGCATTGGTAAATTTCACTTTCACATCGCGGCACTCCTGTGCTGAGCCAGCAGAACGCAACTCATGCCAGCCTGCCGTCCGCCCCGCCAGATACACCGCCCGATGGGACCATGGGTGGTGGTTTGGTGAACCGGCATGGTCATTAGCTTCCTGCCAGGCTTTCGCCATCTCCGGCAACCCCATGTCCTCGGGCTTCGGCTGACAGAACCGGCGAAACTCCGGGGCCGAGGGAGGCCAGTCGTTCCCCTCCCGTTTCACCCGGCGAATGCCCAGCTCCAACTGGTTCGGATGCAGGTCGATCAGAGTATCCAGCCACTGCCCCGTCCGATCCGCCAGACCGTGCTCCCGTGTCCACTTCGCTCCGTACAGACCGATCATGATCCCAAACAGGTCCGCAATCTGCTTCGGGGTGATATCGTTCGCGCTCCTGCGCTCTTCCATGGAAGGCGAACCCTGCGCCGGTCGCTTGCTCTGGTGCGTAGTGTTCTGCGTTGGCTTCGAGGAATTGATCAAGCGCGCTGGGTTTGACAGAAGATCTTTGCCTTGCTGCATAGTTCACCGTCCATGGATTTTTAAGGTTGTCAGGGTTGTTCAGGTAGGGTTCTGTGGTCATCACGTACTGGGTGCCGGTGGTACCGGTTTCGTCACAGTAACGACGGTAAGCCATCAGGTTGGCCAGCAGTTGATCAGAGTTGAAGCCCTCTTGCCGAATCAGCTTCCGGTACTTGTTGAAGGTTTTCTGCCTGTAGCCCTTTTTGCCCTCACGCTTTGGGAAGTTTGTCCACCACTGTTCAAAGTCTGCTGACAACTCATCCGTTTTTTCAGTGGGTTTCTGAGTAACGGGATCAGGTTGCTCAGTCGTGCTCCCGGCACTTGATGGCACTTCCACCGTCCTGGGGGTCGTACCAGTTGTGCTCCCGGCACTTGGTGGTACTTCCCCCGTCCTGGGGGTCGTGCGGTCGTCAGACTGCACATATGTTTTAGGTTTATCTCTCTTACTCTCTATCTCTCTTTCTCTCTTTCTCTCTAAGCGATCATCTGACGATGAACTCACGATCCGTTCACGAATCGTATCCAGCCGTTTAACTATGCCCTCTGAGCCCTTATAAACACTGGCTTTGTCAGCCATTGACTGAAGCAGCAACGACAGGTCAGGCAGGTTATCCGGCAGCTCTTCCAGATGTTTAATCCGTGCCTCTAACTGCCCCTGATTGGTCGGCTCGTTGTACTGGAAAAACTTATTGATGCAGATAAAGTCCGACCCCTCGCGACGGCTGATAAATCCAATCGTCGCCAGATCGTCAAGAGATCGTGAGGTGATCGTATGAGTCCAGCCCAGATCCGCCGTGATGTACCCCATGGGTAGCCGGTAAACGCCACTCAGGTCGCTGTGTTCGCAGGTCAAAAGGTAAACTGCGAGCAGTTTGCTATCACCGGACAACGACTGAATATCAGGACTGATCCAGAAACGACTTTCGATCTTGCCAAAGGTTTTCATCGTCTGCCCTCCCTGGGAAAATAGCGATCAGCCTCATCAACATTGTGCTGGTTAGTACGCATCCACTTATTGATAAAACTCACCA
>NZ_LUKQ02000483.1 GCF_001647025.1 Endozoicomonas atrinae
GCGTCATTCGTAAGGCGATCAAGAACCGGAAGATTTTTCGGACTGATGAGTCAGTCATGAAGGTAATCTATCTGGCCATGGAAAAAGCTTCCGAGAAATGGACCATGCCGATCAGGAACTGGAAAGCAGCCATGAACCGGTTTGAAATTATGTTTCCTGACCGGTTCAAGGAGTAATAGTTTTGGTGGCGTTTACACAGAATTATTTACAGGCTCTACTATAAACAAATATCTCTTTATTATATTTAGTTGATTTAGATCATTTCAGAACCAGCCACGGTTTTTTTAAAGTCGTTAGCGAAATCATCATATTACCAAGAAGATCATTCCATGAGCCTGACAAAAGCCCCTCCTATGCCTGAGGCAAATTCGAGTGATTCAAAATTAATGAATCGCTTCCTTAATGCTGTTGAAAAGGCAGGTAACAAGCTGCCCGATCCAACATTACTGTTTGTCTATGGTCTCGTCATCGTCTGGGTTCTTTCTGCCCTGATGGCACAGATGAATCTGGACATGGTGCACCCCGCCAGTGGTGAAGCGGTGGTGGTGAATAACCTGCTGACAGGCTCTGCCCTTGCGACCTTCCTGGCCAGCATGGTGAAAAACTTTGCCGGGTTTGCCCCAATGGGTATCGTCCTGGTTGCCATGCTGGGTATCGGTGTGGCTGAAAAGTCAGGCTTCATCAACACAGGTCTGAAGAAGTTGCTGAGCGTAACGCCAGCCAAAATGCTGACCCCAATGCTGATTCTGGTGGCCATTATCAGCCACACGGCAGCTGACGCCGGTTATGTACTGGTTATTCCTCTGGGCGGTATTATCTTCCACGCTGCCGGCCGTCACCCATTAGCTGGTATAGCTGCTGCGTTCGCAGGTGTATCCGGTGGTTTCTCTGCCAACTTTATTCCTTCCGGTATCGATCCTCTGCTGCAGGGTTTCACTCAGTCTGCCGCACAGATTCTGGACCCAAGCTACCAGATGAACCCGCTGGCCAACCTGTTCTTCACCGGTGCTTCAAGCTTCATTATCGTTGCTATTGGCTGGTACGTGACTGACAAGATCATTGAACCACGACTGAAGAGCACGACCACGCTGGATGAAGATGCTGAGAAAGCACCTGACCTGAGTTCATTCACTGCTGAAGAGAGCAAGGCTTTCAATGCGGCAGGCCTGGCTATGCTGGCAGGTATTGCACTGCTGGTCGCTGCTGTTATGCCGGAAAGCTCTCCACTGCGTTCTCCAAATGGTGAGATCACTGCGTTCTCTGCACCATTGATGCAGTCCATCGTGCCTCTGATCTTCATCCTGTTCCTAATTCCGGGCATTGTATACGGTAAGGTATCCGGTACCTTCAAGACCTCCAAGGACACTGTGGTCGCCATGAACAGCACCATGTCTACCATGGGCTCTTACCTGGTAATGTCCTTCTTCTGTGCCCAGTTCCTGTATGCGTTTTCCCAGTCCAACCTGGGTACTGTTCTGGCCCTGAGTGGTGCTGAGGTTCTGCAAGCCATGAACCTGCCAGGTGAAATTACCGTGATTGGCATGATTCTGCTGACCGCTACTGTAAACCTGGTCATCGGTTCCTCTTCTGCCAAGTGGGCCCTGATCGGACCAATTCTGGTAACAATGCTGATGGCAGTGGGCATTTCCCCAGAGCTGTCTCAGGCGGCTTACCGTGTTGGTGACTCTGTTTCCAACATTATTTCACCTCTGATGGTCTACTTCCCACTGGTGGTGGTTTACTGTCAGCGTTACGTTAAAGGCTCCGGTATTGGCTCCCTGGCTTCCATGATGATGCCGTACTCCATCGCCATGCTGATTGGCTGGACTATCTTCCTGCTGACCTACTGGGCACTGGGTCTGCCACTGGGCATCCAGGCTTCTTACACCTACCCAGCCATGTAAGATCTTATCAGCTAAAGAAAAAAGGGGCTTTTGCCTAGCCGCTACGCTAATTGGTGGTACATGAAAAAGTAAAATCCTACTGCTACACTGCAATTGTAAGGGGTTTGTAGTTGTAGCAGGAGGCTTTTATGGGTAGGAATTCTTATCAAACGCAGTCCACA
>NZ_LUKQ02000484.1 GCF_001647025.1 Endozoicomonas atrinae
TGGTGAGTTTTATCAATAAGTGGATGCGTACTAACCAGCACAATGTTGATGAGGCTGATCGCTATTTTCCCAGGGAGGGCAGACGATGAAAACCTTTGGCAAGATCGAAAGTCGTTTCTGGATCAGTGATGACATTCAGGCATTGTCAGACAGCGCCAAGCTGATGGCCCTGTATCTGTTGACCACTGGACATGGCAACTTGATCGGGATTTTCAAGTTGTCCAGAGGGTATATGGCAGATGACTTATGCTGGGATCTGGCAATGGTTCATAAAACATTGGCAGAACTGGAATCTAACAATTTTCTAACGCTCTCCGAACGGGGAAGCTACCTGTGTATCCATCGGTTCATGGATCATAACCCAACGGTAAATCAGAAGCAGATTATCGCCCGATTACGTGCATTGACTGAGCTGCCGGAAAGGCTGCCAGATATTCTGCCTGAAGCTGTGCCTGTGGTTCAGCGAGTAGTGGATAAACTCAGTGCTGGCAAGGCTTGCAGAGAAGTTAAGCAACTGGCCGAACAGGTTAGACAGTTGTTAGAAATTCGTTCGGAAGAAGTTAGCCTAGAGAAGTATAGAAATAGAGAAGAAGAGAAGTATAGAAGTCTTTACAAGACATATGTCCGATCTGACGATCGCACGCCCCCCAGGACGGGGGAAGTGCCACCAAGTGTCGGGAGCACGACTGGTACGACTCCCTCCAAATCCAAATCCAAGTCGGACAAGGCAAGATTTTCAGAATCGTTCGAACAGTGGTGGAGCCAGTATCCAAAACGGGAAGGCGACAAGGGCAACAAAACCAAAACCTTTGGTCACTACAAAACACGGCTCGGTGAAGGGAATACCCCTGAAGGCCTGTTGGCCAACCTCCTGAAATACGCCCGGTACTGCGATGAGACCCAGGTGACGGGTACCCAGTACGTGAAAACCACCACGGCCTACCTGAACAATCCCGATAACGTGAGCAATCCATGGAAGGTGAACTATGAAGCGCGGCAGCGACATTCTGGAAAACTCAGCCTGGTTGAGCAGGTCGAACAGGCCAACGCCCACATCCTCCACCCCGAAGGATCAGGCCATTTCGATGGACAGGCAGCCTTCGACGGGCAGGGAGTCATCTACGACGTTGAGCCGGAAGGACCTGGTGAACCTGTTTTCGACGATGACCGCCCTGTTCGGGCAGAAGTGGACCAGTGCATACGGTCTGGCTGACCGCAATGGCGAGTGGTTGAAAACACTGGATGGCCTGCATCCAACCCAGCTTGAGCTGGGACTGAACAGGGTGCGACTGGCCGGGAGTGAATGGCCTCCCACCGCACCGGAGTTTCGCAAGTTGTGCCAGCCACTACCGGAGGAGCTTGGGCTGCCAGCACTGGCAAACGCCTGGCGGGAAGCCAATGAACACGCCAGTCAACCCACGCATCATGGCTGGAGCCACCGGGCAGTGTACCTGGCAGGCCGGTCGGCCGGATGGTATGAGCTGCGCAATGCCGGCACGGCGGAGGAGTGCCGGGAGGTGAAGCGGAAGTTTGGTGTCGCCTATCAGGCACTGGTCAATCGTGAATGCCAGGGGTTGCCACTGGAAGATCAGCTGGCCATCGAACACCGGTTTGATCCGGCGACTTACTCAAACCAGTTGCAGCGTGAGACCATGAACGATCAGGGAATCGATCCGCTGGATGGTCAGGGCGCGAGGGCCAAGCTGATGGGGATGTTCTGATGGCCGCTGCTCTGGAACTGGTGCGCAGTTATCAGCCGCAACCGATCCTGTTGCCGGTATCGGCCAACGATGAGGCGTTCATTCTCCAACTGCAACCGGGGCAGGTGATCAGTGCCGAGTTCCGTAAGGCTCGCAATGCCCGGTTCCACCGCAAGTTTATGAAGCTGTGCAGTATCGCTTATGGCGAGTTTGAGCGCTTGCCGCAGTCACCGGTGCAGATGGCTGGCTCCAACCGCTGGGTGACGCCGTTGCCGGATTTCGACGAGTTTCGCTATTGGGCTCTGGTGCAGGCCGGTTTCTACCAGGTGA
>NZ_LUKQ02000485.1 GCF_001647025.1 Endozoicomonas atrinae
GGGATGGTTAGCACCAAAAGAACAAATTAAAATTGACTTCTTTAGGAATCTTAGGCAATGGCGTTGGGTAGAGAAAAATATCCCATCATTGAAAACACTTGCCAGCAAGAATATTAAAGAGTGGTATAAGCTTTGGAAGAGTAATGCACCATATGTAAATGTCACGAATGCGGAGTTCACAAATATCAAAAAGATGGAAGCAGCTATTAATGAAAATACCACTTGCACCGGGAGATCAAAAACATTTGAAACGTTATTAGGCGCTGGGGGGCAGCGTGAGCAGTGGACCAATCAGCCAGGAGACGGAATACCAGATGTTGGCCGTCTTCTTCAAGGTCTCCCTGCATACAGGAAAGTGACTTCAGGCATATCCCAGAAGGGCAAACCGCTCTTTATTATAACAGATGGCTGTATTGATATCCGTAACCAAACTGAAGATATTCAAGATCGATTTGTGCACTATCTACATAGTGTTACAAAAGCCATGCAGGCGAAAGTCGATGTCGGGCTGGCCAGAAAAGGGCGTTACTCTTACCCTACGCTATCGGTGATAAGAGTATTTGGTTCTATTGAGTTTAAAAATTTATTACTGAACTGTGATAAGTTATTCGCTTTGAGTCAATCTGATGAGATTGATAGGCAGAAAAGAGACGTTGGTATGCTGGAAGATAGCAGAATTAAAGAGATGATGGATGACGAGGATCTGGTTGTTATTAGGTCAGAAGAGTTTCAGAAAATTTATGATGAATATATTGAAAGCGTCGAGTAAAAATCGATCGTGGGTAAATAGTGCACTTATTGAGAAAGAAAACCGGGGTCATTCTTCGTGGAATCATGGAATTAGTGTCAGGTCTTTCATTTTGAACACATAAAACGCTCTTACCTCAACACTCTCGACAAGTCAAAAATCACAATACCGCCCTTGGGTGTTACCATTGTCTTTTGTACGCCGGGGAGCATGGGACCAGATCGCTCAGAAGGGGGACTGATTGGAACAGTGCGATAGGGTGGTCTTATGGTCAATGTACGGAGGGGCAGGGTATAAAAATTCCGGGCAAGAGTGAACCCTGTTTTTTTTACTAACCGATCAGTTATGACTCTCCACTGCTCACCATTCACTCCAGCTCTCCCGCTTTCCGGCTGAATAGGGGCTGGCCGTTTGTCTCGTGGCCGGGGCATAGATAGATAAGAAAATTGGTGGGTGGTCTCAGGATTTTTCAGAAAAAACTGACCCTGATTTATATCAATCGCTGAATACCTTTAATCTCTTCAATGAACGCTCCCAGTGACATAAGCCAGCTTTGCTGGTTTCCGGTATAGCTTGACTGAACGGAAGACGGTAAGACCAGTTGTAAATCCTTAGCAAAATCGTCGTAAACCCTCGCCCAATGCGGGCGGGGATATAAGCCTTCATCTCTGCGGTCTGTGCTTCACTGATTCCCGCTTCAAGAGTGAGCAGGTGCTTCCGGTCAATCTTACCCGCCTCTGCAAGGACCTGACGCCAGCGATCTTTACACGTAGACTTTGCACCAAGCATTCTGAGGTCTGCGACAGGAAAATCTGATTCAAAGAGAACGTCAACAAACTCCTCATAGTCATCGCCCGGTGATGTTTTCATTTGCATTAACGTGTAACGATAGCCATCCGGTATCTCACTGTCCTGCGGATTTTCTGGAAGGACGCAGATTTTTAGCAAGTGATTCCCCTGTGCGTAAACAAATGAAGGTCCGGTTGTCATCACCGGTGTCATTCCGGTAAGACTGATCCTGAAAGTAGGCAGGAATACGCATACCTAGTGGATAATTGGCACCAAAGGCTTGTTTGTATAATTCCATAGAATGTCTTTCTGTCATCTGAGTTATCTGATTGTAATTGCTACCCGAGAAGTATGTGTCATCACCGATGTAATAAGTCTTCAAAACACCAGTTTAATTTGACCTCCCGATTAACCCTTTTCTGGCCGATTGTTTTCCTGTTGGTATCAAGCAGGGAGCAGCGCCATGACCAATCGAGAGGA
>NZ_LUKQ02000486.1 GCF_001647025.1 Endozoicomonas atrinae
TGCATCGTGAAAGTTTTCAGGAAAATCGGGAGTTTTAGGCATGACATTAACGGGATGAACAACAGGCTATTTAAAGTATAAAGGCAATCGCAGAATTCGTGACATATTTTGAAAATGAAATTGGTATAACCACAGAGATCACAAAGCTCACAAAGGAAAAGATAGAATTTTCTCTTTTTGAGTGAGCTTTGCGATGCCCGTCATGAATAGCAGAGATACAAAAAACCAGAAGCAATTCTAAGTCTTTATGATTCAATAAATCGAAGTGAAAATTTCAGACAGGCATAAAAAAACCGCTGGTAAAAAGGTCACCAACGGCTATTAAAACGATATAACTTGAAATGGTGGGTCGTGTAGGATTCGAACCTACGACCAATTGGTTAAAAGCCAACTGCTCTACCGACTGAGCTAACGACCCATTCGCACATCAACCACAGGCTAATATACAGAATAAGTGGCTCCCCGAGCTGGACTCGAACCAGCGACCCAATGATTAACAGTCATTTGCTCTACCAACTGAGCTATCAGGGAACTAATCGACAGTTTTACTGTACTGACAACATTCTCTTAGAAAAGAGGAAAATGGTGGGTCGTGTAGGATTCGAACCTACGACCAATTGGTTAAAAGCCAACTGCTCTACCAACTGAGCTAACGACCCATTCTTAACAAAGAATCTTTTAAAGAGCGAAACACTTCACTTATCACTGACACTTATTGAACAGGATAAAAAAACCGCCGATTCATAGGGCGGTTTATGCTGAAGCATAAAACAAAATGGTGGGTCGTGTAGGATTCGAACCTACGACCAATTGGTTAAAAGCCAACTGCTCTACCAACTGAGCTAACGACCCATTCGCACACCAGCCACAAGCTGACACACAAAATTAGTGGCTCCCCGAGCTGGACTCGAACCAGCGACCCAATGATTAACAGTCATTTGCTCTACCAACTGAGCTATCAGGGAACTATGCTTGGCTGCGACATCTCGTCACCAACCAACGGCAGCGAATGATAAGGTTATTTTGCCGTGAGTCAAGTATTCCACTGCAAAAAACTTTTTAAAAAAAAGCTGCATAAGCAGCTTTTTTCACTCGCCATACGGTCTTAGAGGCCGTCAGCACTCTCAGACAGGTACTTGGCAACACCATCTGGGGAAGCGGTCATCCCCTTATCGCCCTTGCTCCAGCCAGCAGGACAAACTTCGCCATGCTCTTCGTGGAACTGCAGAGCGTCAACCAGGCGAATCAGCTCATCCATGTTACGGCCCAGTGGCAGGTCGTTAACGATCTGGGAGCGAACCAGGCCTTCCTTATCGATCAGGAAAGCACCACGGAAAGCTACACCGCCTTCAGACTCAACGTCATAAGACTTACAGATGTCGTGTGTCATGTCAGCAGCCAGGGTGTATTTGACCTGACCGATACCGCCCTGATCAACAGGGGTATTACGCCATGCATTGTGAGTAAAGTGAGAGTCAATGGAAACACCAATCACTTCAACGCCACGCTCCTGGAAAGCATCCATACGGTGGTCCAGGGCAATCAGCTCAGAAGGACATACGAAAGTGAAGTCCAGTGGGTAGAAAAACAGCAGACCGTACTTACCACGGATGGCTTCGGACAGTGTAAAAGCATCAACAATAGAGCCGTCACCCAGTACAGCTGGTACCGTGAAGTCAGGAGCCTTCTTGCCTACTAAAACGCCCATAAGTGTTTCTCCAATGGTTTACGAAGCTATGGTTTACAAAGCCGTGCGTTTAATACGGTAGTCCAAATTCGACGCTAACCCGTACAGAATCACGCACCACAAAAAAACTGCGAACACAATGATACACAGGAGTACGGTTTTCGCCTACCACAACAGAGGCAAATAGCTACTTTTTTTAAGACAATACTCCGGACACTATTATGCAGCGATAGCACCATAGCTACTTAGCTCCTCATAAGTATTCATGACTTTTTCGTCATTCATTGCCAAGCCTAACTTCTCAAAAACTCTGTGCATCAGGTTCTGAT
>NZ_LUKQ02000487.1 GCF_001647025.1 Endozoicomonas atrinae
TTACGATGTCCTGCAAGGGGCTGAAACTGTCCCGAATGTGCGGGGTGGTGCTCTGGTTAGCCATCGTAAGGAACGACCCTGCCGTTCTTGAAGGCTTCGTGAGCCTCGAAGGCTTTTACTTCGTCGGAGGGGATTCGCCAGACATAGCGACCGTCGGTAAGCATACGCCGTGCCCGCCATTCGTGCTTCGGGGTGCGGATTACGTGAACCAGCAGATGATGGTCTTTACTGACGTACTGTTTGGGTTCCGCTTTTTTAACGGTCTTTTCTGCTTTTTCCGGTTTGGGTGCGGCTGCTTTTTTTTGTGCTGGCTGATCTTTTTTTTCTGGCATGACGGGCTACTCGGTGTTTAAGGTGTTTAGCCCGATGGTATGGGATTGAGTGCGGGTGATCGTCCTCGACTTAATCAGGGAATAAAGGTATAAAAAACTCCAAATAAAGGGAGTTTCTGTAATGGAAGAGCATATCAGTGATCGAATAAAAATAGCGATGGACGCAAGTCATATTACAAGTGTTCCCGAGCTGGCAAAAATAACAGGGATTCCTAAGAGCTACCTTTACCAGTTAAATAAAGGCGACATTGATACACCACACAAACACATTAAAACTCTATCTGAGGCGCTAAATGTATCAAGCCAATGGCTGATGAAGGGAGTTGGAATACCACCAGAAGAAGAAAAAGCGTTCTTAGCAGAAGAAATTGCAACCATTGATAAACGTCTTAGTAATATCGAACAAATGCTGAAGCAACTTTTGAAAAGCTAATTACTGATCCTTGTGCCTGATGTGGTGGAGAGGGCAGGACTCGAACCTGCGTTTCAAAATTGTACGGATTTACAGTCCGTTCCCGTTGCCGCTTGGGTACCTCTCCAGAAAGAGAAAGCCCCTCGGGTGAGGGGCTGTCGGGGTTACGCTCTTAACTGCCAGTTCTTGAAGACCGAGTGAACCTTGTCTTGCAGCATTTCCACACCGCATTCAGTCAGGTACTCATGCTTCACCGCGTCGGCATCGTTGCCCTGGCGGTCTTTCAGCAGTTGGGTATCGCGCCCGTCGAGGTAGCGGTACTTGATGTAGCTGAAGTCCAGAGCAATCATCGTGTCGGCCAGACCCTTGATCTGACGGAACATCGGGTGCAGCTTGACGATGAGGTCGCCCGCGAAGGTCTTGTAGCGGGTGACGTTGACACCGTAAGTGCCGTCTACCTGCTCGACTGTCCAGCGGTCTTTGGCCCACTGCTGAAGGTGCTGTGCCACGGTTGGGCCGACGAAGCACATTTTCTCGGTGGAGCCGTAGGCGAATACGGTGTCCATCAGGTGCTTATCGAACTCTTCCTCAGTGATCTTGTTGGCAGTGCCAGCAGCGTCGATCACGGTGGAGATTTGTGACAGCAGTCCGCCAGTGTAGCGGGTTGGCTGCGCGGAGTTGGGGTTTTCGATGTGACGCTTGCCGAACAGGAATGCACGTTCGATGTCGCTCATGTGCATCTTGAGGGCTTTCATCTGCGCCTCGTCTTCCTTGTCACCGGTGCGAAGGTTAGTGGCCTTCAGAGTGTTGGTGACGGTGTAGCTGGTGCGGAAGATTTGGGTGTAGTTGAACGTCACGTCGGCGTCGAAGCTGACAGCCTCGGGGCTGTTGTCACCTTCCTTGGCGGCGTAACCGGCGATGACCAGTTCGTCGTTGTCGGAGATGGTGAGGGCGGTGCCGCCGATGTTGCGCTTGACGGAGATCGAGCCAGAGCTGCCGTCGCCGAGGGCGGTGGCCTGCATCACTTCGCCAGTGTTGGCGTTGACGATGATCGAGCCTTCTACTACGAAGCCGACGGCTGGGATGGCGTCGACAGAGAGAGTGGTGGCGTTCGCGTCGTAGCCTGCGCCGTTGTCGATCAGGAACGTGCGGTCAGGCAGTTCGTCGACGAAGTTGCGGTACTCGGGATCGTCAGTGGCTTCTGATCCGGTCATGGCCAGAAGGGCATTGAATGGCGCTGTGCCGTTCGGCTCCAGCATGGTAAAC
>NZ_LUKQ02000488.1 GCF_001647025.1 Endozoicomonas atrinae
CCACGATCAGGTCATAGTTGCCCCAGTTGATGGTTTCCAGATTGATCTCACCGGATTTGCCGGTGGTGCGTGTCAGGTCGGTGTGGTTGAGTACGTCGTAGTTGAAGCGATCTGCCGATAATAAATTGCGTTTGTCATTCACCGTATAAACGGTCCAGTTTTCCCTGAGCTTTTTGGGGGCAAGTACCAGTACCCGGTCGTTACGCAGTTCATAATACTTAATGACGGCGAGGGCAGAGAAGGTTTTGCCCAGACCGACGCTGTCGGCAATGATGCAGCCGTTGTAGCGTTCCAGTTTGTCGATGGCGCCCAACACACCGTCTTTCTGGAATTTGTAGAGTTTCTTCCAGACCAGGGTATCTTTAAAACCGGTTTTGCTTTTGATGATGCTGTCTTCGTCGATCTCTTCCAGAAAGTCTTTGAACAGATGATAAAGGGTCAGAAAGTAGATGAACTGGGGCGATTGATCCTGTGTCAGCTGGTTGAGCTGATCCAGTAGTAGCTGTTTGGCATCGCTGGCTGACGGGCTATCCCAGATGGCACTAAACCACTCCAGCATCCCTTGCGTAGCCGTGCTATCGGTAAGGCACATATTCATATCAAACTGATCAGACTCACTGAAGCCCAAACCCGTACTGGTGAAATGTGAACTGCCCTGGATAGCGGTGTCGTTATTGTCTGCTTTGCTGATATGAAAAAGGTTCTGGTTGGCCATGCTGGTGGAGCGCACCTCGACCTTTCGCTCGATCCATTGAGCGCACTCTTTGGCAATCTGCATCTGGTTGAGCTGGTTCCTGAGGCGGTGCTCAAAGCGGTCACCGGTTAACTCGGCAAAAGGCGTATCGTGGGCTATTTCGGTTTTCAGCGACCTGGACAACAACAGGCGTATTTCATCGACGGAAGATAATTCTTTCTTCAGCCAGTCAAAACCATAGATGGAGAATAAGCCAGAGAGTACCGACAGTGTTGATCCTTTGCCAAGGTGTCGGCGAAGCTCTTCACCCACCTTGCCATTCTGTTTGTTGTCCAGAAGCACGGCTACAGTTCCATGTTGTATCAGCAGGTACGCTACCGCCCGTGGATTTTACCGCCGTCGTTTATCGACTTTGGGGAGCATGGGACCAGATAGCTCAGTGGTACAAATTTGAGAAGGAAATTATTGTACGCTTGTGAGGTGATTGGTGGTAGTCGTGTATTTGCGAAGGGGGCTGATATCAGGTGGCTTAAAGCGAAGCCCCAGACACTCAGTATTACTCAGTGGCTGGGGGGAACGAACTAAGCCAATAACGTGGCAGTTTGGAAGGTGGCGTGTATATAAAAGTGGTTTAGCGAGCAGGCTGCATGGTGACATGCACTTCATTATTCAAAAACTGATACTCTCCCCGCTCTGGGTTACCATTGGCTTTCAGGGTCGCCATCTGGGGGAAATATCCCTCTTTTTTAAAAATGAAAATTTTTCCAGCTGCAGGAGTGAGCATAACATTGGCTGGTGTTACTCCCAGTTTCTTCTGTCCTGACACTGTTTGCTCATAAACCGTGATGCCCTCAGGAGTACTGCGCAGGGCAACTTGCTGACCGGGTGAACTGCCAGATTCTGTCAGTGAACTACAACCGGCGGTAAGGATAATCAGGGGGAGGGTGAGCAGCAGTCTTTTCATAGTACAGAGTCCACATTGGCAGAAGGTTGATATTCTCTTTATCCGCCAATGTGACTATTTATTAAGGACAAATTGCTTCGCAATCCCGGTATAGACGACAAGGTTTTTTCATAATTACAGAGCCTGGATCACTGTCGAGCCTGTAAATAATTCTGTGTAAACGCCACCAAAACTATTACTCCTTGAACCGGTCAGGAAACATAATTTCAAACCGGTTCATGGCTGCTTTCCAGTTCCTGATCGGCATGGTCCATTTCTCGGAAGCTTTTTCCATGGCCAGATAGATTACCTTCATGACTGACTCATCAGTCCGAAAAATCTTCCGGTTCTTGATCGCCTTACGAATGACGC
>NZ_LUKQ02000489.1 GCF_001647025.1 Endozoicomonas atrinae
ACCATTCGCACCGGAGTTAAACAGCTCAGAAAGGCTATGGGAGTGGATGCGGGAGCATGACTTATCAAACAAAGCATTTTCAGGTTATGAAAATATTGTAGATTGTTGCTGTGAAGCTTGGAATAACCTTTGCAGCGAAGCTGGTCGACTGTTCAGTCTGTGCTCCCGTGATTGGGCAGTTATACAGTAGTTAGAAAATTCAATTGGTATAAGCCGTGATTTCCAGGTTTCTATGGAAGTCCTGATTGAACTCTTCCCTGATAGCCTCCTGCTGAGCGGCCTGGGCTCCTTTTTCTGGCAGCGCGCTTGAACTGATCAGCTGATGTTGAGGATGACTGGAAGAGTAAGTTCTGACAGTGTTTGAACATTGAAGGCTGTGTTCCCAGAAATCCTGTATGGGTGCGAACCTGTTAAGCCCGTCTGTTAAAAGGCTACACAGTCCAAAGTCATTATTTGATGCCAGTTGTTCCGCAATACTTCTGGTTAATTCAAGATCATTGCTCAACTGGGTAAGTCCTTCCTGCATGCCCAAACTCTGATAGTTATCCAGAATCCCCTGATATTTCTGGTTGAGTTGAACTTCATTGACTGAAGTTAAGTCACCGGCAACTATTGGTTGCCATGGATATGGGAGGCTGGAAAGTATCCTTTGTCTGCCAGTCTCGCTTGAATGGGTGAGTTCCGGAACGGCTGCTTCTTTTGAGTCGCTTGTATCTTTGCTGGGCTTGGTTGTTGTTTCAGCACTCGATTTCATGTTTGGGGTTAGGTCTTTAATTAACACCGCCCTGCCTGGAATGGTCTTTTGCCTGTGCTGTTTTTCTGGCTCTGGAAGGGACTTGGTTACTTCTGGCTTTTCTTTGTCTGGAGTGTCGTTTTCTCTGAGTGGCTGATGCGTTATGGGCTGGTTAATGGGGGGCAGTCCTTTATCCATCGCTTTTTTGTCACAGTCCATAAATTTAAATGCCTGAGTTTCTATCGGCACTTCTGAGATACTCTTCATGGTTATGAAAGGTAGAATGTGCAAACAGGAAGTGGTGAGCTATGATGCGTGCCGATAATAATTCCTGGAGTCCGGTCATGAGCTCAGATACCTTTTTCCTCAGTGATGAGAACACCCTTTATGGGCGTATGAAAGCGGCCTCCCAGGAGGACTGGCATAACTACTGTCATCATCCGTTTGTTCAGGGAATTGCAGATGGATCGTTGCCTCTTGCCTCTTTTCGTCACTACCTCCAGCAGGATTACCTGTTTCTGATCCACTTTGCCAGGGCTTACTCACTGGCGGTTTATAAGTCGGATAACCTTGAAGATATGCGCTCGGCATCGGAGTCTGTGAGCGGCATCCTGGGAGAAATGACACTGCATCTGGCGTATTGTCAGGAATGGGGGCTGACAGAAAAGGATGTGGTCAGCCTGCCGGAAGCCCGGGCCAATATGGCTTACACCCGTTATGTGCTGGAGCGGGGAATGGCTGGTGACATTCTTGATCTTTATACGGCGTTATCTCCCTGTGCAGTCGGTTACGCGGAAATTGGGTATCGTTTGAAGAACGATCCAAACACGCTTAAAGAGGGCAACCCATATTGGGCCTGGATTGAAACCTACGGTGGTGAAGAGTATCTGGAAGGTGCCAGAAAGCAGATTGAGAGGCTGGATCATCTCGCGAAGACCCGTTATAACGCCGCCCGTATGGATTCACTCTGCCAGACTTTCCGGGAAGCAACCCGTCTGGAAATCGGGTTCTGGCAGATGGGAATGGATTGCTCGTTTTAAACGAGCCTGTAAATAATTCTGTGTAAACGCCACCAAAACTATTACTCCTTGAACCGGTCAGGAAACATAATTTCAAACCGGTTCATGGCTGCTTTCCAGTTCCTGATCGGCATGGTCCATTTCTCGGAAGCTTTTTCCATGGCCAGATAGATTACCTTCATGACTGACTCATCAGTCCGAAAAATCTTCCGGTTCTTGATCGCCTTACGAATGACGC
>NZ_LUKQ02000049.1 GCF_001647025.1 Endozoicomonas atrinae
ATCAGAACCTGATGCACAGAGTTTTTGAGAAGTTAGGCTTGGCAATGAATGACGAAAAAGTCATGAATACTTATGAGGAGCTAAGTAGCTATGGTGCTATCGCTGCATAATAGTGTCCGGAGTATTGATAAAGAATACGTTAAACTATTTAAAAACCCTCCAACCTGGCATACCGGTCATAATGAAAATGCGCATCTCCGAGCAACAATTGAGCAACTCGAGCCCGCTTCAGAAAAAAGCCAATCTCCAGCTCGTCCGTCACACCGATCCCGCCGTGCAACTGCACGGCTTCATTGGTAACCAGCTCAGCGGTTTCCGATATTTTTGCTTTAGCGGCGCTGATCAAACCGGGCGCTTTTTCCTTACCCGCCTCCAGTGCACTTAATGCATCCATCATCAGAGATTTGCAGAGCTGGATTTCGGTATACATATGGGCACAACGGTGTTGAAGCCCCTGAAAAGTACCAATCAACACACCAAACTGCTTACGCTCTTTTAAGTACTCAACGGTTCTTTCAAACGACTCCTGTACGCCACCAAACAATTCAGCAGCCAAACAGATTCTGGCAACATCCAGCGCTTTATCCAGCGAACCCTGACCGGCCTCACCCAACAAAGCACTGTCAGACACTGCAACCTTATCAAAGGTAATACGTGCATAATTACGGCTGTCAGCCAGATGCGTTTTGCTGATCATTACCCCTTTAGCAGCAGCATCCACCAGGAACAGGCTGATGCCATCATGGTCACCAGACTGACCAGCGGTCCTGGCCACAACTATCAGTTGGTCGGCCACATGGGCATCCATCACCAGGGTTTTGCTGCCACTGATGGTATAACCACCTTCATTTCTAACCGCAGTTGTAGAGATTGCCACCGGGTTATGACGAACGCCCTCTTCCAATGCCAGACTGACCAACAGTTCACCTGACGCAATAGACGACAATAGTTCTTGCTTCTGGGTTTCATTGCCTGCCTGCAGGATTACGGAACCGGACAGAGCAACAGAAGACAATAAAGGAGAAGGCAGCAGCGTACGACCAAACTCCTCCATGCAGGCGGCCAGGCCTTTTACGCCAAAGTCGAAACCACCGTAGGCTTCTGGAAAGATGATCCCCCCCCAGCCCAGTTCTACCATCTGCCCCCAGACATCTCTGGAAAATCCAACCGAATCCTGGTTGTCTCGAAGTTTCCTGAGACTTTCAACCGGGCTGTTGGCCTGTACAAAATCCCTGGCAGTGTCTTTCAGGGAGCGTTGTTCTTCATTAAATGCTAAAGACATGACTTACTTCCCCGCTGCTTCTGGCAGCCCTAATACCCGCTTGGCAATGATATTCAACTGAATCTCAGAGGTGCCGCCCGCTATACTGTGGGTTTTTGAAGCCAGCCAGTCTCTGGTCAACTGAAGCTCTGCATCACTGAACCCTTCGCCAGACCAGCCCAAAGCCTGCTCACCGGCAATTTTCAAAATCAGTTCGTATTTGCGCTTCTCTTCCTCAGTACCCACATACTTGAGAATCATCGCCACATTCATATCACCAACACCCTGAGCAAACTCATCAGCCATTCTCTGCTGAGTCTTATCCAGTGCCCGCTTCTGAATTTCATGCCTCGCAACAGACTGGCGAAAAACCGGATCCGCCAGTTTTCCATCCACAAGACCGATATGCTCAATCGCTGCAGAACGGGGAGTGGTTCCAGAGGTGTTTGCAGAGGCCTCCATATCGGACATCATATTCCGTTCAAACTGGAGTACCCGCTTGGCAACTGTCCACCCTTTATTCTCAACACCCAGCACGTTCTTTTTCGGAACACGGACATTGTCAAAGAAGGTCTGACAGAAATGAGTTTCACCGGTAATCAGTTCAATCGGCTTGGCATCCACACCTTCACTGGCCATATCAAACAGCAGGAAAGTGATGCCTTCATGCTTCGGTGCATCCGGATCGGTACGAACCAGGCAGTAAATCCAGTCAGAATGATCCGCATAGGAGGTCCAGATCTTTGAACCATTAATGATGTAATCATCACCATCCGACTCAGCCTTACACTGCAAACCGGCCAGATCGGAACCGGCACCTGGCTCGGAATACCCCTGACACCAGCGGATCTCACCACGGGCGATTTTGGGAAGGTGCTCCCGTTTCTGCTCCTCAGTGCCAAATTCCAGAATCGCCGGACCAACCATCCAGATCCCCAGGTTGACCTGCGGTGCACGACAGTTGAGACGCGCCATCTCCTCTTTGAATATGCGGGTCTCTTTTGCTGAGAAACCTGCACCACCATACTCTTCGGGCCAGTCAGGTACGCAGTACCCCTTCTCTACACAACGGTCAAACCAGAGTTTTGCATCTTCCGTTGGGAAACGAAGGTTACGACCACCCCAGATCTGCTCTTCCTGGGTAACCGGTGTACGCATTGACTCAGGACAGTTGTCGTTAAGCCAGTCACGTATCTCCTGGCGAAATGCGGTAAAATCGGACATGGACTGCCACCTGGATTCATTATTCTGTTTTTATAAAAACATTCTCGTTCCCACGCAGAGCGTGGGAACGAGGTTCGGTCAACCAGCAACCCTGCGGTCAACCAGCTTCTGATAATTCTTTCTGAGTACCGTAACAAACAGGGCTTCTGCCTCAACCAGCACGTCATCCCCATTTTTCAGCACCGCTTTCATTGTCGACTTGCGCCCCCGGGTTTCTACCTCCCAGGCTTCATAGCGCAGCTCAGTATGCAGAGGCGTTGGTTTCACGTAACGCAGAGTCAGACTGGCCGTCATACTGGGCAGCTCTTTCTGATGTTGAACAACACCAAACAGCTCATCAAAAAGTGCCGCGATAAAGCCTCCGTGAACCAGACCGGGACCACCTTCAAACGCTTTGCCATAACAGACTCTGGCAGACACCCGATCCCCGGAACCCGAAGACTCCGTAAAATAAGTCACTTCCGGCGCAACGGCATTACAGCAGCCACTCACCGGGGTATACAGCCCCTGAAGCGTCTTTGCGTTATACCCCAGTTCAGCAGATTCTTCATCATCGCTGGGCGCAAAAACGGCTTGATAAGTACGTTCAGAAAACCCGGACAACCGGTTATGAATAGATGCCAGCTGATGACTGGCATCAGCCATTGCTTCTTCGGAAAGATCACTGCTGACCAGTTGCTCATTAATCGAACGAAGCAACTGAACCAGTTCCTGCTTTTTCTGATGAGAGCCAGTGTTCTCTTTCTCCCCGAGTGCATGTGTTTGCATGATTATTCTCTCAGGCAGTACCGGCCTTTTTAACGGTTGATAAGAAGGCCGGTAAGAAAACGACTATTACTGTGGAATCACACTGAATCCATCACGAACGGGTACTTTATTGGCAAAGTACTCGCCCAGTGATTTATTGAGAGACTCCTGAGTCCAGGCCTCTGGGCTGTTGAACTGTGCCGCCTCTTTCGGACTATCAACAACCACTACCTGCTTACCCCATACCACAAATACCTGCCCGGAAACGTTACCCGCCTCTGGTGATGCAAGATAGGTGACGAGAGGACTGACGTTTTCCGGAGCAAACGTATCGAAACCGGATTCCGGCTTGGCGAACATACTGGCGGTTACGCCCTGATTGGTCATATCCGTCCGCGCTCTCGGGCAAATAACGTTAGCTGTCACCCCATAGTTGTACATCACCTGGGCAGCTCCCATGGTCATGGCAACAATACCTGCCTTTGCCGCTGCGTAGTTAGGCTGCCCGGCCGAGCCAAACAGAAATGCCTCTGAAGAAGTACTGACCAACCTGCCATAAACAGGAGCACCATCCGCCTTACACTTTTCACGCCAGTACTTGGTCGCATGACGCATGTTGACAAAGTGTCCTTTCAAGTGGACGCGAACCACGGTATCAAATTCATCTTCTGTCATGTTGAAGATCAGTCGATCTCGACAGAAGCCCGCATTATTCACCAGGATATTGACATCACCCCAGGTATCCAGGGCCATTTTGAAGAGGGCTTCAGAGTCCTTCCAATCCGCACAATCGCCAAAATAGGCAAATGCCTCACCACCAAAACCTTTAATCTGTTCAACCACTTCCATGGTCGTTTCTTTTGCCTGAGCATTTCCTCCCAGGTCATTCACCACTACTCTTGCACCTTCTCTAGCCAGGTTTAATGCTTCGGCACGCCCCAAACCACGACCTGCACCAGTAACAATGGCAACTTTTCCGTCCAGCTCTCCGTTACGAGAAGTCATAACTCTTTCCTATTCTTATAGTTATTTTTTCAACCACAAAGATCACAAAGATCACAAAGAGCACAAAGAGCACAAAGAGCACAAAGAGCACAAAGAGCACAAAGAGCACAAAGAAAAAAATATAGAAAAGCTTTTTCTCAGTGAACTTCGTGGTTCAAAGTCTTTTAAACCTAAAGACGCTCAATAATGGTGCCGGTACCCACTGATGCACCACAGCACATGGTGATCAACGCGGTATTCTTGTCAGTCCGCTCCAGTTCGTGAAGGGCTGAAACAATCAGACGGGTACCGGTACTGCCCACGGGGTGACCAAGGGCAATCGCACCACCATTGACGTTTACTTTATCCATATCCGGCTCATATACCCGGGCCCAGGAAAGGACAACAGCGGCAAACGCTTCATTAACCTCAAACAGGTCAATATCACTGAGACTCATGCCGCTTTTCTTTAACAATGCTTTTGTGGCATCCACTGGACCATCCAGCAGATAGTAAGGGTCAGTACCCACCACAACATCGGTCAGAATCCGAGCTCTTGGCTTCAAACCTCTGGCCAGAGCTTCTTCTTTGCTCATCCACAAAATTGCAGCGGATCCATCAGAAATCTGGGAAGAGTTACCCGGGGTGTGGATACCACCTTCAGCCACGGCTTTCAGGTTACCCAGGCTTTCCATCGTCGTATCACGGAAACCCTGGTCTCGACTTACCTTTCTGGTTTCACCATTTGGCTTACCATCTTCACCAAAAGCCGGGGCATCGACAGAGAACACCTCGCGATCAAAGTAGCCGGCTTCCCAGGCTGCTTTCGCCCGCTGCTGGGATCGAAGTGCAAATTCATCCGCTTCCTGCCGTGTAATTCCACGGTTGGCCGCGATTCGCTCAGCACTGGCAAACTGGTCTGGCGTGCTGTCCCAAGGCCAGTTCTTGGGTAAGAAGAAGCCTGGACCGTTATAGACATTCATACCCAGTCCAACGCGGCTCATGGCTTCAACACCACAGGCAACGCCTACATCAATAGACCCACCGCGAACCAGGGAGGAAATCAGATGGTTAGCCTGCTGGGCAGAACCACACTGGGCATCAATCGTCGTGGCTCCCGCTCCCCAGGTATTGCCCATGGATAACCAGGCATTTCGGGTTATATTGCCAGCCTGCTCCCCGGCCTGGGTAACACACCCACCAATCAGCTGCTCAACGTCGTCATACTCAAGCCCTGCTTTTTCAACAACAGCCCGCATGGACAGAGCCAGCAACTCAGTAGCATGAAAACCGTGAAGATCCCCGACGACAGGCTTACCTCGGGCAATGGGGGTACGTAGTGCTTCAACAATGACTGCTTCCGCCACGACAGACTCCTTGTTCTTGTTATTAGCGATTAGGTGAAAAGGTAGTGGATGGCAAGCAGCCGATAAATGGCAGAACCTGTCCAAGGTGCATGGGCAAAATCAGCCGCTACCGGGCTGAAAAAAAATCCGCTAGGATGCCAACTGAAGCGCAGTGGTGTGCGAAAAAAACAACATCAACAAAGAGAATAATAATGAAAAAGTACGACTTTAAAGATATCGACGCCATGCAGGCTGAAGTCACTGAAACCTTCAGTGACTGGAGTGGACAGGTTACTGTTTCCCAGGAACTGATCAACCAGTTTGCCGAGCTTTCCGGCGATAGTTACTGGTTACATACCGATACCGAGAAGTGCGCCCAATACAGCCCGTTTAAAACCACCATTGCCCATGGATTTCTGACCCTGGTTTTGCTGCCTAAAATGCAGACCCCACAAACCTTTGAAGTCACCGGCTTTAAAAACATGTTGAATGTTGGCTCTGACAAACTCCGGTTTACCGGTATCGTTCCTGCAAACAGCAAAATTCATTGCCGCAGCCGGGTTAAAGCCATTACGGGCAGCGCCAAAGGCACTACGGTCACCATGGAGCAACAGGTCCATGTGGTTGGTGAAGAGCGTCCTGCACTGGTTTATGAGATGATGTTCATGTATATGTGAGTTATCTTGAACAACACTGAGCAGCTCTTATAAGGAGCGAACTGTCAAACCCCTATGGACAAACATCATTTTCTGGATGAAGTGGAAAAAAGGCTGACCAGACTGTCGTCAGCCTCCAGACAAGGCTACCCTCCCTCCCCTTTGGAGCGCCACCGTCTCGAAGGCTTTATGGAAGCCGGTGTATTCCTTGGACTGGTGACACCGCAGGAGCTGATTGACCTTAAAGAGCGCACCTGCCAGGCCATTTTTGGAATGAGTGTGGCTGAAAGAAAAAAGCAAAAGCAAGGTAGCTGGCCCCTGGAAGACATCGACTACAGCCAATATGAAAAACCTCGCTGGAGTCGCTGAAAAAGCATCTTTTAGACGATGAAGTGAAGAAACACCGGAGTCACTGATTGAGATCATCAGTTGCTCCTATCCTGCTCCCTCCTTCTTTGTTAACGTAATTAGTAACTAACACCAACAAGGAAGGGAGAACAACATGCTGACCATTACACCTCACTCCCACAATCGTATTGACCTTTCGCTCAATGGACAGCTTGATGCTGAACAGATGAGCAAGGCAATTGACCAGTTCGTTGAAAAAACAAAAAACATTAAACAGGGCACAATGCTCTATCGTATAGAAGCGCTTCATATGCCGACACTGGGGGCAATGGGCATTAAACTTTCCCAGCTGCCACGGGCATTCAGTGCATTTCGCCGTTTCAGCCGAATCGCCGTGCTTAGCAATACCCAGTGGGTTCGGAATGTCAGTGAAATAGAAGGCATGCTATTCCCCGGTATGGAAATCAAAGCATTTGCTCTCTCTGAACAAGCAGTTGCAGAACAATGGCTGGATGCAATTTCCGACTGATTCCGCTACCCTGACGCCCAGATACACTAACGCTTTTTCAATAAGTATAAAGGGTCACAGGCATGGATTGGTTATCCGCTGTTCAATTGTTTGTCCTGTCCCAGGGACTGTTGTTACTGGTCATCATTCTCGCAGTTCGCAGTGAGACCCCCAATGCCAATAAACTCCTCGCTATGTTTATCGGCATTAACACCACGGGTATTGCTCTCCACCTGGCGGTGAGAACCGAAGCAATCATTTACCAACCTTTCTATATCATCTATCTGTTGATGATTATGAAGGGCCCATTGATTTACCTGTATGTCCGCTCACTCACCGAACAACAGTTTGCCTTTATCCGACAACTACTGATACATACCCTCTGTCTTTTACCAGGATTACTGGCCTGGCTGACCATCGCGCCAGAGCAGCCATTACCATCTGCCAGTCAAATATCTGAGGTTGATCATGCCATCGCTGTTTTCTACCTGCTGAACAGCCTGATATTGTTTGTTTATGGCGTGGCAGCCCTGCGCTTACTGCACTCCCACGAACACCGGCTGAAGAAAACCTTCTCCTCACTGGGTCCAATCACACTGGGCTGGCTCAAATGGCTGATTATTTACATCATTACGCTTCGTCTCACCTATATCGCTACGGGTTTACTGCTTGGCCTGGGGCTCATTAACGAGCAACCTTCTGTTTTCCTTTTTCTGGACTTTGGCGTTATCTATCTCATTGCCATTGGCGGACTCAGGCAGCCCAGAATTTTTACCGGAGAAGTTCAGAAAGTACTCGATAAAGTCGAGCAACCTTCTCCAGCTGAAGAACACCCAACACAGAGTAAATACGAACGATCCGCTCTTGGTGATGACTCCATCAATCGTATTTGGGAAAAATTACAGACGTGCTTTGAACATGAGCTGGCCTATATGCGTGAAGACCTGAATCTGAGCCAGCTTGCTGACCTGCTGGGCGTTACCTCGCACGAATTAAGTCAGGTAATCAACCTGAGATCAGGAGGGAATTTCTATGAACTGGTAAACCGCTACCGAATCCATAAAGCCCAACAACTGCTTGAAGATCCTGCGAACCAACACCGAAAGCTGCTCGATATTGCCCTGGAAGTTGGCTACAAAAGCCAGTCCACATTTTACAGCCAGTTCAGTAAACAATCAGGCACTACCCCCAGAAAATACCGCGAAAAGCACTGCCTGACAGATAACACTGGATCATTAGCACGTTAGAAAAACAGCCTCTGAAAGAAGGCTTATCAAAGATACTTTTAGAGGTTATACAATTTTCTGAATTGTCCAGAAAGCAGCTCTGCGATTAAATAGTAATCACATTTTTAATTCCCAGAGGGTCAGGTTTTTCCTGGCATCAGTCAAGATGACCATTACCACAGCGACAACAGCCTCCTGTCTTATGCTGGCTTTACTTCTTTTCATTGTTGCCAGTGCAGTTATTGAAACCTCAATGTTAGTCCGTTTAACAAAGCCACAGAAAGTTCAAATCGCTAGAAAAGGTACTCAATAGTAGTACATTTGTACTGTAAAACAGGGACTATCCTGTAGTGTTTACATGAACAGATAGCTCCTCTATGAAAACACCACTTGAAGTCACTCAAACCATCTATCAGCTTTTTTCTGAAGGAAATCTGGCTGGATTTATTGATCTCTGCCATGAAGACATAAACTGGGTTGTCAATGGTCCGGCCGATTTGAAGAAGTGCCAGAGTTACCGAGGCAAACAGGGTGTTCAACAGTTTCTGGATATCCTGGGAGAAACCTGGACATTCTCCTCCTTTAATCCCAGGGAGTTTATTGTTCAAGGCGACACCGTTGTTGCACTGGGCGAAGAGTCCGGTAAGGATATTTCCAGAGACCAACCTTTCTATAACCGCTGGGCTCATATCTTTACCATTGAAAATGGTCGGCTCGTCCAATTCAGAGAGTTTCTATGCTGCTGGTTTGGCGAAGAGAAAGCCCCGGATATGAACTGGTCAACAATGCATTAGTACCAGCAATAAGACCCTATATCGATATTGCTGTATTTTTGCGAAAGGCTATGGGCGTTTCCCCCTGCCACCGCTTGAACGCTTTGGTGAAATTACTCTGATCAGAAAACCCGAGTAACTGGGTAATTTCACTCAAAGCCAGCTTATTCTGACTTAAATACTTTTTCGCCATTTCATGGCGGACATCCAGCAGCACCTGACTGTAGTTGGTTCCCAGTTCATTCAGTTTGCGCCTCAATTGCCGGGAAGAGATATTCATCAAACCAGCAATGACTTCCTGATTCGGTTCTCCGTTGGGCAATTGGGCAATGATATGAAAGCGGGTATTCAGCAGAACTTCATCACGTTCAGAGCGCTCCAGGTACTCAAGAACAATCTGTTCATTCAAATGAGCAATTTCCGGATTGGCACTTAACAATGGCCTTGATAACAGGGCTGAATCAAATTCAAGCCGATTAATAGACTGGCCAAACATAACTGGAGCATTAAACATCTCCAGGTATGGCTCAACCTTCTCCGGCTCTGGCCTGACAAAATAGACACCTTTTGCCTTGAAATCCGGATCCATCAATTGGCGGATATTGTGTATTAAGGCAGCAAAAAGCGCATCAATTCCCTCGAATGCCACCACCTCTCGATGCTCTTCAGAGGTTATATACTCAAGAAAAATACTGCTACCTTCTTGTGACAGCTTCAGCGCACTCATTTCATTGACGAAATGAAACATCTTACAAAGACGGTCAAGTGCCTGCAGCAGATTATCACTGGAAGAAAACGCCGCATCCAGAGCGGGGTTCAGAGGAGGGCGAACCCTGGGAACTTCAAGACCAAAAGCAGGGTCACCGCTGGCCTGAGCAGCCAGCCGCCAGAGATTGGCGAATTTACGGGAGTCGTAACGCGCCCCGGGGTCGTACGACAATGATATATCCAGTCCAGCGGCATCAAACACGGCTTTACTGTCACAGCCATAATGCTCAAGTGTGATACTGATGGCACGTCCCAGTGTCGCGATGGTCGTCTCTTTTTTTATCATAGCGGACATAACGTGTTCTTCTTATCCATCCAGCCTTGGAGCCTCTGATCACCAAAAATCAGGCCGATCCAGACCAGAGATCCCAATTTCTGCTCACTATACTCGACCATGAATAGATAGTCATGGCTCATAAACCTGTTGCCAGCAGATTAATAATAAAATTCGGGGAGTATCTGATGGGTCCACTGAAAGGTTTCAGAATTATAGAGTTAGTAGGTATTGGCCCAGGTCCATTCTGCGGGATGATGCTGGCTGATATGGGTGCCGAAGTCATCAGTATCGAGCGGGTGCAGTCTGGAGGCATGAAAATCAAGGACATCGCCATGCGTGGCAGACGTTCAGTAGCTCTGGACCTTAAAACACCTGAAGGCGTTGAAACACTGCTCAAGCTCTGCGAAAAGGCGGATGCCATTTTTGAGGGATTTCGTCCAGGCGTTGCAGAAAAGCTTGGGGTTGGCCCTGAAGACTGTTTAGCCCGGAACCAAAAACTTGTCTACGGTCGTATAACTGGCTGGGGACAGGATGGCCCTCTGGCCAAAACAGCAGGCCATGATATCAACTACATCGCTCTATCCGGAGCACTCCACGCCATTGGCCGAAAAGGAGAAAAGCCCATTGCACCTCTGAACCTGGTGGGTGATTTTGGTGGAGGTGCAATGATGCTGGCTTTTGGCATTGTCTGCGGCCTGCTGGAAGCACAGAAATCGGGTAAAGGCCAGGTCATCGACAGCTCCATGGTGGATGGCAGTGCCGCCTTAATGACTATGTTTTTCACCCTCCGCGGCTATGGCATGTTCACAGAAGAGCGCGGTGCCGGGCTGCTTGATGGGGGCGCTCACTTCTACGATACCTACGAAACAGCGGATGAAAAATACATCGCTATTGGTGCCATTGAACCTCAGTTTTATCTGCAACTGCTGGAAAAAACAGGACTGGATAAACAGAAGCTGGCTAACCAGATGAACAAAAGTCAGTGGGAAGATTATAAAGAAACACTGGCGGAGTTGTTCAAGACCAAAACACGGGATCAATGGTGCGAACTGCTGGAAGGCACCGACACCTGTTTTGCCCCGGTATTGTCAATCTGGGAAGCGCCAGACCACCCCCACAATCAGGCCCGTGGCACCTATACCGAAGTGGAAGGGGTATTGCAGCCATCACCAACGCCCCGCTTTAGCCGGACAAAAGCCACCATTACTCATGGTCCACGGTCCTCCGGGGAAGATACCGAAGCAGTACTGGCCGAATGGGGTGTGCTCGCTCCTGCCGGCGCCTGAACCTAATAACTAAAAAGAAAAATCAGGAATAAATATGACCACTGAAGCCTATATCTACGATGCGATCCGCACGCCAAGAGGTCGGGGAAAAGCGGGAGCCCCCGGCAAACCCGCCGGCAGCCTCTATGAAGTCAAACCCATTGATCTGGTAACCAACCTTCTGGAGAGCATGAAGGAAAGAAACCAGCTGGATACCCGACAGGTGGATGATCTGATCCTGGCTACCGGAGAGCCGGTGAACGAACAGGGCCAGAATATTGCGAAGACTGCCCTCGTCTATTCCAGCTGGGATGACATCACTACTGGGGCACAACTGCACCGCTACTGCGCCGGAGGTCTGGATGCTGTTAACCTGGCCGCGATGAAAATCCGTTCCGGGTTTGAAGAGATGGTAGTGGCCGGAGGTGTTGAGTCCATGTCCCGGCTGGGTATCGGTGCCAGCGGAGCTGCAGCAGGTGATCCCTGGACAGCCATGGAAAGTTATGGCATCTCCCAGGGTGTTGCCGCCGATCTGACAGCAAGACTGGAAGGTTTCAGCCGCTCCGATCTGGATCAGTATGCGCTGATGTCACAACAGCGTGCGGCTCATGCCCGGAAAAATGGCTATTTTGATCGTTCCATCATCCCCGTCAAAGACATGAATGGCCTGACCATTCTGGATCACGATGAAACCATCCGGGGTGACATTACCCCCGAGAGCCTGGCAAAACTTCCTTCCTCTTTTCAGATGTTTGGCGACCTTGGTCATGGCGACCTGCTGAAATTCAAATACCCGGAAGTTGAAGCCCTGGACTATATCCATACTGCAGGTAATTCATCCGGTATTGTGGATGGCGCCTCGCTGGTTCTGGTAGGCAGTGAAACGGCAGGAGCTGCACAGAACCTTACCCCAAGAGCTCGCATTGTCGCCTGCGCAACCACCGGTACTGAGCCAACGATCATGCTGGCCGGTCCGGTACCTGCTACAGAAAAGGTACTGGCCAAAGCCGGGCTGACACTGGACGACATTGATCTGTTTGAACTTAATGAAGCCTTTGCTGCGGTAGTTCTTCGCTACCAGAAAGCGCTGAATATTCCCGATGAAAAAATCAACGTCAATGGCGGAGCTATTGCCATGGGCCACCCCATTGGAGCAACAGGCGCCATGCTGGTTGGCACACTGCTGGATGAACTGGAACGACGGGATCTGAAACGAGGACTGGTCACACTGTGTGCCGGTGGCGGTATCGGTATTGCCACCATCATTGAGCGGCTGTAACCAGACAAAGCATCGTTTACATAAAAATAAGAACGGACAAATCAATGGAATACATTCGACTGGAAAAAGACGACAACGGCATCGTTGAACTGATCCTTGATCAACCCGGAAAGTCGGTAAATACCATGGGCTTCGAATACATCGAAGCCATGAAGAAAGCCGTTTCCGAGCTTCAAGCCCTGGCTTCGGCCGGTGATATCAGCGGTGTTTATATTCGCTCAGGCAAGAAAACATTCTTTGGTGGAGGCGACCTGTCCAGCCTGCTGGAAATACCGACTCAGCTCAGCGAAGAGGAAGCCAGAGACAACTTCCAGAGTATTCTGGATGCCAAACTCCCCTTACGGTATCTGGAAACGCTGGGCGTACCGGTTGTGGTTGGCATTAATGGCGCTGCTCTGGGCGGTGGCTATGAAATCTGTCTAGCGGCACATCATCGAATTGCCATCAATCAGAAAGGCGTTGAAGTCGGACTGCCAGAAGCTCAGCTTGGTTTGATGCCAGGAGCCGGTGGCGTGGTTCGTATCGTGCGGATGTTCGGTTGTGAAAAAGCCGTAACCTGGTTATCTGCCGGTAAAAAGTTCAAGGCCGAACAGGCGCTGGCCAAAGGCTGGGTTGATGAACTGGTGGATAGCGAAGATGCAATGCATGCCAGCGCCAAAGCCTGGCTTCTGGCCAATCCAAAAGCCTGCCAGCCCTGGGATGAAAAAGGCTTCAAGATTCCTGGCGGTGCGCCCAACGATAAAGAAATATCCCGTGAACTGGCAGGCCTGTTTTACTTCGGGCCAGTCAATGTCATGAACAACACCAACAACAACTTCCCTGCCCCCAAAGCCATCATGGCCTGCGTCAACGATGCCGCCCGAGTGGACTTTGATACCGCAGAGAAAATTGAAGCCCGCTACTTTATGAGCCTGATGACCTCACAGGTAGCAAAGAATATGATTCGCACGTTCTTCTTCCAGTTGAACGACATTAATAACGGCATCAGTCGTCCAAAAGGAATTGAGCCAACGTCGGTCAGGAAGCTCGGTATTCTCGGCGCCGGACAGATGGGCGCAGGTATTGCCTTTGGCGCAGCCAAAGCCGGTATTGAGGTCGTATTAAAAGATATCTCTCAGGAAAATGCCGATCGGGGTAAAGGCTACTGTGAGCAGGTGTGCAAAAAGAACAAACGCATCAGTGAATCTCAAGCTGAGGAGATCCTGGCCAGAGTAACCCCAACGGCCAGTTATGAAGACCTTGCTGACTGTGATCTGGTCATTGAAGCTGTATATGAAGACCGGCGCATCAAAGCCCAGGTTACCCGGGAAACCGAAGAGGCCATTCCTGACCGCGCAATACTGGCTTCCAATACCTCTGCTCTGCCCATTACCGAACTGGCGGAAGCCTCTTCAAGGCCTGAAAACTATATTGGCATGCACTTCTTCTCCCCTGCGGAAAAGATGCCACTAGTTGAAATCATCTGTGGTGAGAAGACCTCGGACCATGCTCTGGCCGTCGCTTTTGATCTGGCCAAAGCCATGGGAAAAACGCCTATTGTCGTTAATGATGCCCCGGGCTTTTTCACAACCCGTGTGATCGGCAAAACGATTTCCGAAGGAGCCACCATGGTTCTGGAAGGAATCAACCCGGCACTGATTGAAAATGCCGCCCGTTTTAACGGTTCACCGGTAGGGCCTCTGGCGGCCATTGACGAAATCAGCCAGGAAACCGCCTACAAAAACACCATGCAGACCCGTGCAGATGCTGAAGCACAGGGTAACCCCATCAATAACGATCCTGCCGCAGAGTTGATCATCAAAATGGTCGAAGAGTTTGGCCGCAAGGGGAAAATCCACGGCGGTGGTTATTATGACTATCCCAAAAACGGTAAGAAGCACATCTGGCCGGGCATGAAAGAGCACTTTGCCCCCAACGGCTATCAGGAAATTCCCTTTGAAGATATCCGTGACCGCCTGACCTTCTGCCAGAGCCTTGAAGCATTAAGAGCGCTTGAAGAAGGCGTGGTGAACACAGCCGCTGACGGCAATATCGGCTCCATTTTCGGTATTGGTTTCCCGGCTCATTCAGGTGGTGTATTCCAGTTTATCAATGCTTATGGCCTGCGTGCATTTGCCTGCAGGGCAAGAGAGCTGGCTAAACGCTATGGCTCACGGTTCGAGCCACCGGCAATTCTCCTGGAAAGAGCTGAAAGCAACGAGCTGTTCATTTAAAAGAATAATAAAGGGTTATACCTCGTTCCCACGCAGAGCATGGGAACGAGAGCCCATAAAAATAAGCATAAGGGTACAATAATGAGTCATTACCAAGCCCCTGTAAGAGATATCCAGTTTGTTATTCATGAGCTGTTGAACAGCGAAACCCATTACCAGTCTTTGAGCAACTGCGAGCAGCCAGGTCAGGAGTTGATCGATGACATACTGGTCAATGGTGCCAAATTTGCTGAGCAGGTGGTGGCCCCCCTGAATCAAAGCGGTGATGAAGAGGGTTGCCGCTTTGAAGGCGGTGATGTCCAGACACCGGCAGGCTTCAAGCAGGCTTTTGCCCAGTACGCTGAGGCCGGCTGGCTGGGTCTTTCTCTCCCGGAGCAATACGGTGGCCAGAACCTCCCGGGATCCTGCGCCATGATGCTGGGAGAGATGACTGGCTCTGCCAACCACGCCTGGAGCATGTATGGAGGTTTGAGCCAGGCACCTGTCACCTGTCTTCTAACCGCTGGGAGTGAAGAGCAGAAAAACACTTACCTTCCCCATCTGATCAGTGGCCGATGGGGTGGAACCATGTGCCTGACTGAAGCTCACTGTGGATCGGATGTCGGCCTTATCCGAACCAAAGCCAAGTCAAACGACGATGGCAGCTACTCCATCTCCGGCACCAAGATTTTTATCTCCGGAGGTGAGCATGACCTGACGGAAAATATTATTCACGCGGTACTGGCCCGTGTTGAAGGGGCCCCGTCAGGCACTAAAGGCATTTCACTGTTTATCGTTCCAAAGTTTCACTCCGATGAGAACGGGAACCTGACCGAACGTAATGCTGTTCACTGTGGCTCTATTGAAAAGAAGATGGGGCTCAAGGGATCAGCCACTTGCGTGATGAATTTCGATGGAGCTACTGGCTACCTGGTGGGTGAAGAGAATCGCGGCCTGGAAGTTATGTTCAAAATCATGAATTCCGCTCGCATTGGCACTGCACTGCAGGGTGTCTCCATGGGAGAGAACTCATTCCAGGGCGCCCTGAACTATGCCAGGGAACGTACCCAGATGAGGGCATTGACCGGCTCTGCAAACCCTGATGCTGAAGCAGACCCCATTATTGAACATCCGGATGTACGACGGATGCTTCTTACCCAGAAAGCACTGACTGAAGGTTCACGTGCACTCATCTACTGGCTCGCCCAGTTAGTGGATCAGTCAAAATACGGCAATGAGGAGAATGCCAGAGAAGCAGATGATCTCCTTTCCCTGCTAACCCCAATAGCCAAGGCATTCTGTACCGAGGTTGGTGTAGAAGTCACTAACCTGGGCATTCAGGTTCTGGGTGGGCATGGTTATATCCGTGACAATGGTCAGGAGCAGATAGCACGAGACGCCCGTATTGCCACTCTTTATGAAGGCACTACCGGAATCCAGGCTCTGGATCTTCTGGGTCGTAAAGTCATGGGGAGTCAGGGAACCCTGCTGCGCAACTTCACCAAACGGATTCATAAGTTCTGCGAAGCAGCTGGTAACAATGAGGAAATAAAACCCTTTATCGAACCATTGCAGGCCCTGAACAAACAGTGGGGTGAACTGACCATGGCAATTGGCTCCAAAGCGATGAGCGACCCTAATGAGGTAGGTGCTGCATCCGTGGATTACGCCATGTTCTCCGGCTATGTAGCACTGGCCTATATGTGGGCACAGATGGCTCAGCTTGCTCAGCAAAAAATCGCTGAAGGTGCCCAGGCCACTGAGTTCTATCAGGCCAAACTGGCGACGGCAGAGTTCTATTTTCAGCGACTGTTACCCCGAGCCGGTAGTCATGCCAAAGCAGCCGAGGCTTCTGGCAAAGCAATGATGGCGCTGAGTCAGGATGCCTTCGCTTTTTGATAAGCCCTATACCCGTCGCCTTTGAAGTTGCTACTTTGTTGGCTGCACTTGCTCACCCCAGTCACCTACTACATGTAGGCTCCTGGGGATGCGCTCTCTTGCCGCCGCGTAGCAACTCCAAATCCTTTGGGTATCTTCTCACGAACAGTTCCCACAACAAGGTGGGAACAAAACAAATAACAATAAGAAAAAGAGTTCACATTATGACCATGCACCCCACTTTCCATGCCCAGAACACACCTGAAAAGCCAGCTTATATCCTGGCTGATACTGGTGAACAACTGACATTTGGTGAACTTGAACTGTTCAGCAATCGCGGTGCCCAGCTATTCCGACAGTTAGGCCTTAAGACCGGTGACCATGTTGCGGTCATGATCGAGAACTGCCTGGAGTTTCAACATATCTGCTGGGCTGCCGTTCGGGCTGGGCTGTACTTCACTCCTATCTCCACCAGCCTGAAGAGCGATGAAGTCGCTTATATTGTGGAAAACTGTGAGGCCAGTGTATTCATAGCCTCTGGCAAACTTGCCGACACTATTGACTTTGCCCAACTGCCAGTGCCAGCCGATGTTGCAAAGTTCATGATAAAAGCGGGTGAGCAACTGGTGGATGGTTACCGTAACTGGGATGCCGAGCTGGAAAACATGAGCGGTGAGCCTATCGAAGACGAATGTGAAGGCATGTTCATGATGTACTCCTCAGGCACAACAGGCCTGCCAAAAGGTATCAAGCGTCCATTTGTACAGGGCCCTCTTGGCATGGGGAACAGTGCTGGCAACTACCCTGCCATGCAGAAATTCCTCTACGGTGCCAGCAGTGATTCGGTCTTTCTGTCGCCCGCTCCTTTGTATCATGCAGCCCCTCTTTACTGGGCATCCGCTTATACACGACTGGGGGCCACGGTTGTGATCATGAAAAAGTTCGAGCCAGAAAAAGCGCTGCAGTTTATCGAGCGTTTCAAGGTCACTCACAGCCAGTGGGTACCCACAATGTTCGTACGCTTTCTCAAGCTGGAGTCCGAAACCCGAAATCGCTACGACCTGTCTTCTCTGCTGTGCGCTGTCCATTCTGCAGCCCCTTGCCCAACCAGCGTTAAAGAGAACATGATCAACTGGTGGGGCCCTGTGGTTCATGAGTATTACACAGGCTCCGAAGGTAATGGCATGACTGTCATTAATCCTAAAGAGTGGCTGGAACATAAGGGCTCTGTTGGAAAGGCCATCTACGGTGAAATCCATATTGTTGACGAAGCAACCGGGGAAGAGCTACCCAGTGGCCAGGAAGGTACAGTGTATTTCGGTGGCAGCTATACTTTCGAATATCATAATGAGGAGGAAAAAACCAAAAACAGCCGCCACTCTCAAGGCTGGAGTACGCTGGGTGATGTGGGTTATGTCGATGAGCTGGGATATCTTTACCTTACCGACCGCAGAACCAATCTGATCATCTCCGGTGGCGTCAATATCTACCCCCAGGAAACCGAGAACCTGATTATTACCCTGCCAGAAGTCGCTGATGTTGCCGTGATTGGTGTTCCCAATGAAGACTTTGGTGAAGAGGTTAAAGCCATTGTCCAACTGCAATCACCGGAACTGGAAGCATCTGTTTCAGAGCAGCAGATCATCAACTTCTGTCGTGAGCATCTTTCAAATATCAAGTGCCCACGCAGTGTTGAGTTTGTGCAGGAATTGCCTCGTACAGAGACCGGAAAGCTTCTGAAGCGGGTACTCAAGGCTCAATATAAAGTAAAAGAGGAAGCGACTGTTTAACTAAGCTGGTAGGGTTCATTTATCAGGCTCGCTTCGGCGAGCCTGAGTGCTGTGCATAAAGCTCAGGAAGAAGTGAACCACCCTTTGCACATGAGATGTATGCAGGCAGCTCGAAGCTTTACTCTAAAAAATAAAAAGAATAACAGCGTCTTCATGGAGTTGAAGTGTTTGAATGGAGATCAGGAAACATGAATAACAACAGTGAAACCCAATCACTTCGGGGGCACTCAAACAATAAACGTCGATACTTCAGCAACGCTCGTCACTTGATTGCAGGGGCAATCATTTCCCTGACTGCCTTACCTGGAATTTCCATGGCTGAGACTGGCCAGGTACAGCCTGATCAACCCAATATTATTGTGATGATGGCCGATGACCTTGGCTGGGCGGATGTCGGTATCAATGGCTCAACGATAGAGACGCCAAATATCGATAGCCTTGCTGCTGAAGGCGCCACCATGGAACGGTTTTACGTTGCCCCGACCTGCTCCCCGACAAGAGCGGCACTGATGACTGCCCGGGATCCCATGCGCCTCGGTATTGCCTACGCCACCGTGATGCCATGGTCAAATAATGGCGTAAACCCTAACGAAACCCTGATGCCGCAATCGTTCAAGGCCAATGGCTATCAGACGGCCATGTTTGGCAAATGGCATCTGGGCATGTCCCAGGAAAGCTATGTTCCCAACCAGCGCGGCTTTGACTACTTTTATGGCCACCTGAATACCGAAGTTGATTACTTCCCTCCTTATAAGAACCAGGGTGGTGCCGACCTGCAGCGCAATGGAGTCTCTGTCGCTGAGGAGACAGAGGGCTATGCAACATACCTGCTGGCTGACGATACCAGTCGGTGGATCAGGGAGCGTGATAAAACAAAACCATTTTTTGCTTATGTGCCCTTTCTGGCACCCCACACGCCTCTCCAGGCTCCAGCTGAGCTGATCGAGAAATACAAAGACCTGAATGACGATACCGAAAGCTCCCGTACCGGCACAGAAAGTATGCGCAAGCTGGCAAGATTGACCAATTCAGAAGCCCGTCCAATATATGCCGCCATGGTCGACGCCATGGATCAGGCCATCGGCCGTATTCTGAATACCCTGGATGAAGAGAACATTGCAGACAACACCATTGTCATGTTCTTCAGTGATAATGGCGGACCGGTTTATGGTGGAGCAGGTGCCTACAACTACCCTCTCAGAGGAGGCAAAGGCAACACATTTGAAGGTGGTATCCGGGTTCCTTCTGTGGCTCGCTGGCCTGAACAGATCCCTGCCGGAACCAAAGTGGGCAGCATCATGACCGTTATGGATGTGTTTCCAACCATGGCTTCAGCTGCAGGCTTTACACCAGAAACCACCTACCGGCTGGATGGTCATGACATGCTGGAAGCGATGACTGGCAAACAGAAAATAGCCAGGGATGATTACGTCTTTTTCGTTTCAGAAACGCCCGTCAGAAATCATTTCAGCATCACGGCGTTTAATGATCAGTGGAAGCTGGTTCAGAAAATTGATCAGTCACTGACGTCCATTGATGTCACCAACTATCTGTTTGACATTAATACCGACCCTTATGAGCACAATAACCTCGCGGCTAACCACCCAGAGCTGGTAACCGAGATGGCTGAAGCCATTCGTGAGTGGAGACTGCTGCATCCATTAAATGGTACACGGTCAAATGTAGTGCCACCTCCCGGCTGGAGAGCCCCTAGAGACTGGGCGGATTACCCCATTCCCATGGAGCGACTTCAGGCTGAGGAAGCGCGCGGTATGCCACCTGAAGGTGTTAAAAGGTTGCTGGATCGTACATACGGAGATGCAGGGCGCCTGATTTACGACTGTACTCCCAACCCCTGGTTGATGGGGTTCTGTACAAAAAATAATTAATTTCTAAAGCCAGCTGAGTAGCAGTTTTGCCAAAGCTGCTACTCATTTTAATCCCTGCATACTTAAACCATCACAATACAGTGCTTTTTATACATTCTATTTTTGTATCCCATCCCCCCAGATTATCCACATTAGTACTTGATCATTAGTTCTATAGATACTCCACCAGCGAAACATCAGTTTAAAAACCAGAAAATTTAACAGTAAAGATCACCGCCTGATTGATACCAGTTAATTAACCCTTTTTTTTCCTAAACGCATGATTAATCGGATTGTTTTAAACAAATATAAGTCAAATTACGTATAAATAAATTTTGATACTACACTGAAGTACTGCGATTGTTGTCTACCATATGGTGCGTTGAAAGTATTCAACTCATCAGACCGGTTATTGAAGACTCGGCTTAATAGCTAACTCAATAATAGAGGTGATAATGAAGACTCGTGCAGCAGTAGCTTTCAGTGCTGGATCAACACTGGAAATTCATGAAGTTGATTTACAGGGTCCACAGGAGGGTGAGGTCCTGGTAGAGATAAAGGCAACCGGAGTCTGTCATACTGATTCATTTACGCTCTCTGGTGACGACCCCGAGGGCGAGTTTCCGGTGATTCTTGGTCATGAGGGGGCAGGAATTGTTATCGAGGTTGGTAAAAACGTCCGATCTGTAAAAAAAGGCGATCATGTAATTCCACTATACACACCAGAGTGCCGTGAATGTGACTTTTGCCTTAACCCAAAAACCAACCTTTGCCAATCTATTCGTGCAACTCAGGGTAAAGGCCTGATGCCAGATGGTACAAGCCGCTTTTCTCTGGATGGAAAACCGCTTTTGCACTACATGGGGTGCTCTACTTTTTCCAACTTTACCGTCTTACCTGAAATTTCCCTGGCCAAGATCAACCCAGAAGCCCCTTTTGATAAAGTGTGTTACATCGGGTGCGGTGTCACAACCGGTCTGGGCGCAGTGGTTTTTGACGCAAAAGTGGAGCCGGGTAGTACAGTAGCCGTTTTCGGTCTTGGAGGTATTGGTCTGAATGTTATTCAGGGTGCCCGTATGATCGGTGCTGACCGGATTATCGGCATCGATTTAAACCCCGATAAAATTCCTTTAGCCAAGCAGTTTGGCATGACGGACTTTATAAACCCAAAAGAGGTTGATGACCTGACTGCGGCTATTGTGGATTTAACCAATGGCGGTGTTGATTACAGTTTTGAATGCATTGGTAATGTCAACGTTATGCGTCAGGCACTTGAATGCTGTCATAAAGGTTGGGGGGAATCCTATGTGATTGGTGTTGCCGGTGCTGGTAAGGAAATTTCCACCCGCCCTTTCCAGCTGGTTACCGGCCGAAGCTGGCGAGGCAGTGCGTTTGGCGGCGCACGCGGGCGCACTGATGTCCCTAGAATTGTCGACTGGTATATGCAGGGTAAAATTGAGATTGACCCTATGATCACCAGCACCATGCCTCTTGAAAAGATCAATAATGCGTTAGACATGATGCATGAGGGTCAGGGCATTCGCTCCGTCATTCTTTATTAAATCTTCTGTTCTTCAGATATTAATTTCCAAGGGCTGATTGGTATGGAGCCTATTGCTCATTTTAAGGTATTCAATGGCGACCTTTACCGTTATAAACACCCATCCAAAGAAACAAAAACCGATATGGTTTTTGCTATCTTCCTTCCCCCACAAGCAGCAACAGAGCCCGTACCTGTGCTTTACTGGCTCTCCGGCCTGACATGTACTGATGAGAATTTTTGTCAGAAGGCCGGAGCTTTTCGAAAAGCGGCCGAGCTCGGGCTTTGTATTGTCTGTCCAGATACCTCTCCCCGGGGACTCAACTTGCCCGGTGAACATGATGCTTATGATTTTGGTTCCGGGGCTGGATTTTACGTTGATGCAACCAACGCTCCCTGGTCAGAAAATTACCGGATGTACAGCTATGTGGTTGATGAACTACCCAAACTGGTAGAAGGCCATTTTAAAGTAACAACACAAAAAGCCTTCGCCGGTCATTCAATGGGTGGTCATGGCGCACTGGTTATCGGGCTGCGGAATCCAGATCGTTACTGCTCTATATCCGCTTTCTCTGCTATCGCCCATCCATCCATGTCTCAATGGGGACAAAAAGCATTTACCCATTACCTTGGAGAAAATAGAGAACTCTGGCAACAGTACGATGCCACACTACTGGTTGGTTCGGCCAAAACCCATCTGCCGATACTGATTGATCAGGGAGATAACGATGACTTTTTCAAGCAGGGGCAGCTAAAGCCTGAAGACTTCAAAACCGCCTGCCAGAATTCTGGGTACCCAATCATCCTTAATATGCGGGTAGGCTATGACCACAGTTATTACTTCATATCCAGCTTCATTGACGACCACTTGACCTTTCATTCCAATGCGATGCAAGTCCAATAACGCCGAGTAAGTTAGAACCTGTGACGTTTCGTTGAGGGGCCCTAGCAGTGCATTGCATTTTTATCTCAACCTCATCCTGTCTTTAACCGGAGGTGCACAATGAAAGCAGCCGTTGCCCATGAGTTTAATACACCACTGACCATCGATGATGTTGAAGTGCCGACCATTGGTGATAATGAGATTCTGGTGAGTATAAAAGCGTCAGGTGTCTGCCATACCGATATTCATGCCTGCCACGGTGACTGGCCGGTTAAACCCAATATGCCATTAATACCCGGCCATGAAGGGGTTGGGGTCATCACTGAAATTGGTGGTAACGTTAACCATTTAAAAAAAGGCGACCGAGTTGGCATACCATTTCTCTATACCGCCTGTGGTTATTGCGACTATTGCCTTGAGGGTAAGGAGACATTGTGTCCGGACTGCCTTTATACCGGTTACCATATGAATGGCGGTTATGCAGACTTCTGTCGAGCCGATGCCCGTTATGTGGTTAAAATACCGGATGAACTGGGGTTTATTGAGGCCGCACCACTGTTCTGTGCTGGTGTGACAACCTATAAGGCGCTGAAAGTCAGTAATACAAAACCCGGTGACTGGGTTTCCTGTGTCGGTGTCGGTGGGCTAGGCCACCTGGCCGTCCAATACGCCATCGCTATGGGGTTGAATGTGGTTGCGGTGGATACCGGAGAAGAACGAAAAGCGTTATCTATGAAGCTGGGTGCGAAGCACTTTATTGATTTCAAAAAGGATAAGCCGGAAGAAAGAATCCGTTCTTTACTGGGAACCGGTGTTCATGCAGCCATCTGTACCGCTGTATCCAAAGCAGGTTTTGACAGTGCCTATGCGTCGGTACGTCGAGGTGGAACAATGGTTCTCGTTGGGCTACCTCCTGATGATATGCCTGTCCCCATTTTTGATACGGTTATTAATGGTATTACACTGGTAGGCTCTATCGTTGGGACCCGCAGAGACTTGGAAGAATGCCTTGATTTTGCAGCCATGGGAAAAGTGAAAACGGATATACAGATTCGAAAACTCGAAGAGATTAATCAAATCTTCGACGAGCTTGAAAAAGGTGAGGTAACCGGGCGTATTGTTATGGACTTTGAGTCCTGACAATAACCGCTGATAAAGGGGAACCAGAGATTAGCCTCCTTTATCAGCCCCCTCAATCAATTAGATTTGCACTACAATGCTGCAATATCTTTTTCTGTTGTCGCTATACGAGCCTTCAGCCAGCCGGTTTCACTGAAGTTACTGCCATTCTCATAAGCATGAGCCAATAGCTGTTTCAGTGCCTGTAAACGCAGCTGATAAGCTGATTTATGGTTTGGCTCACTGGCAAGCACCATTTCAATATAATGGAGCGCCTTGACCGGTTGGTTACTGCTTACCTGCTCTTCAGCCTTTACCATCAGAGGATCCGTTCCACCCGCCAGCTCAGCCAGTTCCGGATATAATTGCCTTACCGGAGTCGTGTATAGCTCAGTAGTGGACTCAAAATGGAACCAGGTGCTGTAGTACTCCCAGATACTGCGGACATTCCAGGACACCTTGCCATGCCCCTGACTGATGTTGATTTCATCAGGCAGCTGAACCTCATCCATGAGTTGCCACAGGGTTTTACCCGCATTCATTCCGGCAATGGTCGCATCATGGATATAACGGGTGGCTTCCCGCATTTTCAAAAGATCGCTCTGTAATTGCGCAGCATCCGTCAGAGGATCAAAGTGGCTGGGCAGAATGATTTCCGGCTTCAGATCAACCATGGTATCCAGTGATTTGATATAGGCGACAGGATCGCGGAAGCGCTCACCACGCAAAGTAAACAGGTTGGGAACCATTGGGAACAGCGGGCCAAATACATCTCCGGTAAACAGTGCCTTCTGCTCTGGCACCCACATCACCAGATTATCATCCCCTTCTGCACCGGGTGTTGGAATTACCTGAAACTGAACGCCACCCAGCTCAAATTCGTAGGTATTGCCATCTTCCACAACGATATCGCCAGTAATACCACCGTAGGCAAACATTGAGCCCTCTTTTGGTGGCTCTTCAGGCATAAAGGTATACAGCGTTCGGTTCCGGTTCCAGAAATACTGCTCAAGGTCTTTCAAATAACGCTGACCTTCTGCGAACCGTTCATGAACAATGACTTTGGCATCCGGGTATTCCGCCTGCCAGAATTTCAAACCGCCAATATGGTCACCATGTGAGTGAGAGAGGACGATATAGGCAATATCACCACCGGCCGCTTCCTTCAGCAGTCGTTTATGTTTTACAGCCTGAGTTGGAAGACCGGTATCAAACAGGACATTACCTTCCGGGGTTTTAATCAGAAAGGTGTTGGCAACGCCACTGGCCCGAAAGATATTCTCCTGAAAACGATCCACCTCAATGGGAATGTGATGCAATTTCGCAACTGTTTTTACCTTCAGGTTCGGGTCATGCTCTGATTGTGATGCAATAAACTTGCTGGCCAGGTTACCAGCCACCTCCGCCTTACGTTCATCAATCATTCTGCCCGCATCAGTACCACTTATCCCCAAACCGATACCAACACCAATTAGCGCTGACAATGTGGCCGTTAGCAAAAACTTTATACTGCTTTTTTTCATATTGTGATGCCCCCAAAACAAGAGCTTTTCGTTTTCTGATTATTGTCATGTTGTCAGGGTTCCACCCTATTCCCCTGAACTGGGAGGTATTTGAACATAACCAGCCAAATCAGGCTTATCAGCCGATCTTTTCGGTGTTTTTTTTTATCCAGACGGGTCGGATTTGATAAACTTCTTGCTCGAAAAGTGCTAAAAACCTGCAAGATATAGGGTCCAGACAAGAGCTCCCTGCATTAAACTTCTGTCAGTCTTTGGTACAAAAATTTAGCATCAACATGTCTCTCTTGAAATTGCTCCAACCTTTTTAAACGATCCTCAATTCTTCTCAGGTATTCATTAGTACCCTTTGGCAAGGTCTGCCGGGTGTCTTCTACATCCTCTGTGTCCGTTTTTTTCACACCTGCTCGCCAATCCTCACGAAGATGAAATATATCCTTGAGTGTGTCCTGAGAGCTTTTCAGGTTATAGGAGACGCCCAGCACGTCCATTATTTCATCATCCATCATTTCTAAATGAACTTTTAGATCATCCATTAACGCCAAATACTTTGGTCGAGCTTCAGCCATCTCTTTCTCTGGTTGATTTAAAAAAGAGCAAAATGCCCGAAGCTCATCAATAACTTTCTTCTGATCATCCATCAGCGTTTCTAACTTATAAAAATATTTGTCGAAGCAAGCCTCTGAGCGGAGATCCAGTCTATCCAAGTCTCCAGCCTCCGTATTCAGTCGCTGCTTTGATTCAATGGCTGTATTGAAATCATCACAATAGTTACAGCAAAGATAATACATATCTCTAGCTTCGGACTTCAGGGATGAAAACTCTGGAATAGCAGTGAAGCGTTCAGCCAATGCTAGTTTGGATACAACAGCATAAACTGTTTGAGGAAACCGCTTAATGACTTTCTCGTATAACGCAGTGGCATCCTGATATTGTTTTTCTGCTCTTTTTTTAGCCGCCTGGTTATAAAGCCTTTCAGCTTTAACAGACCAGAGCTCTGTTGATGTGGACTTTTCCCATGCCCACTTTTTGTGATGTTCTACGAATGCTGCAGGTCGCTGCAATATGGTGACACCTGCTTTAAACTGCTCATCTTTCAATAAAATATCTGATGGCAAAGGCCGAACTGTGGCAACAGGCTTAATCAATACATTTTTACAGGATTGATCATGTTTAGCCTTCTCTCCGGCCCCGTTACTAACAACATTAGAGGCTTCCCCCGGCTTGGAAGAGTATTCAGCCTCTGTCAACGGTACAGACTCTTCCTTCGATGTTTCAGGAACATTCTGCGTCAAGCCCTCCGTCACTTCCGGTTCTATTGCTTTAACAACACTGGCCCCAGAAACCATTGATGCGAACGATAGCTTCATATCAGGCCAGGAACCCACAATATTGTCACTATGCTCGGAAAGCGTCAGAGTTGGGTTAACGGTGTTTATGCCACGCCCACCAGCCAGTACAACTTTTTTACCGGCTGGAAGGAGAGGAAAATCATTCAGGTCTAATTCTACATTTTTAGCCGAAAGGCTGCCTAATTCACCTGTCGAAGAACTGCGCTGCAATGATTCCATCACTCATCCATCAGATAATTTATTTCTCAACAAAGGCCCTTTCAATCACGTAATCAGCCACATCGCCGGTATGGGCCGATGCAGTAAAGCCCAGATTATCCAGAATGTCACAGGTATCATTGAGCATGGCCTGACTGCCACAGATCATGGCTTTATCGGTTTCCGGGTTCAGTGGTGGAAGATCAAGGTCATTACACAGCTGACCACTGGTAATCAGGTCCGTCAGCCGGCCGGTATTTCTGAATAACTCACGGGTAACCGTTGGGTAGTAGATCAACTTCTGACGGATCTCCTCGCCCAGGTACTCATGGCTGGGCAGATCATCCAGAAGGTAGTCGTGATAAGCCAGCTCACTGATGTAGCGAACACCATGGACAAGAACGACCTTCTCAAACCGCTCATAGGTTTCAGGGTCTTTGATAATGCTCATAAACGGGGCAAGACCAGTTCCGGTAGCAAAAAGGAACAGGTTCTGGGCTGGCTTCAGATCACCCACCACAAGCGTCCCAACTGGCTTGCGACTGACCAGCACCGAATCCCCCTGCTGTAAATGCTGAAGCCTGGAAGTCAGAGGCCCATCAGGCACCTTGATACTGAGGAACTCAAGGTGCTCCTCATAGTTGGCACTGGCGATACTGTATGCCCGCATCAACGGCTTTCCCTCAACCTCAAGGCCCAGCATGACGAAATGGCCATTATGAAACCTGAGCGATGAGTCACGGGTGGTGGTGAAGCTGAACAGCGTATCGTTCCAATGCTTCACGGTTAACACGGTTTCTTGATTAAATGCTGACATACTCTGCTTCTTTTTCGTTGTTTGCTTCCTTACCCAAGACGATTTCGGAATCCCTATCCGACTGAGGAGCCAGATCCTTTTTATCAGCGACCTCAAAAGCCAAGGGTAACTTTAGCAAAGTACGGGCAAAGATGCTGGCCTCATAAGGACTATCTCCCACAATGGCAAACCGACTGGTTTTCTCAAGCAGCTTCTTCAATACGATACGAATCTCCATTCGCGCCAGTTCCCGCCCGATACAGGCATGCACACCAAAGCCAAACGTCAGGTGTTTCTTCACATTCCGCCGGTTCATATCAAATACGTCAGGGTTATCCCAGAACCGCTCGTCCCGATTACCGGAAGCCCACATCAGAAAGACCTGGGCACCTGCTGGAATGGTGACGCCATGCATTTCGACTTCCCTGGTGGTTACCCGGAAATGCCCCTGGAATGCAGACTCCGTCCGAAACACCTCTTCAATAAACAGCGGAATCTTATCCGGCTCAGCCCGGAGTTCCTTCTCCAGCTCAGGCTCCCTGGCCAGTACCCTGACCGCACTGCCCATGGAGCTGGCAGAGGAGTCACTGCCGGCAATCAGCAGCTGCAGAATAATGGCGATCGCCCTCTGATCATTGATCATGCTGTCCGGGTCAGCACTGTTTTTGATCAGCGTTCCGGTAAAGTTAGCAGGCGGATTCTTTTTGGCTTCAAGATAGTGCTTCCAGAGATAACGGGTAAACTGTGCACTGCTCACACCGATGTCAATCAATTCCACCCGGCTGGCGGTGCCGCTCAGAGAACGAATACCCTGCATACACCAGTATTTGATCTGCTCAAAATCGTCTTCCGGCAATCCCAGTAATCGGATAATCAGGCGCATAGGCAGACGCCAGGCAAAATCCTGCACAAACTCAACATTCCCCCTGGGCAGGAATTCATCCATCATCTCATCGCAAAGCTCTTCCACTTCCTTTTCCAGGCTTTTGACAAAGTGCGCATTAAAACCACTGTGCCCTACCTTTCGCTCTTCTTTATGAATGGGTGGATCCTGCAAAGCCAGGACATCGACAGGTACCACACCCAGTTCACCCAGACGCTCTGCCAGCGTTTTTCCTTTTTTATCAGGATTCCGGGAGCGGCCCCTGACCAGAATTTCCATTAGCTTTGAGGAAAAGGCTGCGGTGTCCTTACTCACAGCTTGAATATCTTCAAACCTGGAAATGCAGTAAAAATCTTTTCCCGGCATTTTATAAACCGGGTAGTGATTCCGGAGCATGCGATAATATTCGAATGGCTCCGTAAAATTACTCTGACTCAGAGGCTGAAACTCTTCCGGAGTCTTCGGGTCGAGGATGGGCAACACCTCTCTTTTATGTTCCTGATCACGCTGCTTCTGACGTTGTAAAACAGTCACTGCCTGGTAAAACAGTACTGACTCAATAACGACCAGCACACCATGAATGCTCATGACCGGCGTACCCTGAATAAAACCGATAATACGCCCTGCTGCAGAACCAACGGCAAAGCCGGCAATCACCATCAATGCTACCCGTCCACCGGTTTCAGTTTTGCAGGCTGCCGCTAATACTACTCCCAGTGCAATGAGCATGGTTCCGTAATAGGACTGAATATCCGTTCTGGCAACCGCATCCAAATTATAGAAATGAAAAACGGCGGCCAGCGTATCCGGCCACACCGTAAAACCGATGCCACAGAGGATGCTCGCCAGGGAAAAATAGAGCACCAGCATAAAAGGTTTCTTAATACTTAACGCCCAACTCAGTGACATCAGGAATCCCTGATAGAGATAAGACAACAAAAGTCGTCGGCCATGAAAGAAAAGCGGTTTCATTGATAAATCCGTCCGGAAACGTTGTTTTTATTGTTTTTGTATACTCTTTATCAAATTAAAAGTATACACCGTATACAAAAACAAAGTTTACACTGTATACTTATTTTTGCAACACTTACCAAAAGAGATAATGCAGTCAGGAAAATTATGAAAAGAGCAGCACTGAGCCAGCGGCAAATTGTTGATATGGCCCTGATCCTCGCCTCCGAAGACAGTGTTCATAATGTCAGCTTTCGCAAACTTGCAGACCGTCTGTCAGTGACCCCCATGGCCATCTATCGCTATTTTGATGATAAAGAAGCACTTCAGGCGGCGATGCTGGATCAATTCATTATCAATGCCCGGGTGTTACCCAATAGCCCCCTTAACTGGGAACAGTGGCTTTTGCACACATCGGATAAAATGTACGCGGCACTTTGCAGTGAGCCGGGCTGGATTACGCTCTTTGGTCAGATCCAGTTAAAACCCGGTGCGCTGGCCGTTATGGACGAATGCCTGATGACGTTGGAGAAAGCCGGGTTTTCCATAGAAACCGCTATCGAAAGCTTTTTTATCCTGTTTCAAAATCTGCTGGGTGCTGTTTGCCTGAATACAGCATTTAATAACAGCGAGGGTCAGGGTATAGCGATTGATATGGACAGTATCCAGCCGTTTACAAGTGTGAAAAATAATCTTCATCGACTGAATAAGGTCGATCACAGAGATCTGTTGAGAAAAGGAATGATATTGCTGGTTAAGGCGCTGAGAGAAGAAATGTAAACGATGGATGTGACATAACTTCCATCAAAAAGTGATGGAAGTTATGTCTGAAGGGAGCACGGTTCACTGGCCTAGGAGCCTGCCGGACTTAATCGACCTTAGCGAGAAAAAGTCCGGTTTGAGCCAGTTTTTATGCTGATTTGAGGCGAATAGTAGTTCTATTCAACGAAAAGCAGAATAAAAATCGGCCAAATCCGGCTTTTTCGCAGTAGGTCAGTGTTAAGTCAGACAGGCTCCTAGTATCAAGCCACTGGTAGGGACACCGGTACCGGCAGATACCAGCACATTATTTACCTGATCAACCTGATTCACCGCACTGCCGCGAACCTGACGCACAGCCTCGGCAATACCATTCATACCATGGATGTAGGCCTCACCAATCTGCCCGCCATGAGTGTTGATGGGCAGCCTTCCTCCCATAGTAATCTGGCCATCACGGATAAAGTCCTTAGCGGTTCCCTTATCGCAGAAACCAAACTCTTCCAGCTGTGGCAGCACAAACGGTGTGAAGTGGTCATAGATCACCGCCGTCTGGATATCGTCCGGAGTCAGACCTGCCTGGCGGTAAAGCTGCTTGGCAACCAGACCCACCTCGCTCAGTCGGGTGATATCCTGCCGGTAGAAATGAGTCATCATCTGCGGATCATCACAGGCACCCTGCGCAGCACCTTTAATCAATGCTGGCTTATGATTCAGCTTTTTCGCCCGCTCCGCAGAAGTAATGACCAGGGCCACACCACCATCACTTTCCTGACAGCAATCCAGCAGACGCAGTGGCTCACAGATCCAGCGGGAGTTCTGATGATCGTCCAGTGTGATGGGCTGTTCATAGAACCAGGCATTGGGATTAGTAGCAGCAAATTGTCGTGCAGCAACCGCCACCCGCCCAAAGTCCTCTGTCGTGGCACCCGTTTCATACATATAATACCAATTTCATTTTCAAAATATGTCACGAATTCTGCGATTGCCTTTATACTTTAAATAGCCTGTTGTTCATCCCGTTAATGTCATGCCTAAAACTCCCGATTTTCCTGAAAACTTTCACGATGCA
>NZ_LUKQ02000490.1 GCF_001647025.1 Endozoicomonas atrinae
TTCTTTGTCTATGAATTGTCTGTACATGACCAGTTGTGTGTCTGTTGTTGTGTATGTTTTTTGACAAATGGTTGACTTAACTCCAAAGGAAATCGTGAATGGCGAATGTTTCGATTAGTGCACAAAACGCTGCGACTAACTCACCTTATGTCGCTAGTCAGGGGGGCAGTGGAGTGAAAGCACAAGATGAGACCGGTGTGCTTTCTCGCTTTTCTGTTAAAAATTGGCCGTTTAGGGAAGCCGTTTTATCAGGAGGAAAGGCACTGGCTGATATGATCCCAGGCAGGACAATAGAAACAAGAACAATTGGGGACCTTGTTGATAATAGCAATGGTCAGGATTCTAAAACTACTAGCGATAAGTATGGGGATCAGAAAACTTGCAGAGCAGTCAACTTGCCTCAATCGGAAGAAACCAGCGTTAAGCCATCGGCATTGAAAAGAGATGAACCTGAGACAGGTTTAGCATCGAGCAAGTTAGCTTTCTCTAAGGTACCAGATGCTGTGCTTAAAAGTTTGGGTATTATGGCACTGGTTGATGGGGCTTGTACAACACCAGTCCCAGATCCTGCGGGGCTTGTTACATCGAACGCGATCAGTGGAGTAACCACTCCTCGAACGACGTTCCCAAGTGGGCATACTGTTGTTAATTGGGTAAATGGATTGTTGTTAGGTTTCTCAGCAAGAGAGGCCTCTGAAGTGGTAGTTTTTAACGCTGCGGCTTACGAAAGTTTACCGGAAAGTCAACAAACGACTCGATCGAGAATTGCACTGGCTGTTACCTCAGGCACTACCTATCTTCTTGCTTTCGTTGGCGGGACTGCGATTGTTGCGGGAGCTCTCGGTTCTACAGTTAAAGATGATCCGAAGTGGGCTAATCTTATAGAGCTCCTTGAAGGTGTCGCCTACAGTATTGGAACACGTGCATTATATAAGATGATCAAAGATTTAATTGCCCGGGACGAAGTGCTAAAGGCACAAATAACTTCAACGGTTTCTGAAGGGAATAGGGAGTCTTCCAGTGCGGGTACGCAAAATCCTGGGTTCGAGGTCGAATTAACTGGTTATTCATCTACGGTAGCAGGTGATGTAGCAGGTGGTAGTGGAGGCTCTCAGGAATCCGTCTTGCAAGAACAGGCGCAGCATGTCATTGCTGCCTTGGATGATGGAAATCCTGAGCATCCGTCCTCGAATAATGATTCAGCTACCCAGAATAGAGAGTCCACTCGTCATACGTTGCAGAAGGCAATTGCAACTCTTATTGTTCAACAATTGAGAGAAGGGGGGGAAGTGGGCCTGCTTGCAGGGCTCTTTATAGTAGGAGACGAAGAACCCGATGCTAGTACTTTACAGAAAATCGAAATTGCAGCTATATCAGTTGCTCTTGGCTCGCTTATACCGGTTGTCGCAGCAGGGCTTGGCTATGGGGTGACGACCGTAGCGGAAAAATGCAGTAATGAAGCTGGAGGAGCCCGCCTCCAACATTACACCCTCAGGGGCGTCATGTATTTAGCAGCAGCAATGATGGTTGGATTGGCAATGAAAGCGAGCCATGAGTTTGCCGAAGTGCTGAATGCTGATCCGCGACCTTATGACTTAACGAATGGTGATTCGAATTCTATATGGTCTGACAAGCAGCTTCCCATGGCATTGGCTTCTGTTTTTGGGTATACACCAAAACCAGATGTTATCCAACTTATCGTGGGGGGGTGTGCTTTGCTGAAGGCTTTAAAGATGCTGCACCCATTGCCTGCTTGGTTGACGAGGAGGTAATGCAGTAGTTTTAAGTTTTGCCATCGTTACTTCAAGTGCTCCAATACGGTTGTGCGCTATCATGTGATACCAATTGCTTTTTCTAACTACTGTATAACTGCCCACTGACGAGAGCATAAACTGAATAGACGTCCAGCTTCGCCGCATAGATTGTTCCAGGCCTCGCAGCAGCAATCCACGATATCTTCGTAAC
>NZ_LUKQ02000491.1 GCF_001647025.1 Endozoicomonas atrinae
GTTCACGAATCATGGAACAATTTAATTGCTTCCCATAACTCATTAATGCACGATAGTAGGAGGCATTATGACAATAAGAAATACAATGGAAGCGATAGAAACAAGGACGACGTACTGTTATTCCTATCACCGGATATCATCTAAAAAGCAGATCAAAGGCGGTGGTATAAAAAGGCAGATTGAAGCAAGCGCTGCCTTTTGCGAAGAGCAAGGCTGGATCATGGATACCACATTTACTCTTACCGATATTGGCAAGTCTGCCTACCATGGAAGAAACCTTGATGACAAAGCTGCCCTTGGTAGTTTTTTAAATGCTATTGAAAAGGGACTGGTCAAACGACCTGCGGTTCTGCTTGTAGAAAGTCTGGATCGGATCAGCCGGGCAAACATTATGGATGCTCTGGAAATTTTTATTCGGATACTCAATACAGGTATTACCATCTGCACCTATATTGATCGGATGGTTTACAACAAGGAAGAACTTCAAAATAACTTTGCGCCCCTGATTATTTCAATCACCTTAATGTGCCGCTCCCATGATGAGAGTCTGGTTAAAGCAAAAAGATCATCAGCCAGTTGGCAACAGAATAAAGAAAAGATTGCCAACGGTCACTTGGGTCGAAAAATGCTTTATCCGAAATGGATAGATATAAGTAGTGGTAAGCCTGAAATTATCGAGAGAAAGGCTGATATAGTCAGAAAAGTATTTGACCTCTGCATAAATCATAATATGGGACTTATACCTATCGCCCATTACTTTCTCGATAAGGATACCGAAGGATTCAATATAAACCCTCGATGGGTTCAAAGAATGTTGTCAGAGAAGAAAGCTCTCGGATTAATCGAGCCTAAGAAAACCATCTATCAAGACGGTGTAGCCAAGTATATTCCCCTTAATGAAGAAATACAGGCCTATCCAGCAATCATTGATGAGGAAACATTCTACGCTGCGAGAGCCGCGATTCAGAAAAGAATGTCACTGAAGACCGGGAGACCATCCTCTGGCTCCAGAGAAATAAATTTCTTTCGCAAAATTTTGCGGTGTGGCATTTGTTCATCCGGGTTTGTTATGAGCGGTACAGGGCATAGATCTTCATACCGTTGTATTGGCCGAATAAACAACAAGAATCTGTGTGGCTTCAACAAAAGCATAAATACAAAACCAATACAACAGATTCTCTTAAAAACCATTGCTGTAATAGATAAAGACGATATGTTTGAAAACGCCTCTAGTTCCAAAAAGTCAAGACTATCAAAAGCATTGACGACAAAGCAGGCCGAGTTGGAGGACAAGCAAACAAGAAAGGATAACCTTGCTGAACTGGTAGAGGCCGGTTCAACGTCAGGCGTTCAGAGAGTAGTGAAACTTGAACGCGAGATCGAGGTTATCAACCACCAAATAAAGGAGATACTGGATCAACTGGATCAACTGTCCTCACCATCAATGGCTGCAAGCATTGACCATATAAATGCTTTCCACCAACGGTTTCAGTTAGGCAAGGCAACCAAAGAAGACCAAATGCCTTTTATTGATGCCATGTTGAAAACCATTGATAAAATTGTTTTTCATTTACCGGAAGAAGAAGGACAACGAACCATTGTGGTTATACATCTTCTGTCCGGTATTAATATCAGGATTGATGTATTCAAGGACTACTCCGCCAACGTCTATAAAGGCAAGAAGTGCATCCTTCGAATCGATGCCAGAAAGTAAGCAAACTACATTCCCTCTTTTTCTAACCATTCAAGAATCAGCTGTTCGACAACATTGGAGCCGGGCAGCTTTTTCTTTTCAATGGCTTTTACAAACCGAAATACCACTTCTTCTTTAAACTCAAAACAATGAATCATGGTGTGATCTTTCTCGCACTTTTGAACAATATCCATATCCCTATCTCCCTAAAAATCAATATCCGTATCAAAAACATCAAAGTGGCCAGCCTCAAAGGCGTCATTCTG
>NZ_LUKQ02000492.1 GCF_001647025.1 Endozoicomonas atrinae
ACGATTAAACGCTCCCCTCAGAGGCGACCTCCCTGCTTGATCCACTGGGCCAGAATCTTGTCGAGTTTTTCTTCATTGTCGTTAAACTCTTTCTGCGGCATGGCCGCAATCTGTTCCAGCGTCAGGGCCGGTTGGTGCCCCCGGGTTTTAGGGACTGAGTGGGTCCGCACCGGCGGTTCACTCAGCTGCTTTGCCTGCTGCATTTTCTGTACTGGATCAGGTACCGGTTTCGGTGCAGGCTTGTTTACACCTGCGGCCTCTTTATAGAGACTCATGACCTGCGCTGCACCCAATGGGCTGACACGACTCAACTCCTGAACATCAGCAGCCTGTCGTGCAAACCAGCCTTTAAAATCCTCACTGGCTGAGATCTGCTCTACATCCGGATGCAGACTGCGCAACTTGTTCCAGAATGCCTGTTGTGCCCGTTCCGCCTCCTGCTCCTGCCGAGCCTTCTCAATGGCGGCCAGCCGCTGTTCCAGTTTGCGGTTGAGCTGTTCCGACTCATCCAGCTTGTTGAACACCGGGTCCAGCTCCTGGTAGTCCTTACGGAGTTCCTGGAACTGGTCGGACGGCTCTGGCTCACTGTTTGGCTGAGCAGTACCCTGCTGACTGAGCAGATCCACCTTGGCCTTCAGCAACGCCATCTGCTGCTGAAGCTCGGTATTGCTCCGCTCCAGGTCAGCGGCTTTCTGGGTGGCCTGAGTCATCAGGGCATGGGCATTCTTGCGGGACTCTTCCGCCTTGGTGTACTTGTCCTGCCAGTCTTCACCGTTATCGTCATTGGATGCTGGAGCAGGCGGCTCTGACGGTTCGTCATCAGCGTCCGACTCCGGTTCGGGTGGCGGGGGTAACTCATCAGCGGGTGGGTTCTGATCGGTCTGCTTGTCCTGCTCGTCTTCTTGCTGTGCAAAAGCGGCAGGGGCGTCCGTAGTCAAACCCATAAGGGCGGCCAGTTCGGCGTCAGTTTCCTGATCCAGCTTTTCGGCATCTATGGCCATCTTCACTCTCCCTGTGGGGCTCGTTGGCTTGTCCACATTGGTTGCGCCTGTGAAAGTCCGTGGGGCTCTGGGCTTGTCCATATTCTTTCAGGCATTGTTCGCCGCCCACTTTCCGCTGCCCGCGACCCGTAAAAGGCGATACTGGTTTGGCTTTTACGGGAAGCGGGGAGCGGACAGCGGGGAGCGACGAAAGTTATTGTCGTAAATAGGTTCGCGATCGCTGCGACAGTTGCATCAGATCACTGAGTTCCTGAGTCTTACCCTGCAGGATGCGCAATTCGGTTGAATCCCGGGCGTGGGACATTTTCTCCAGCAGTTCCGCCCGGCGACGTTGCAGGTGCTCGACCAGTGTCTGGTAATCCGGGTTGCCTTCCAGCCGCAGGATCGCCTCCGCCTCCTGGCTGGTCAGGTGCATTGGGTTGGGCATAGAGTTCTTCCTCAGGGCGCAGGGCTTTATCCGGATCAATATCCAGGGATTTCAGGTATTCGTTATACAGATAACGATGATCGGTCATGGGACCCAGCACCGGATTCATACTGACATTCAGGGCATTCATCATCCGTTCCGATTGCAGCTCTTTGGCCACCAGTGCCGCACTGCCCATGGCCACCACATCCAGATCACCCCGCTTGGCGTCTTCGCTGTCACTCCAGCGCATGGCGAAATTGAACAGGCTATCGATCAGGGGAACCGTTGCGTAGTCGTCTATATTTTTTACCACGCTTTTCAGGGCCACATTGGCGGCGGTCATTAACATGCTCATGCCGCTGGCGGTTTTGTTCAGGTTCTGGGTCTGTTCACCATGGGTATAACTGGGTAGCGAGGTTTCTTCATCCGCAAAGCGCCGGAACAGTTCAAAGATGCCGGACAGGTCTTTCTGGTTGCTCTGGATATTGATGGCCTGAATCATCGGACCTTCACCGGCTTCACCGTCATAAAACCAGAGTCGGT
>NZ_LUKQ02000493.1 GCF_001647025.1 Endozoicomonas atrinae
GCCTCCGGTCAGTCACTCATCCAAGAACTGCGTCGTACCTCTGGCATGGCGATCATCCCGAGAAACCCAGGCAACAAAGACAAAGTATCAAGGGTCAACGCCATTACCGACCTCATTGCAGGCGGCAGGGTCTTCCTGCCCAGAAACGCCCACTGGCTCGACGACTTTATTGCCGAAGCCACCGCCTTCCCCTCCGTCGAACACGACGACCAGGTGGACGCCTTCGAAATCCTCATCGACGCCCTCTCAAGAGTCCACGTCACCCCCGCCTCCTTCGACACGCCGATCTTCGTCAAGCACTCCCTGGCGAATCAATACCAGCAGCAACAAAAGAAAACGGCACCCGACGTCGACGACGGCTGGGGCCAGTCCTTCAACGCCAACTCTCTGGCCAAGGAACTCTCCGGCAAAAAATGGAAAGGCTGGGGTCTCTGATTTGCCAACTACTGCAAACGCAGTCATCGTGAATCAAACACCGTTAATTCAGGGAAGATTATGAAAGAGCATGAAATCGCATCCTTGGTTAATGCCTTGACTGAAACAGTAAAGCATTTGTGTCCTGATGCACCGCAGCAATTACGTGAATCAATACGCACGATTATCGTCAGCCGTTGCCATGATCATCAATGGGAAAGGACTGATAGTGGGACAATGGTGTGCAAATGTGGTGCATGGAGATGATCACTTACAGCTACACCCGACGAACCCTCGACAAGTTCCTCCGCGAAAAGCACGACCGCGAAAAACCCTGGTGCGGTTTCATCGACGGAGAGTTCTGTCGCGGTGTTCAATCCACGCACCTCTCCCGCCCAGGTGTCCGGTTTAACCGGCTCCTGCGGCTGAGGCGCAAACTGCAAAAATACAACAGGGAAGACCAATGAAAGACCGACTCGGCCACACCATCTACTGCGACCAGTGTGAAGAAAAGGAAGCCTTGTTCGCACTCAAATCAACAAAGTACTGCGTCGATCTCAAAGACCGGTCACTGCCAGAAGGCGTAACGCTGAATGCCTGTGGTCGCTGCATGGTGCTGCTCTTCAATAAAAATAAAAAGGAAAACCTATGACCCCAACCGACATCAACCAGAAGATCGCCAGTATCGTCGGCCTCAACATTAAGACCACCGACACTGGCATCACCTTCATCAAAACCCCGAACAAACCCGACCGGCACTACAACCCCGCTCAGGACTGGGCAGACGGTGGCCCGCTCATCGACCGCTACTCCATCTGCCTGATCCCCACCGTCACCGACGAGTGGACAGCCATCATCGGCAACGAGCATGGTGTCTCTGCCGCCTTCGGTTCCCACTACTCGCCATTAACCGCCGCCTGTCTGGCGATCATTCAACACCATGAACTCATCAGCCACACTGAAACTACTTCATAAAATTGAAGTGTTCGCTAAAACCGGCCTTCGGGCCGGTTCCCCTTAAAGGACGACCCACCCATCCATCGCCGCAACAATACCGGTAATCACAACCGGACACCTTTCGCGGCATGGAAAACATCAACCTTCACATGGAAGAAGCCCTCATCGACGGCGCAGTCTCCGACGAGAAGCCCGATCACTCCGTCGAAGGGGTCATCGTCGACCTGAAAAACCTGATCCACCCGCTCACCAACTACGAAGACATCTCAACGCTCCTGTCACAAGAACAGGAACAACGACTGGTCAGCATGGTAAAAACCATGTCCGACATGAGCTTCGATCGAATCTCCAGACGATACGACCACTGGCAGGAAGCCGACCGCGCCCACGACATCTACGTCCCCGCCGACACCACCGACTTCAGAGAGAAGGCCGTCATCCCCGACACCCGCGCCATCTCCGACACCGTACTCACCTACATGATGAGCGCCCTCGGCGGGCGAAACCCGATGTTCCAGCTTGAAGGACTGAACCGCGATTCCCGCAAGTCCTCCATGCTCCTTGAGCGCG
>NZ_LUKQ02000494.1 GCF_001647025.1 Endozoicomonas atrinae
AGAGTCAGCTTAGTAAAATATTTAACTTTCTGGAACTATCAGACTTGCAGACCACCCCAAAAAGCTATACTTAACGACAGGTCATTTTGGACTGGTGTTTTGAGGACTTTTTACGCCGGTGATGACAATTGGTGACTTTAAGAAGTATGGATGTCTCAGAAACAGAATGTCCTTGTTGTATAAATGACAATCCCAACAACCGGATACATTCACGATTATCATCTGCATGACGGGCAGCATGCTGAAAATCAACATCATTAAAACCTTCGGGTAGCTGTGGTCGACGAGACATCTGTTCTAGATAATGCATGGTAATGATGCCTAAGCATAGTTGGCGGCAGCTTAAGGATTTAGAAAATGCGATTGGTATCACTTGCCATAGCCACCGGATTTCTATTGCTGATTATTCCCAGCCTGATGGTGATGGGCAGACTGGCTTTTGCCGAATTTTACTGTCTTCTCCGCAACAAGAGTGGTTATGAAGCTTTATGGGACAGCTGGCAAAACAGTCGAAAGGAAAAGTGGCAACTGGTGGGTGGGTTAATACTTATTCCTGTGGCGATTGTTATTCCATTATTACTGCTGGAATCCTTTCTTAACCTGCTCGGTCTTGCCGGCGCTGTATTCACTTTTATTTCATGCATTCTCAGCTCTATAGGGTTTACCCTGTCAACCATCTTTGCATTCAGAATGTACACCCTTGATCCTGAGCGATATTCTGTCCATGTAGCCCCTGAAGACAATCAAGGTTTAATAGAATGACCTATGGAAGGCCACTGTTACTGTCATTGCTGGTTTTTTTCTCATACCCGACAACGGCCAGTGTGTTAAAACCTTTTGCCAGTGATGGCTGCAGCTTATTTCCTAATGGCTCTTATGCTGAACCTGATCGATGGTTGCACTGCTGTGTCGGGCATGACCTGACCTACTGGAAAGGTGGGACCTCGAACCAACGGCAGCATTCAGACCAGGTATTGCGTCAATGCGTCAGTGACGCAGGACATCCCTGGATTGGTGCTGTGATGTATGCAGGTGTTCGACTTGGCGGTAGCCCATTATGGCCCACACCATTTCGCTGGGGGTTTGGCTGGGACTATCCACGTTTTTATGGCCCATTGTCTCCGGAGGAGCTTGATCAGGTCGAGTTCCAATCCCTGCAGATTGATATAGCGGGAAAGGAGTGAACCCCATCTACTCCCAGTGACCGCCGGCGTTTCTGCGTGTTATCAGCCAGCCGGAACAAATGAGTGGTGTCGATGGCGAATCAACCAGGCGCCGTTATGATTTTCCAGGAACAGGGTCAACCGCTTCATGGGTTCACCGCTGCCCTCTGCTTTGTGAGTCAGGCAGAGGCAGGCTGCTGTTCCGTAGACATATACGGTGTAGTGCTCTTCGCTTTTTGATGCGGAGTCATGATCCTTGAAATAGTCTTTCCAGTGCTGTTCCAGCTCCGATTTATTGTTGATATCCGCATAAAAGCCAAAACTACAGACATCCTCATCCGCAACGAATTTAGCCATTGCTTTACTGATGTCTTTTTCTTTAAATGCCTGACCCATCTCGTGAATCAGTTGCTTGAAGGGAGCCAGTGCTTCCCCGGTAACCTGTGTTGTCATTTTAGTCTTCTTCCAAACCGCTGAATATTGGCGACTACAGTATAGGTAAGATATTGTTATAGTGAGGTGACTGGGAAAAGTTGAAAGGTTACAGCTCCTGAGACAATAACAATCAGGTACACCAGGCTGAAACAAAGGAGACTTCCGTTTGAAGCTGACCAGAACAAAACTGGAAGACGCAGTACGGCAGCGTATTATACCAATTTCATTTTCAAAATATGTCACGAATTCTGCGATTGCCTTTATACTTTAAATAGCCTGTTGTTCATCCCGTTAATGTCATGCCTAAAACTCCCGATTTTCCTGAAAACTTTCACGATGCA
>NZ_LUKQ02000495.1 GCF_001647025.1 Endozoicomonas atrinae
AGCTTCGGTATATTTACTTCATCAAGCCCGAGGCCCGGCAACGGTTAACGGTGGCTCCGATACCTTTCTCCAAAATTGCTGAAGCGGGAGCAACCATGTATAAAGGTATTCAAGGTTTAAAAGCGTCTGAAGCAGGCGAAAGTCACGACCAGTGATACAGCGGCGGTGCGACACCGACCCGGACGCTCCAATTTTTAACTTGGTGAGCCGTATCCTTTGTAGTTTTACTTTTTATTCTTAAGCATATTCATAACGCAATATGTCATTTAATTGGCAGTCTTTAAAATAATTTTCTTGCAAGAAAGGATTAATCACCTCTTATCTATAATAAACATACTGTATAGACATCATGGAGCGATGTATGCCCTTAGGTCCCTCCCCCGGTAATATTGACTTTGCAAAAGGCATTGATCCTCAAATCTGGAAAATCATCAATCCGGATTCGTACAAACCGGCTAAACAAAAAATTAAAGCAAATGGAAGAGGCCGTAAAGTATGGGTTATGGAGCCTAATGCAGCATTGGCCAAAAACGCAAACATCAATAAACATGTCAAATTACCACTTGCCAAACCGATCCATCAGAGGCAGATAAAAAAAGCTCTTCGTTTTGGGTTACCTGTTGCAAAACCAGAAAGCATCAAATTTATAAAAAAATTAGGTAACGGTGCCTTCGGTCAAGTCTATATGGTTGAAAACAAGGCTCACGAACGTTTTGCACTGAAGATGGTAGGAAGCAATCCAGAGCTAAGGCATGAGTGTGCGGTTCTGCTTAAACTAAGCCGTTCTGGCCCCCATAAAAACCTAATCAACGTAATCGGTGTTTCCCCTGGGCGCAGCAAAGACAAATATATGCTCATGGAGCTGGGTGGCTCAAGCCTTCTTAAAGATCTTAAGAGAGGCAATATGAAAGATGACGAGCTATGCGACTCCTTCTTCCAGATTCTCATGGGTGCTTCAGCTATTGAACAAGCAGGTCTACAGCATAACGACCTAAAACCGGAAAATATTCTGATTGACAATAAAGGTTGCCTTAAGATTTGCGACTTTGGTCTGGCCAAACGAAAAGATGAGCTTACCAGCAGTGGAACTGTGTTGTACATGTCGCCAGAAAAGCTTGGCATTATTAAGAGTAGCTACCCAGATAGATCAGATAGCTGGGCATTAGGCTGTATTTTTGCCGAGATGAGACTAGGTTATCCCATTATGGATAAACTGTTTCCAAAATCGTCATCTAAACCTACTCTGGCTTCCATTAAAAAAGTCTTAAAAAAAACTTATAACAAAATACTTGATAAAGAAGGCTTTGAAGCTGCCGACCTATTTGCAAAACTGACAATAATAGACCCATATAAACGAATTAGCCCAAGTGAAGCCCTGAAACACTCTTATTTTCAGGGTTAAAATCTAAAGCGTAAAAATTTAGTTGTAGAAGTTCTGACCTGATATAACTTCTATTTCAGGACTTCTTATTTTCACTTTCTGATTTGACTTCTTATTTTGACTTCCTGTTTTGCCCTTTTGCACCAAGGCAGCAAAAATACGGCAGGAAAGCAGCGAAATCTAGCGCCACCGGTGGCCGTTCGACTATCTGGCTATACGAAGGCCGCAGGAAAGGTAAACGACGCACCACGGCAATTTATAGGCCGTTCAGTGCAAAGACCACCAAAGGCAATATTAGCCGCACTGGTGGCCAAACGATTGTCTGGTATGAAAGGCCAAGGCAAGAGGCGAACGGACAACCAGTGGCCGTAGGTGGCCGCAGGAAAGATAGCGGCCAAGATAGCCGCTGCGGAAACAGTAGGCATAAAAAAAGCCCCTTTCGGGGCTTGGCGCTTAGGCTATATCGAGCCCTTTTAATCCGCCTTTAATTCTGTATACGGTATCTTTTCCGTCCCGCTTTTCAGATTCTATATCAAGGCCTAGTTTAATTTT
>NZ_LUKQ02000496.1 GCF_001647025.1 Endozoicomonas atrinae
TGACTGGCTTGAAGAACTTCTACAATAGAGAGTTGAGCTATCAATTGGCAAAGGATAAGCCAGCAACCATTTACACAAGCATTTTAAGGATAAAATGGCAATATACGCAGGTTAAATTGGCGCTTACACTGTACCGGTCAGAAAAGTGGTCTATGACAGTAAGATTCACTTAATTCATAACGCTCTTGGCTTGCATAGTGTGATCAGTCGAAATCACGGTGGAAAGCTAAAATCGAACAATGAAATCCGGATCTCGAGTGTTTTTAAAGATGCACCTGAGCCTCTGCTGAGAATGCTGGTGGTTCATGAGCTGGCCCACCTGCGTGAGAAAGAGCACAATAAGTCTTTTTACCAGCTTTGTTGTCATATGGAACCGGGTTATCACCAGCTGGAACTTGATGCCCGCCTGTTTATGATTTATCTCGAAATCATGTGACCGACGTAATCTGTCAAAAGTTACCTGTATACAATGTTGATGGCTGTTGCATATAAATAATCCTTGGTGTTCCATAGGATTAAGCACCCTGATGTTCTGTCGATATATAAAGGCAGTATTTCAGTGACAGGATTCTAAGACATGGAGCCACAGCTATCGACAATTCTTTATGCGGAAGATGATCAAGATATTCGTAGTATTGTAGAGATGACACTTCGAAATTTTTCTGACTTCAAGCTGATTAGCTGTAATGATGGTCGTGAGGCTCTGGAGCTTGCAGAAGATATAACACCAGATATGGTGCTTCTGGATGTGATGATGCCTAATGTTGATGGACTTACCGTCTTGAACAGACTTAAAGAGCTGGATGCATATAGACGAGTACCTATTGTGCTTATGACGGCCAAGGTTCAGAAGCACGAGGTGGAGCAGTTTAAAGAGTTAGGGGCAACAGATGTCATTATTAAACCATTTGACCCTTTAACACTGGTAGATCGGATAGTCGATATCTGGAATGAGTATCATGGATGCTCCTAACTTGACTCATTAAATAAATGAAAGTAGAACAGATATTCATCAAGTTTTATTGGTTTGGAGTCGTACTGCTATGTGCTGGCTTGATTTTCTATGGGGCTAACCGTTATATCCAAATGATGACGGAGAGGTCACTCCTTGAGTATGAGGAGTTTCGGGAGAAATCCATCAGGGCTGCTTTTGCTATTCAGAACCACATTAATACTGAGATCGATAGTCTGTATCAGTTGAGGGATGTATTCCGTTTGAGAGGAGGGGTATTAACTCGTTCTGAGTTCGGCATGATTTCAGGGGCTATCTTATCTAGACATGATGGGATTCAGGCGTTGGAGTGGATTCCATGGGTACCACACAGCAAACGCGAGCTATACGAGCAAAAAGCAATTGATGAAGGGCTTAAGGACTTTGGATTCAAAGCAATCCTTGATGATGGTCGTGTAGGTTTGTCCCCTGTTCAGGAAGACTACTATCCAGTTTATTATATTGAACCTCTTGCTGGAAATGAGAAAGCTGCAGGGCTAAATCTTGCATCCAGCAAGCCCAGAAGGGAAGCACTTCTGAAAAGTATTCGAACAAATAAAGCGGTTGCAAGTGAGGGGATCAGGCTAATTCAGGAAAAGAAGGGCCAGAATGGGGTTTTGGTTTTCCTGCCTATCGATAGCGAATCTGACCCTAGCCTCTTGTTAGGTGTATTTCGAATTAATGATATGATTTCTAGTACTTTTTCTAATGGAGTACAGAGCCTGTAAATAATTCTGTGTAAACGCCACCAAAACTATTACTCCTTGAACCGGTCAGGAAACATAATTTCAAACCGGTTCATGGCTGCTTTCCAGTTCCTGATCGGCATGGTCCATTTCTCGGAAGCTTTTTCCATGGCCAGATAGATTACCTTCATGACTGACTCATCAGTCCGAAAAATCTTCCGGTTCTTGATCGCCTTACGAATGACGC
>NZ_LUKQ02000497.1 GCF_001647025.1 Endozoicomonas atrinae
AGATCAACGTGCGTTCATCGCCGATGGCGTGCCAGCGTTGTGTACCACCGTGGGTTTGTGTCACGGCAGTGATCTGGCTGTATCCAGCGTAACTTTCCGGGCTGGTCACAACATCGGCAATCTGCATCTTAAAGCCCTGCTGCTGATTACCGTCAGACTCCACGATCAGGTACATATCGTCCTGATGGGCTGAATAATTTTTGTACACGGTGCGGTTACTGTCCGGCACCGTCGAGGTCATTGCCTTTGTCCAGCCAAATCCCGGTTTACTGCCGTAGCCGGTCACTAAAATCGCATCGAGCACTTCAATGATGGAATTTTTATAAGCGCCATAACCGCCGCTTAAATATTTAAATTCCGGGGCACCTGAATCGTTCCAGCTGTAGTATTGAACCGGCATCAGTCTGCATCCCCCCGAATCTGTAGTGTAAAATCGTCGTTGGTTTCCGTTCCCTGACCTGAAAGCACCGTTCTGCAAATCCAGACTGGCGCAAGACATCCATCGGTGTTAAAGCGGATAGTGTTACCTACTGCCCAACCGCTTCCCCACCCATCGGCTTTCAGGGTGAAATAGGGAACACCGCTTTCCGGGTTAATCGGAGCCGTATCGGCTGCTGTGGTGCCTGTGGTAATGATCCCGAGCTTTTCCTCTACCACCTGAAAGGCTGAACCACTGGTAAAGATGATCGCCCACTTGCCATAAATGGCACCCTTGTTCGTCACCAGAACCGGGAAATTGACCGTGTTGTATTGTGCCGTGGTCTGATCCCCAATCCGGTTATCCGTCCAGTTAGGAATACCGTTATCCCATACCTTCTGGCTAAAAAAGTTTTTCACTCTCGCCTGAAGATCGCCATAGACGACTGCACTGCTCACCGTGGTTTCGGAGGCAGGTAAATCCCAAGGCACCGGGGAGATAATGGAGAGGTCGCCGTTGATCTGAACGTCACTTAACACGCTCATGTGCTCAACCCGATCCTTAATGGTGAAAGGTGCAGATAGAGGGTTACTGCCAGCATCAATCAGGCTCAACGGATCGGCAAAGGTCACGGTTCCCGCCTCTCTATCGACGGTGTATTGATCGCTGGCCAGCAGAACCCCGTTGCTGTCTTCCACCACGATTTCCGCCTGATGGTCACGAGCCAGGTTAATCACCTGACCGGCTGTTGGCGTACCTGCATCGGTGCTTGCCGTGTGGCTGATGACCACAATATCCCCGGCACGATAGATAGGCACCTTGCCATCGGGAGGCAGGCGAACCGGATCAAGGCCGATCAATTCAGCGTCTAATGGTAGGCTGGTTTCCACCACGCAGTTATAACGGACACTCTGCGGGATAACGTAGATAGGCTTCTCTTCAGGAGAGCTGCCATCGGTAAACTGAAGCTCACACCAGCCTGTGGTTACGTCGATTTTTCCGACCACTTCTGCGGTGTTTATCTCGCCATTAAAATCCGCCGTTGCCGTGATAATGTCCCCGTTATCCACCCGAACGGCCGTGAGCTGCAAGCTGCCCTGACGGATCGGAGCACCGGGAGTACGGAAGGCGACCGCATCAATCTTAAAGCCAACGCCGATAGTGGCCGCTGCCTGAATGGTGGCGGTGCTGACCGATCCTTCGGGATAGCTCGCCAGTGTCGCCATGCCACCGCTGTAGTCAACCCTGCCTACCTGAACCCCGGCATTGGTTTCGGTGCTCAGGTTTTTATAGAGCGAACCGTCCCGATCAAAATAGGTTTCACCGTTCCATTCAAAGATGACGCTGCCGGGAAGCAGAACGGTATTGTCCATCAAGGGCAACAGATCAATGGTCAGTTCTGGCGAGGTGATATTCTCATTATACGGTGCATGAGTGAGGTTGCTCGCCTGTGCAATGGCGGTAATGGTGCTGCCGTTGAAGGTTT
>NZ_LUKQ02000498.1 GCF_001647025.1 Endozoicomonas atrinae
ACCATTCGCACCGGAGTTAAACAGCTCAGAAAGGCTATGGGAGTGGATGCGGGAGCATGACTTATCAAACAAAGCATTTTCAGGTTATGAAAATATTGTAGATTGTTGCTGTGAAGCTTGGAATAACCTTTGCAGCGAAGCTGGTCGACTGTTCAGTCTGTGCTCCCGTGATTGGGCAGTTATACAGTAGTTAGAAAATTCAATTGGTATAAAGACGCCAAGAAGCCTAGAGGAATTTATTTACAAATCAGTGGTCTAACCAGCTGTCTGTTAACAATTATGTGCAGAAAGTCCCGGTGGTATTAACCCATGTGCAACGTTGTGTAATAGAATCAAAAACAGCTGAAGAACAAAAACTCTTTCAACTGTTGGTAGTATGAAAATATGTTTTATTTTCTGTTTTCTGTAGATGCTAGGTAGATATAGAGTGAATCCGTCTCAATCCATTTCTAATTGTTCTTTTTCAAAAAAAACAGACTATGACATTGAGTTTAATAGAGGCTCTGAAGTTGAAGACAGCTCTGATGATGAGAGTTATGGTTTTGAAGATCCACCGGAATCCAAAAGCTGGTGTGGAAGGTGTCTTAAAACAACGGCAGGGAAAGTGGCGGTCGGGTTGTGTTGTGGACTTCTAGCCACTGCTGTTATTGTACCACCAATTGCTCATTCATTATCAGATAGAAGTGCTTCAGGGGTTGATAATGCCCCTGCATCTGGATTAAAAGCTGACATGAGTCAATCCCCTGTTCCAGCTTCATCTGACCTCGTAATAACTACAGAGCCGGTTTCTGAGGTTTCAACAACAAGTCCACCGTTGTTGATATGTCGGGCTTTCAGTAATAACGATACGGTTCCGATACCCAATCTTGTGAGGCCATACAGTGGTGGTACAGCCAAGAGTGAAATCAAAATTGATCAAGCTGGTGATGCAGGCATTGTCGAAGTTGATGTAAATATCAAGCACACTGCCAGTGGCGATTTAATGCTTGGGTTACGGCTGCCAGATGGCTCATTAAGAAAACTGCAGAGTAAACAAGGTGGGATGACAGATAATATTGATCGTACATTCTTGCTGGATTTGACCGGGCTAAATGCCAATGGCACTTGGAGTCTTGAGTGTTCCGACCGTATAGAAATGGATGAAGGTGTTATTGATCAATGGTCAATTTCACTATTTCAAACACAGCAGAAATTTACCAATAATAATACAATACCAATCAATGACTTGATAATCCCTATGCATGGTGGGGTTGCCAGTAGTTCAATACAGGTGGACGAAGTTGGTGACCCTGGTCTGGTGAAGGTAACAGTAGATATTGATCATACTGCGAGGGGGGATTTGAAACTGAGGTTATTTGCACTGGATGGTACCCAAAAAGTATTGCACAACAGGAAAGGAGGTGATCAGGATGATATTCATAGAACATATGAAGTAGATATGTCAGGTAGCAAATCCTATGGTAATTGGACACTTGAAATTACTGATTATCATGATGCGGACAGTGGTGTGCTCAAAAGCTGGGGGCTTGAGATGGGTTGCCCTGATTCTGCTGATGCAGCAGATTCTGTTTATGCTGCATGAATACCGAAGTGTGTGTCATGACTATATTAAGCAGTTACTAAATTGAGCGTATAGACAAGCACAAATAGACATGAAAATCTTCGTTAATTCATCGGTGAAGCCATTGCCATATCTTCTTTTACCTGATCATATCTTTCTATCAGGTAAAAGAAGAAATAACCTATTTTTAAGGGAATGTAATTTAAATTGTGTAAACGCTTGTCGTTAATACTCCAAAATGGAGAATAACAATGAGCGTTGAAATCAACGAAAAACTGGTAGATCAAATAGCCAGTCAGATTAAAACTCAGGATGATC
>NZ_LUKQ02000499.1 GCF_001647025.1 Endozoicomonas atrinae
TTCGCTGGCAGCATCTCGGGCTTCGTCCTCATCAGCACCCAGTTTCACCAAGCATTCGTAGAGTTTTTCGTTAATCATGGTAATTCCTTTGTCTGTTGTTCAGTGTTTATGTGCGAGCTGAGTATAGTTATTGGTGGGAGAAGTGTGCTGAAAACATCGCTTCAGATACCCTTTTTTTAGTATTTATTGCGCTTACCTTGTGTATTAAAAATTTCAAACCTAACTATAATCCATTGACGTTTATATCTGATAAAAGGGAACGTTAATGACTGATATTGAAATTATTTTGAATCGCCCTGCTTATGGGGACGATATAACGTTTCATGTAATACTCCATCATGACTACATGTTGCTCAAACGCGACGACATTGAATGTAGCAAGGCCATTTGGGTTGATCAGTCTGACCCTGAGTGGAACGAAGATTTGATAAAACGGCTGGAAAGTAATCACATTTCTCCACCTTCCAAGGTTCGTTATTCTTTTGAAACTGCTTGGAAAAGCTGGCGTTCTGGTGAGCTTGACGATGTTCAAATCAAACAAGAAATTCAACTGATTGCAGACTGGATCAATGCTGCGTCCAAAGCTTTGCCACATAGTGAGTTTTGGAACGACAAATTCTAAGAATACCCGCCTCTTATCTTAAAAAAAATCCCGCTCGGGTGAGCGGGCAAAGGTGCCGGACAAGCACAGGGAAATTACTTCTGGTATTTGTTGAACAGCCGGTCGATGTCGGCCTGCTCTGGTGAGTCGATGGGTGGAGTTGTGCCAGATGAGGGAGTGCCCTCGATGGAACCGGTGAATGCCTGGCGACGCTCGGAGAGTTGCTTGAGTCGATCGTACTCGCCAGACATGGCGTTGTGTTTGTAGTCCTGGGCGACTTTGGCGGTGAGACCTGGGTCGATAAAGTCGTCGAGGGTGTAACCCCGTTCGGCCGCGAAGCTCATGAACTCGTGGGCCTTGTCGTCACCGAGGCCGAGGGCTTGCTGCACACGGTTGAGGTTGTTGGCGATCTGCTGCTGCATGGCCTGACCGCGCATGTTGTCGGCCTGCCTGACCTGCTGGTTGGCCGCGTTGGCAACGCCCTGGGTACCGCCGATGACCTGGGCCAACATCTGCTGCATCTGCTGATTCATCTGCATCATCTGTCGCATCTGGCCAGACATCTCTTTGTAGCCTGGGGGGAGCGCGGCGGCGTTGTCCTCTTCCCATTTCTTGAACACGTCGTCGGTCAGTTCTTGTTTCTGCTGCTGACCGGAATTGGCATCACCTCCTGCTTCGCGCCCAAGCTGCGGGTTCTTTTCAAAGGCTTTTTCCATGTTCATCAAGGCTTGGGCTGCCTGTGCTGGATTTGCCCCGTACTTTTTCATGAATGCGTTGACGACCTGATTGACCGGTTTCATCTGGGCATTCTGGAAGTTGAGATCGCGGTAGCGTTCAAAGGTGGATTTGATCTGTTGTGGTGTCAGTTGTCGGGTGTCGCCTTCTCCGAACTCGATGTCGTAGAGGATGGCTTCGGCCTTGGCTTTGTCACCTTCGGTTTGTGGTGAACCTGCGGCGGCGGCTTTCTCGGCGTCCGTGGGCGGTGTCTCGTTCTGCTTGGGTGGTGACATCGGAGTCTGTGGCGATGGTACCTGTTGAGACGGGGGTTGACCTGGGGCTTGTGGTTGCTGGCCCTGTTGGGCGGCAATGCGGTCAATGGTTTGCTGCTGGGTGTTTTTGTTTTCGGGGTTCATGTTTCTCGGCCTTAGCGGAGGGTGGGTGTAAGACCGAGATTAGGGGTTATTAAGCTGAGGTTCGTCCCTCTGTGCAGCTTGCTTTTATTTTTTTAAAAATAACAACGATGTCCTTGGGTAACGTAAAAAC
>NZ_LUKQ02000005.1 GCF_001647025.1 Endozoicomonas atrinae
AAGCTACAGACCCGTAAGTGGCAGGACAACAGCGGTCAGGATCGCTACACCACCGAAGTGGTGGTCAATGGCATCAATACCCAGTTCCAGATGCTGGACGGTCAGAACCCGCAGCCTGCCCAGTACCCGCAGGCACCACAGCAACCTCAGCAGCGTCCGGCCAACCACCCGGCACAACACGCACCGCAGAACAACCAGTACCAGCAAGCCCGTAACGGTCAGCAGTCTCCTCCCCAGCAGGGTTATGACGAATATGACCCGAACATCCCATTTTGAAGAACGTAGCTTTTCTAAAAGGAGACAAAGATGCCAAAGCTATCCATCAATGATCTGCATATCGCACGGTCTGTTGATAACACCGCCCGAAACGAGCCTGAAGACAAGGACAAACTACTCCGCCTTAAACTGGATCGCGTCAAGGCACAAAACCAGACCAACGATCTGCTCCACTCATTACCTGGCAAGAAAATTTGTAAAGGGTGCCTGACTGGTGCGGCACTGGATGCCCTGCTGACCCTGACGATTCCCGACGATGCATCCCAGAGAGAAAGCCAGCGGCAGGAACGGCTGATTATGGCCTATGTAATTCAGACCGCTCTGGAGAACCACGACGAGGGCAAGGAAGGGGATTTCGCCGTCTTTCCCGGCTCACAGCACACCACCCACTGATCAGGGACGAAGCATGATTACTGAAAACACTCCACTGGATCGCCATCCACGGAAGAAGCGTCTGAAGCTGACCCAGCGCCGGGCAAAGTTCAAGACCCAGAAAGTCGCCCGTCGCCTGAACCGGAGGTAAAGCGGCCAGTCTCCAGTAACAAAACCAACATTAAAAAAGGCAAATGTTATGGAACAACAAAATACTGCTCTTGGTTTTCTTAATATCAATTCAGACGTTGAAACAATGTCCAGCCGTGATATTGCCAGGATCACTGGTAAACGCCATGACCATGTTGTTCGAGACATAAAAGTCATGTGCGAACAGATGGAATGGGGCCTCCCCAAATTTGAGGACACCTATATTAACCAGCAAAATGGCCAGGAATACTGCCAATACAACCTGCCTTTCTATGAGTGCATGACCTTGATCACTGGCTATGACGTTAAACGTCGAGCTGCGATCATCCAGCGGTGGCACGATCTGGAGTCCGGCAAATCACAGCCCATGATCAAGCAGGAGGATCACCCCTCCCCGCACCAACTGCTGGAGCTCCACATGGACGCCAGCCTCAAAGCCATCACCTTTGCCAGAGAGTTCGGCCTTGACGGTAACCAGGCCATGCTGGCGGCAGATCGCATGGTCAAGAAACGCCTCGACTTTTCCCCACTGGAAGAAATGGGTCACCCCGCCCTGATCGCCCCGGTCAAAGCCCCGCTTTACACGGTTACCGAGCTGGGCAAACTGTCCGATCCGGTCTTCTCCGCCGTCAATATGAACCTGCACCTTCACGACCACGGATTGCAGGTCAGGGTGGGTGATCAGTGGACGCCTACCGACAAGGGCAAGCCGTTCTGTGAAATGCTCGACGTGGGCAAGCATCACGGTGACGGCCCCCCCGTCAAGCAACTGAAGTGGTATGCCTCCGTACTGCCGACGCTCACCAAACCATGGCGGCGTTACGTCACGCCAAAACCGGCAGAAAAGACACCAGCGCCAGAACCAAAGCCCACACCGCCAGCCGTAGCAGAGGATCAACCTGACACCGTGAAACCCGCCATCACCCGACAAAAAGGGAGCAAGCGCAGCTATGACCGGATGCGGGGCCGCTACGGCCTGCCGGATCACTTTTCAATCTATGAACTGGCCGACGAGCTGGAGCTGCAAAAAGGCTACATAGAGGATGTGTTGCAGAAGAACCGCATCATCAAATGGAAGCCCATGAAGCGCAGCGGCAAATTTATTCTGACAGACACCGGCTGGCACTATGGCCAGATGTGGGACCCATCCGCAAAGCAGTTCCGAGACAAGGGCAAGCAGCTAATGAGCACACCATGCCAGCCGGTCTTTGGTTACGACATTTTGAAGTTTTTTATGAAGGGGTAGATATATGGAAAGGAATGCGCCACGCTTCATTACTGTGAAAGAGATAGAAGCTGAGTACGGAATTTGCAGAAAGACTATCTGGAAACTCCGTCAGCACCCAGAGTTTCCAAAACCGGTTGATCTACCAATGCGCCGTGTGCTGTTTCGCCGTTCTGATGTAGAGCAATACATGGACTCAATCTAAAATGTATACCCCTATCAGATCGAGTAGCTTCCGTTGTGCTACTCGCCGCTGATCCAGTAACTCCCGCTTATAATGCTGCTGCACCTTCCCCAGTGAATGCCCTTGCATCTTCTCAACGACATCGTGATCAATATCCAGTACATCCCGCATAACGCTCACAGTTGTACGCCGTAAATCATGCGGATGAAAGCGGTCTATGGGGATGTCTGACATTTCGAACATCCTGTCCAAGGTATTGTTTATCGTTGCGGTTGAAATTGGAGTAGTGAACGGCATTCTGGTAGCTGACACCAAATAGTCAGACCGTTTACTTAACGCCATCATTTCTTTCACCATGGCAACAACTTCCGGTTCCATAGGAACCTCCGCAGGCTGGCCTTTGATTTCCCTTTCATTGATCCGTTTTTTGTGTTTTTTCTGCTTTGTTGTCCATATCCCTTTTTCAAGGTCAAAGGCTGATTTCTTTGCTCTGATCAATTCATTCTTCCGGCAACCGAAAACCAAAAGCAAAGCACAGCAGAGGTAAACCTTTCTACTGGCATACCTTCCAAGGTAATCAAAAGCGATCTCTATTTCTTCTACCGACAAGGAACGCGTCTTAATATTCTCTGCACCGCCTGCATCCTTTTTTGGTGACAGTCGATAGGTTGGATCAAACTCTATCAGCCTTAGACTGTATGCCAGCGAGAAAACTTGTTGGATGAGGGAAAGCACTTTATTACAAAGTGATGGCTTATTCTTGCATTCATTCAGGCACTGCTTGATGTCCATCGTAGTAACCTGATCAATCCCCATTTTCAAAAGTGTGGTGATCCGTTTCTTATTTCTAACATAAGTGTCGTATGTTTTCTGGCTGATCACTTCTTTTTCCAGTTCGTCCTTTTTCTCCTGCAATAACAGCTTGTATATATCCTCAAAGGTTTTCCTACGGATTATGTTTTCCGGTTTCGCCTCTTTTAATTCCAGAGCTTTAAGCTTGGCTTTAGTCAGGGTAATTTCCCCATGACCACCCAATGTCTTTTCTCTCCTTTTCTGATTCTGGTCTGTATACCTTGCTGAATAGGTGATTCGCCCTGAACTGGATGTCCTTAAATGAAGGTTTTCTCCGACTTGAATTTTTGAACCCGGAATAGCAGCGTCAACAAATCGCTGTATATCCTCTTTGGTTACGTTCATAATTGATCCGTCTTTTTTGTACTTATTCTTGATTGGTGGCAAGAATTATAGGGTTTGCCACCAATGCTTGCCACCAAAGCTCTTACACCACATAGAAATTTGATAGCCTGCATACACATCAGGAAACATCAAAAAAACAAATAATTCAGACGGTTATAGACGCAGTACACAGGTACGGACATTCTGAAACAAAAGCAGTATTTTTTTGTTACAGAAAAGCTAAGCACAACCTGATAAAGTGCGGCGCCAGCCGCACTTTTTTTATGTGTTTCAGGAGCACTATGACCAAGCTTGTTATTCTGGATCGAGATGGCGTTATCAATGAAGATTCAGACCAGTACATACGGTCTGAAGAAGAGTGGCTTCCCATTCCGGGAAGTATTGAAGCCATTGCCCGACTGTCCTCTAAGGGCTATAGCGTCGTCGTAGCGACAAACCAGTCCGGATTAGCTCGTGGCTACTTCACGCTCAAAGAGCTCGATGCCATGCATGACAAGCTAACCAGACTGGTCAAAGCCCAGGGTGGTCATGTTGATGGAATCTACTACTGCCCACACGGGCCGGATGATCACTGTCAGTGCAGAAAGCCAAAAACAGGCCTTATAGACCAGATTTTTACTGATTACGGCGCTAACCCAGCAGAAACCTGGGTAATCGGTGATTCTCTTCGTGATTTACAGGCGGGTGTAACCAGTGGTTGTAAGGTTGCACTGGTGTTGACTGGCAAAGGCCTTAAAACCCAAGCTAAACTCATCGAGCATCCAGAAGAACTTTCTGGTACCAGGGAAGTACCTGTTCATAACAATCTCAACAGCTTTGTAGAAGAATTACTTTCAGAGGGATTTTAATGTCATCAGCTGTCGGTTCTGCAACCACCCAGGCAGTAGCCAATACCTTTTCTTTTATAAGAACCATTGTCTTTTACTTTTCGCTGGCGGTCTGGACTGTGTTCTGGGCAATGCTGATGATCCTGTTTATCTACCCTTTCCGGTTTAAACTCCGTCACCGAATATTTGTCAAAACATGGGCCATTGTATCGGTATATCTTTGTCGTTTAATTTGTGGCGTTCGATGGGAGGTAAAAGGAAGAGAGAATATACCTGATACTCCTTGTGTGGTTATCAGTAACCATCAAAGCACCTGGGAAACCTTTTTCCTGCAAACATTACTGACGCCTCAAACTCAGGTGATCAAACAGGAGCTACTGAAAATCCCCTTCTTTGGCTGGGCTTTTAAAAAAATAAAACCGATTGCCATTAATCGTAAGGATGCTCGACAAGCTCTGCAGCAAGTAAGAGATCAGGGTAAAGCGGCACTTGAGCATAACGTCTGGGTTCTTATTTTTCCTGAAGGAACTCGAACCCATCCCGGTGAGCCAGGAAAGTTTTCACGTGGAGGGGCAGGTCTGGCGAAAGCAGCAGAAGTGGATATTCTTCCGATTGCCCACAACGCCGGTGTTTTCTGGCCGAATGATTCATGGTTAAAACGACCAGGTACCATACAGGTTGAAATTGGTCCTGTGGTTAAAACTGAGCCGCTGTCAGTGGCAGAAGTTAATGATGCTACACGGAACTGGATTGCAGGTTCATTGAATAAAATGAACTGAAAGCTTCATGGAATAAAAAAGGCCGGTGCAACCGGCCTTTTTTATTCCATATACTTTTCAATAAGCTGAATCATAATATGAATTGCCTTGATATGAATTTCCTGAATCCGGTCAGCATAACCAAAGTGAGGAACACGAATTTCAACATCCGCCATACCTGCCATCTTGCCACCATCTTTGCCTGAAAGCAGAATAACCTTCATCCCTTTTGCTCTGGCAGCTTCTACAGCCTTGATGATGTTTCCGGAATTACCACTGGTGCTGATCCCAAGCAGTACATCCCCTTCTCTACCTACCGCTTCAACGTAACGAGAGAAGACATACTCATAGCCAAAATCGTTGGATACACAGGAGATATGACTGGGGTCTGAAATGGCAATAGCGGCATAGCCAGGACGGTTTTCTCGGAAACGTCCAGTCAACTCTTCAGCAAAGTGCATAGCGTCACAATGAGAACCGCCATTACCACAGGAAAGCACCTTGCCACCGGCTTTAAAGCTCTCAGACAATAGTTGAGCAGCAAGGTCTATAGATTCAAGATTGGCTTCATCATCCAGGAACCGGCTCAAAACAACAGCCGCTTCTTCCAGCTCCTGTCGAATAATTGCTTTAAATTCTGAAGACATTAGCAGAGCACCTGAGAATCAAAAAAGTGCCGGTTAAAACCGGCACTGGAATATATTAAATATCGAGGTTGGCGACATTCAGCGCATTGCTCTCGATAAACTCTCTGCGAGGCTCAACATGATCGCCCATCAGAGTATTGAAGATCTGATCAGCTGCAATGGCATCTTCAATGGTTACCTTAAGCATTCTGCGTACATCCGGATCCATGGTTGTCTCCCACAGCTGTTCCGGATTCATCTCACCCAAACCCTTATAACGCTGGATGTAGTGACGCTTGGTTGATTCACTCATCAGCCATTCAAGGGCTTCTTCAAAGGAAGATACCTCCTTCTTACGCTCACCTTTCTGAACAAAAGCCCCGTCTTCGATAAGACCCTGCAGTTTATTACCGAGAGAAACAATCTTTCCATAGTTAGCAGAAGAGAAGAAGTCAGCATTCCAGCGGTAGTGACTATCAACACCGTGGGCAATAATCGTTACTTTTGGCAGCCAGACATTAAGCTCCCTGTCTTCCTCTACAGAGAAGGTCATGGTGCTGCCTGCAGCTTTCAGGTTATCAATTCTTTCACTCAGCTGGGCAACCCAGGACTCCATCACGCTCTTATCAGCCAGACTCTCCGCAGTGACTTCAGGCATGTAAATCATTTCACGAAGTACTGAGACTGGATAAATACGAGACAGTTTATCAGCCACTTTATGGACGTCCCTGAACTCTTTTACCAACTCCTCAAGAGGATGATCACTGATCCCAGGTGCATTTTCGTTAACATGCAGACTGGCATTTTCAAGTGCTGACTGAGTCAGATAACCATCCAATGCACCATCATCTTTCAGATACTGCTCCTGCTTACCACGCTTAACCTTATACAGTGGTGGCTGAGCGATATAGATATAGCCATTTTCAATCAGCTCCGGCATCTGGCGGAAGAAGAAGGTCAGCAGAAGCGTACGAATGTGAGATCCATCCACGTCCGCATCAGTCATGATGATGATGTTATGGTAACGGAGCTTTTCAATATTGAACTCTGTACGACCGATACCACAACCCAGGGCAGTAATCAGGGTTCCTACTTCCTGGGATGAAAGCATCTTGTCAAAGCGGGCTTTCTCAACGTTCAGGATCTTACCCTTCAATGGCAGAATTGCCTGAGTCTTTCGGTTACGGCCCTGCTTGGCTGATCCACCCGCAGAGTCACCCTCCACTATGTACAGTTCAGAAAGCGCAGGGTCTTTCTCCTGACAGTCAGCCAGTTTTCCCGGCAATCCTGCAATATCAAGAGCACCTTTACGGCGGGTCATTTCACGTGCCTTACGAGCCGCTTCACGCGCTCTGGCAGCATCGAGCATCTTACCGACTACCGCCTTGGCTTCCTGAGGGTTTTCAATCAGGTAGTCCGAAAGGTATTTACCCATCTCCTGCTCTACTGCGGTTTTCACCTCGGAGGAAACCAGCTTGTCTTTAGTCTGGGAGGAAAATTTAGGATCCGGGACTTTAACGGAAATGATCGCCGTCAGACCTTCTCGAGCATCATCCCCGGAAGTAGCAACCTTAGCCGTTTTCTGGAAACCTTCCCGCTCTATATAGCCGTTCAGGCTTCGTGTCAGTGCTGCACGGAAGCCCGCCAGGTGTGTCCCACCATCGCGCTGAGGAATGTTGTTGGTAAAACAGAATACCCCTTCCTGGAAGCTGTCATTCCACTGCATGGCCACTTCTACACCAATACCGTCATCACGGGTGATTTCGAAGTGAAAGACTTTATTGATGGTGGTCTTATTCTGGTTCAGGTGCTCAACAAATGCCTTCAGACCACCATCGTATTTGAAGTCATCAACCTTACCGGTGCGCTCATCCGTCAGCTGGATATAGACACCTGAATTCAGGAAAGAAAGCTCACGCAGGCGCTTGGCCAGGATGTCATAGCTGAACTGAATATTTGAGAAGGTCTCTGGTGAAGGGATAAAGTGCAGTTCCGTACCGGTGACATCCGTTTCGCCAATAACCTTCAATGGTTCTTCCGGAACCCCCTGATGGTAAACCTGCTGATGAACCTTTCCATGCCGGCGAATGGTCAGTTTAAGCTGGCTGGAAAGTGCATTAACCACTGATACACCAACGCCGTGCAAACCACCGGATACTTTATAGGTGTTGTCATCAAACTTACCACCGGCATGAAGCACCGTCATGATAACTTCAGCGGCAGAAACGCCCTCTTCCTCATGGATATCTACAGGAATACCACGGCCATTATCTTTAACCGTAATGGACTCATCCGGGTGAATAATGACAGAAATTTTGTCGCAGTGACCCGCCAGCGCTTCGTCGATGGAGTTATCAACCACCTCAAACACCATGTGGTGCAGACCGGTACCATCATCGGTATCACCAATGTACATCCCCGGGCGCTTGCGGACAGCATCCAGGCCCTTAAGGACCTTAATATTGGATGCGTCGTAGTTTTGTTCACTCATGCTCTATCTCCAAAGACTCAGCCCGGCGAATACTTTGCTGACCAGGGTTATCATCCAGTGTAATTTGCCCATGTTTCACGTGAAACATTTTTACTTCCGTTTCAGGCAACCAGCAATCTTCAAGTGCCTCCTTCTCAACGCAGGTGATGAAGGTCTGGCAGTTCATTTTTTGAAACAGCTGGCATAACGCCAGCCTGTGTGGAATATCAAGTTCTGATGGCAGGTCATCCACAAGGAAAACACACTGCTTACCACTCAGCTCTTTATAAAGGAATCCCTGAGCCAGTTTCAGCGCACATACCACCAGTTTCATCTGACCTCGTGAGAGAATATCAACAGCACTCACCTTATCAACACGAATTCTTAGGTCTGCTCGCTGAGGGCCAGAATGGGTATAACCAGACTGCGCATCCCGAGCCAGTCCACTGCCGAGCACTTCGTTTAGAGACCGCTCTTTATCCCAACCACGATAATACTGAAGCGTCAGGTTCTCCAAGTCTGTCAATTCAGACAACACTTCATTAAAGACCGGAGTCAATCTCTGAATATAATCGCTGCGCAATACATCGATAGCATTTGCTGCTTTTTCAAACTCTACGTTCCACGAAATCAGTTCAGAACCGTTTATTCTACCATGACGGAGCAGACTGTTCCGCTGTTTCAGCGCTTTCTGCATGCGTTTCCATAACGGGAAAAAGTCATGATGTTTCACGTGAAACACCCCCCAGTCGATAAAGTTCCTCCTTAGCTTTGGAGAGCCTTCAAGCAAACGGAAGGTATCAGGATTAATCACCTGTAACGGTAACAACCGAGCAAGCTCTGATGTGGACTTGAGGTTTTCACCGGAAACCCGAATCTGTAGCGTCTCATCCCGAAGGTTTCTGGAAACACCCACCGGTATAGATCCGGATGTCACGCCTAAGCGACCAAAGACCGTGCAAACCTCTGCATCGCGATTGATCACCGGTTTGATTCTGGATGTCCGAAACGAACGGGCAACGCCGAGAATATGTATAGCTTCGAGCACACTGGTTTTACCACTGCCATTGAGCCCATAGAGCACGTTTACAGAGAGGGAAGGTTTAATCGAAACAGAGGAGAGGTTTCTAATATCGGTTATGGAGAGCTGCTGGATCATATTCTGTTTATTTCCGAGCCTGAGTAGCCCGGGGCCGGATCAGGACAGGCAAGTGGCTGATGCTGTTTTCAACATCAGCCACTGACTACTTCTGCCGACAGGCTGTTAAAGCCTCATGGGCATAACAACATACGTGGAATCGCCAGACTCAGACTCCTCAAGAAGCGCACTGCTATTAGGGTCTGAGAGCGTCATCTTGATGGACTCACCAGAAAGAACGGAAAGCACGTCCAGAAGGTAGCTGACGTTAAAGCCAATCTCCATTGAGTCACCGTGATAAGCCAGGCTAAGCTCTTCTTCTGCCTCTTCCTGCTCCGGGTTATTGGCAATAACCTTGAGCTGACCGTCAGAAAGAATCAGGCGGATACCACGATACTTTTCATTGGATAGAATAGAAGCACGCTGGAATGCCTGACGCAGCTCCTGACGTTCGCCAATAATGATCTTGTTACCACCTTTAGGGATCACGCGCTCATAGTCAGGGAACTTACCGTCTACCAGTTTTGAGGTAAACATGAAATCACCGGTTTTGGCTCTGATATGATTCGCGCCAAGAGTGATGTGAACACTCTCCTCCCCTTCAATCAGCAGACGGGCCATCTCTAGAATACCTTTACGGGGCACGATAACCTGATGTTTTTCCTGCTGATTGATATCTGCATCCACACTGCACATTGCTAGGCGGTGGCCGTCGGTAGCCACAGCGCGGAGGCAGTTCTGGCTGACCTCCAGCAACATACCATTCAGGTAGTAGCGAACATCCTGCTGGGCCATGGCAAAGCCGGTACGATCAATCAGGCGACGAAGACGTGACTGACCAATGGTAAAGGATACCGACCCGGCCTCTTCTTCAATACTGGGAAACTCATTAGCCGGCAGAGTAGAAAGGGTAAAACGGGATCTGCCAGCCTTTACCTTGACCCTCTGATCGTCCTGATGCACTTCGATCATGGTGTTTTCAGGCAGAGACTTACAGATATCCATCAGCTTTCTGGCCGGAACCGTAATCTCCCCTGCTTCGGCAACATCCTCAAGGGCAACACGGCCAACCAGTTCAACTTCCAGGTCAGTACCGGTTAAAGAGAGCTGGTCTCCATCGACTACCATCAACACATTCGACAATACCGGCAGCGTCTGTCTACGCTCAACCACACCGGCAACCAGCTGAAGTGGCTTAAGCAATGCTTCCCGATTAATGGTAAATTTCATCGCTTTCCTTTCTCTTGGCTAACTGGAAAGGCACGAAGGCCTTTCTGAAAAATAAGAATAAATAAGAGTTAACTGGTCAGTGATCGCAGCAGATTTTTGTAATCGCTTTTGATCTCATTATCCACTTCAACCAGCTCTTTCACCTTACGGCAGGCATGAAGCACCGTGGTATGATCACGTCCACCATAGGCATCACCAATCTCTGGCAAACTATGGCTGGTCAGCTCTTTAGACAGAGCCATAGCAATCTGGCGAGGCCTTGCCACAGAACGACTGCGACGCTTGGAAAGAATATCCGCCACCTTGATCTTGTAGTACTCTGCAACCGTCCTCTGGATATTATCTATACTGACTTGTTTATCCTGTAAAGCCAACAGATCTTTCAGGGACTCACGGATCAGATCAATATCAATATGACGCCCCATAAAGTGAGCACTGGCGATAACCCGCTTCAGAGCACCTTCAAGCTCACGAACATTTGAACGTATTCTCTGGGCAATAAAGAAGGCTGCTTCATGGGGAAGCTCCACTTTCTGCTGTTCTGCTTTTTTCATCAGAATGGCAACACGGGTTTCCAGTTCAGGAGGTTCAACGGCTACCGTTAACCCCCAGCCAAATCGAGACTTCAGACGCTCTTCAACGCCGCTGATCTCTTTTGGGTAACGGTCACAAGTCAGGATCATCTGCTGACCACCTTCAAGCAGTGCATTGAACGTATGGAAAAACTCTTCCTGTGAACGCTCTTTACCGGCAAAGAACTGGATATCATCAATCAATAGAGCATCAACAGAGCGATAATACTTTTTAAAATCATTAATGGCATTCAACTGCAGTGCTTTCACCATATCGGCAACAAAACGTTCAGAGTGCAGATAAACGACTCTAGCATTGCGGTTCTGCTTAACCAGGAAATTACCCACAGCATGCATCAAGTGAGTTTTACCCAGACCTACACCACCGTATAAGAACAGTGGGTTATAGGAAGCACCGGGGTTTTCTGCCACTTGTCGAGCTGCCGCCAGTGCCAGCTGGTTTGACTTACCCTCAACAAACGTTTCAAAAGTGAAACCAGTGTTCAAAGAACTGTGGTGCTTGATAGAACCTTCAACCTCTACCTGTCGAACAGGTGTTACAGGCTCTTCAGGCATATCACTTACAGACTCTTTCAGAGGGTTTACCTTTATCTGAGAGAGTTCTTCTGCCTGTCTTGAGTAATCTTCCTGAGAAGGGATACCTGAGCTCACTGGCTCTGATACCAGGTCAGGTTCAGGTGTATTATCCTGAGCTACCGGTAAAGAAGACACCAGCTCATGAGTAACCACTGAACGCTCAATAGCAGCCTGTTTAAGCGGATTCTCAATGGGCTTCTCTGAAACAGCTATCTCTCTTGGTTGAACTTCCCTCAGCTGAGGCTCTCTTGGGCGTGCCGATCGCTTGCTCAGTGAGGGTGGTCGGCGATTAGAAACCGCCAGAGCTACGGCTGGAGAGTCCCCATCAGACAGTTCATCCAGAATCTCTTCGATTCTTGGCAAAAACTTTTCTTTAACCCAGTCGGCAACAAAACGGTTGGGAGCCAATAAACACAGATCGTGTTCATCCCCCATCACTTTCAAAGGGCGAATCCAGGTGTTGAACTGCTGAGAAGACAGCTCATCCTGCAAGATATCGATACATTTTTGCCATAGCTCAAGGGGCACAGGCACTCTCCTACTCTCCAGGTACAGATCAAGATCTGATACGGATATCACTGAAGCCGGTCAGACAGCCTGCTGAAGACCTTCAGGTATGAAATAAAGGTTGGATAGACAAAAGGAAATTGTATCCTTTCTGGCAAAAGTTATCCACACCTGCAACAAAAGACAGCAGATAAACCAAAAGCAATAAAATCTTTATATTTCAAAAGGTTAGAAAAATAAAACCCCATAATGCGAAGGAAAATATTACTCACTATTCCCTGTGGGTAGGTTCGTTTATGAATGGCAATAAACCTTATGATCTTCCTGTGGGTAAATTGAATAACACTTGATCTGTGGATAACCGGGACACTTACCCACAGGAGATCAAGACCAAAGCAACAGCATAAATTCGGGATTTCGACAAGGAAGTACACACGCCTGAGATCAGGCTGCTACTGACATAAAAGGAGTTATCCACAGAAAAAACCTTTCTATATAATCATAATAAAATCAAAAAACATCACATAAGAGATAACTCTTCTATTTATATATTTATGAAGCAATGGAATTCTTATGAACTTTGAAATGAACCTTTCTTCTTATATATAAAGAACGAAGGATGTGTAGGGGAAACAACGGGTGGTAATACGGTGCTTCTTGACAAATGCAAATTGACGCTAACCCTGCAATTACTTAGAATGCCCGTCTTTTGTAAGTCCATTAAAACGAGTAACCACGATGAAAAGAACTTTCCAGCCAAGCAATCTGAAGCGCAAGCGTAACCACGGCTTCCGTGCACGCATGGCTACCAAGAACGGCCGTGCGGTAATCAACCGTCGTCGAGCTAAGGGACGCAAGCGTCTGTCAGCCTGATTAGAGCTATCAGTGTGAGCTTATCTTTTAGCCGTGAATCACGGCTACGCTCCTCGGCTGATTTCAAACAGGTATTTGATACAACGGATATCAAGGTATCCAGCAGACAGCTTCTTATACTGGCAAAAGCCAATGAGCTTGGCCGTGCAAGACTGGGGTTGGTGGTTGCCAAAAAAAATATTCGTACTGCCGTTGGCCGAAACCGGGCCAAACGTCATATCCGGGAAACCTTTCGTCTGCAACAGGATGAAGTAGGTAACCTGGATATTGTCGTTTTAGTCCGGAAAGGTTTCAGTGATCTAAATGACAGTGATCTGAACCAGCTTCTCAACAAGCAGTGGCAAAGGTTGAAACGAAGGCTGCACGAATGGGAAGCGTCGGCATAACTTTTGGCCAGGCTTGATATCCATCCAACCTGAAAGAACATGCCAGAGTAATGTAACAGGAAGCCCTACGGTATTTCCTGTTCGGCTCGACCAGGCTCAGAAAGCTTTCTTATATAAACAGCCACTTTTGAGCATTGACTGCTGAGGCTGTTGCCCGCGGAGGGCATTTTAATAAGCATACGGCTTTTATAAGGCTGAAGGCTTTCTATAGAGCTAAAGGCTCCGACAGAATGAAGGCATATACATGGGCAGATTAGCAAATATCCCCCGAGCATTATTCATCGGGATGATCAAGATATATCGCTATGCGCTGAGTCCTCTGATGCCCAGCCGCTGCCGCTTTTACCCCTCTTGCTCTGCCTACGGCCTGGAAGCCTTAAATCGTCATGGTTTTCTGACTGGTAGCAAGCTTATCTTGCTCCGACTACTGAGGTGCCACCCCTGGCATCCAGGAGGATTTGACCCGGTACCGGAAAAAGATTCTGGTTATCATCGGACACAATCAGACAATCATATTCATTCACCTGAATGTGTGGCCCGGAACTCATGGATTTCCAAAGAACACTCCTGATCGGCGCTATTGCTGTAGTCGGTGTTTTGACACTGCAGCAATGGAATGAAGACTATCCCGGTACGCCGAAATCGGCATCCGTCGCTCACTCCGTATCCAGCAGTCAAGCTGGCTCCGATATGCCTTCGTTTACTGATGGCAACTCTATCCCTTCTACCGACGATGGTGCTTCAAAACCTTCTGCCCAGCTAATCAGCGTCAAGACCAATACGGTTGACGCACTGATTGACCCAGCAGGTGGCGATATCATCAGTCTGACCCTGCCTCAATACCCGGCATGGTTGCCAGAAGAAGGTGAGCAAACCGTTCCTTTCCAGCTTCTGGTGAACAGCCCGGACTGTCAGGGAGAAACAACGTGTGTATTTACTGCACAGAGTGCACTGGCAAAAACCGATGGTCCTGACGCGGATAACCTTCGCGGGGTTTATCATGTAAAACAAGCCAATTACACGCTTGAGGATGGTGAGAACAAGTTGACTGTTGACCTCCATAAAAATACGGATGGGGTCGACATTACCAAAACCTTCACCTTTTATCGTGACAGCTACGATGTTTCGGTTAATTACAAGATTGTAAATAACAGCGACAAGGTGTGGCGCGATCAGTTTTATGCACAGCTGAAGCGGGATAACTCAGAAGATCCAAGTCAGCTCAACTCAAAAGCGCCAATGAATACTTATCTGGGGGCGGCTGTTCGCTCTAATGATGAGCCTTACACCAAGCTGCCTTTTGATGAGTTTTCCGATAAGCCATTCGCTGAGCGGGTTCAGGGTGGTTATGCAGCCATGCTCCAGCACTACTTTGTCAGCGCGTGGATTCCTGACCAGCAAAAAGTGCATCAGTATTACACCAAGCAGAATAAAGATGGCTACAACTTCGTCGGTTTCTATGACGATGCCATTGTAGCCAAGCCAGGTGAAACCATTGAGACCGGTGCGACCTTGTATGTTGGCCCAAAGAATCAGGAAAATCTGAAGTCTCTGTCTGATGGTCTGGAGCTGACGGTTGACTACGGTATGCTCTGGTTCCTGGCTCAGCCACTGTTTACCCTCTTGAAGTGGATTCACTCTCTGGTGGGCAACTGGGGATGGTCCATTATTCTTCTGACAGTACTGGTTAAGGCTGTATTCTATCCATTGAATGCCACCAGCTTCCGGTCCATGGCCAAAATGCGCAAGCTGGGTCCAAAGCTGCAGGAAATGAAAGAACAATTTGGCGATGATCGCCAGAAAATGTCTCAGGCCATGATGGAACTGTACAAGAAGGAGAAGGTTAACCCGATGGGGGGCTGCCTGCCTATTCTTGTCCAGATGCCTGTATTCATTGCCCTGTACTGGACGCTGCTTGAGTCTGTGGAGCTGCGACAAGCGCCATGGCTGGGCTGGATTCACGATCTTTCTCAGATGGATCCGTACTTTATCCTGCCGCTGATCATGGGTGCTTCGATGTTTATTCAGCAGATGCTGAACCCGACACCACCAGATCCTGTGCAGGCTAAGGTCATGAAGATGATGCCGGTGATCTTCACCTTCTTCTTCCTGTTCTTCCCAGCAGGTCTGGTTCTGTACTGGGTGACAAACAACGTTCTGTCGATTATCCAGCAGTACATCATTACCAAAAAAATTGAAAAAGAAGGCTAAGCCTTCCACGAAGCAGCTTTCCTGTTGTAAAGCTGCTTCGTTACCCTCTTCTCCTGAACCTCTCTTCAAAAAATTCCTATTCCGGTAAGTACCTGCACATACTTATTCTTATGCTGTAAAAAATAGAGCCTGAATTTTCTACAGTTGCTCATGGCTGAACCGATAAACAGTTAGTAACAGAGGCTTCCCACTTTGAGCTAACTGGATAAGATCAGCAACATGATAAAAAAACTGATAAGCACGGCCATTGTCAGCAGTGTTATCGGGAGCGCATCGGCCAATCCTGAACTGGGATATATGACGCTTGGTACTGACCAGTACCAATTATTTAATGCAACCATTGCCATTGATGCTCTGCCGTCTGAACTTGCCGATAAGAAGCTTAAAGTAAAGCTTGGGTCCATTACGGACTTTTACCGGCATAATATTGAGTATGACAAGCAGGTTTCCAGTCTGCGGTTTAAAGTGGCCAAGGATAGCAATGGAAAGCCGCTGATCAGGGTTCGCTCAGTTCGGGAAATTACCACCAACAAGCTGAAGGCTGTTATCAAGTTGACGGTGGGAAATCAGAAGATATATGGGATCTATGATTTCAAGTTAACGCCCAATAAAGAGCGGCATGTTACTTTAAATTTACTTAACACTGATCATAAACCTTCAGAAAAGCCACTTATAACCCCAAAAGCTCAAGAGCCATCAACTTCTATTGCCAAGATACCACCTTCTAGTGTCAAGGCATTACCACCTGAAGCCAGCAGCCCTGCTTCAGATGAAAAAGATATTAAAACACAAGCCAGAACAACCCCCTCTGCTGTTCAGTCATTACCATCTGAGGCCAGCATTACAGCTTCAGACGAAGAAGATCTTAATACGTCTTCATCAGGGCATTACCAGGTAAAGGCTGGTCAAAGTATCAGTCGTGTTGCCATGGAGTTGTTACCCCTGTATCCAGAGGTTTCAAGCTGGCGAACCCTGATGAACAGGCTGGCATCCCTGAACCCAGACGCATTCATCAATGGTGATATCAATAAACTGCGAGCTGATGCGCAGTTGAAATTACCTGAATCTACTCAGCAAGTTGCTCAAGTGGTAGCTGAAAAGCCATCAGCTCCTACCGTAAAGGCATCTGAAGCTGCACGGTTAGAGCCTTCGGATAAAACCGTCGTTGCACATAGCCAAAACAAGACAACGCCATCGAACGTTTCACTAAATAACGCCTTAAACTCAACAATTATCGTCAAAGACCTTCCAGAAGGGCTTGCAGGCAAAGACAACCTCAAGGTGCAGTTGGGCTCAATTACCGACTATTACCGGAAAGGCATTGATTATAATCAGCAGGTTGCTGGTCTTCGGTTTGACATAACGGCTAATAGCAACAAAGAAACTGTGATCAGGGCTCATTCAATCCGAGACATCGGAGCGAAGCAATTGACAGCTGTTGTTAAGTTTTCTGCTGGAAGAAGTAAGGCTTATGGTATTTACGAAATCCGTTCCGATAAAAACGGACGGCAGATTGCTTTTAGCCTGTTAGATATCAAGAGTGGGAAAAAGCCTCAAGTTGTAAAGAATAGCCACTCTCCAATGACATCCGGTGACATTGCCAAAAAGCAGGCTCTGGAAGCATTGCGCAGTAAGCTGAAGGAGTATGAACAGGCAAAGAGCCATGACAATAAGGCTTCTGCCGACAAACCGGTTAATAAGGATATTTCGTCTTCACAGGCTTCTGGAGATGTTGCTAAAAAGCAGGCATTGGAAGCATTGCGTAAGAAATTAAAGGGATATGAACAGGCAAAGAAAAAACAGCAGGTAGAGACAGCAAATAAGGCGGTAACTGAAAGGGGCGCAAGTAAAGGTTCTAAACCCTCTTCGATAGCCGGGCAGAAAACGTATCGGGTTTCCAAAGGAGACACTATAAGTACGATAGCCATGAAGCTGAGCAAGGCTTATCCAGGCTCGAAGAGCTGGAGGGGGGTTATGAAACTTCTGGTGAAAAATAACCCAGGCGCATTTATCGATGGTGATATTAACAAGATACGCGCAGGAACGGTGTTAAATCTCCCTGAAGCCGCTCACTATGATCATCTTTATAAGGTAGTGGCAGGTGACAATATCAGTACGATTGCCTGGAGAATGCAGTATAAATATCCCCAGCCCACTGGGTGGAAAGGGATGATGAAACAGATCGTTCATATGAACCCAAAGGCGTTCACTGATGGTAATCCAAACAAGCTTCGGGCTAATGAAATACTGATCATCCCTGATTCTGGTGCATCTGAGATTGAGGCTGAAATTCAGGAGTTACCTCAGGAGCAATCAGAAAAAACGACATCATATCCTTATAATAACAGTAAGCCGAAAAATACACGGCAGCAGTTAGCAAAGCAGGCCAAGAAGAAGCCAGCTGCTCCTCAGGAGATATCAGAAGCAAAGAAATCAAATGCTTATAGTCACAGTAAGCCGCAAAAAACGCGTCAGAAGTTAGCAACGCTAGATGCAAAAAAATCAAACAGTTACAATCACAGTAAGCCACAAAAACCACGCCAGCAGTTAGCAAAGTTAACTCGGAAGAGCTCATCTGCCCCTAAAGAGCAACCTGTTCAGCAGAAAATAGACACCATTTATAAGGTCACAGAAAGTGAAAGCCTTGCTGCTATTGCGCATAAGCTGATACCAGATTATCCACAGTTTGACAGCTGGTATGATTTACTTCAGGAGTTAGCAAAGCTAAACCCAGCACTGTTTGTGAATAATGATATTGGTGCGCTCAGAAAAGGGACTGTGTTGCAGCTGCCGGAGAAAAAGTCCCATAAGCAGAAAATTGATAGCACATCGAGACAACCCAAGCCTGCAGAGCGTAATAGAGATACACAAATCAGTGAAAGAAGCCGAGAGGATACGACGGGGAAAGTGACAGCCCCTTCATATAACAAAATCAGTAACTCTCTGCTATCCAGGATCGGTAAGACACCTGTATATAGAGTACCTGATGGCTATACCATCAGTATGGTAGCCATTAAGCTCTTACCCAAGTTTCCGGAATATGACAACTGGACATCACTGATGAAAGCCATCTATAAACTCAACCCTGATGCTTTTATCAACAAAGATATCAATAAGCTTCGTGACAATAGTCGATTGAAGCTGCCCTACAATATAAATTCATGACCCTGTACTAAAACAGGCTCCGCGCATAGACTATGCCATCGTTTTAGCAGTTACTGATGGCTTGTTATGTCTGATCTCAGCAACCTTCACCAGGATACCATTGCGGCTCAGGCCACAGCCCCCGGTCGGGGAGGAGTAGGTATTATTCGGGTGTCTGGTCCTGATGCAATTCGTGTAGCACGAGAAGTGCTAAAGTTGGAGCCTAAGCCACGGTTTGCTCACTATACCCCATTTCATGATACTGATGGTCAGGTTCTGGATGAAGGCATAGCTCTTTATTTTCCAAACCCCAACTCCTTTACCGGAGAGGATGTTCTTGAGCTCCAGGGGCATGGTGGCCCCATCATCCTGGATATGCTGCTGAAACGCATTCTTGCTCTTGGTATTCGTCAAGCAAATCCCGGTGAGTTCTCTGAGCGAGCTTTTCTCAATGATAAACTGGATCTTGCTCAGGCTGAGGCCATTGCAGATCTGATTGACAGTACTTCCGAACAGGCTGCTCGTTCTGCTCTGCGCTCTCTTCAGGGAGCTTTCTCACAGCGGGTCAATGCTCTGGTTGAGTCTTTGATTGAGCTGAGAATCTATGTTGAGGCGGCCATCGACTTTCCGGAAGAAGAAATCGACTTCCTGAATGACGGTAAAGTAACTGGTGAGCTGGAAAGCATCTCGCAACAGCTCAGTGACGTTATTCGTGAAGCTGGTCAGGGAGCCATCCTGAGAGATGGTATGACCGTAGTGATTGCTGGTCGTCCCAATGCCGGAAAATCCAGCCTGATGAATGTTCTGGCTGGCAGGGATACAGCAATTGTTACCGATATTGCCGGAACGACCCGCGATGTATTGAAAGAACATATTAATATCGATGGCATGCCGCTTCATGTGATTGATACGGCAGGTCTTCGTGAAACCGATGACCGGGTAGAGCAGATTGGTGTTGAGCGGGCCTTTAAAGCTATTGAAGAGGCTGACCGGGTATTGTTGATGGTGGACGGGTCATCTACCGGTGCTGCTCATGCTCATGATATCTGGCCGGAGTTTGCTGACCGTCTGCCTACACAGGAGAAGCTGACGATCATTCGAAATAAAATCGACCTTACCGGTGAACAGCCCGGATTTTCAGAGGTTGATGGTGTTCCGGTTATCCGTATCTGTGCCTGTAACGATCAAAAGAGCGAGCACGGGATTGATGCTCTCCGGGAGCACCTGAAAGCCTGTATGGGATTTGAAGGGGCTATGGAGAGTAGCTTTTCTGCTCGACGTCGCCATCTGGAAGCTTTACGGCAGGCTGGAGAGTATATTGAGAATGGTCGGCAGCAGCTGGAGCACCTTGGAGCTGGAGAGTTACTTGCAGAAGATCTTCGTCTTGCTCAGAAAGCCCTGGGTGAGATTACTGGAACCTTTACCAGTGATGATCTGCTTGGTCGTATCTTTTCGTCTTTCTGTATTGGCAAATAACTAAAACAGGCTTTTTGGTGCATTAGACTGCACTGAGAATAGAATGATTTAGCGCCATAGCGTTTGAGGGCCAATGCTGATATTGCAAGCCCTCAAATTGAGGTGATCGGACTCCCTAGAGGTATATTTGGCATTGAAGAAAACACTCATATCTGCTTTGAGTTCTTCACTGGGAGTCCGGGAGCTTTTGAACTTCGGAAGTTTATAGTTTTCAACTTCGGCATATAAAAAGCATGCTATGTAGGTCTCTCTGAGAACGTAAAAAGAGATAGTTCCTGACTTTGTACTATCTTCATAAGAAAGAATGACACCAGTTAACCTTTTTTTTTCCTCTATCATTTCCTTAAGTTTTGTTTTTGATTCTTCAGAATGCATAACAGAGCTATTGCCATGAATTTCTGCATGAGTACCTTCATTACATGAAGGGATATAGTTTGTCTGTAACGCTTGTCCTGTAACATTTCTAGCTAAAATACCCTGTTGACAGGGGACAGTTGGTTCCAGAGTAGAGGTTTCATTAGGATTTGTTTCCGTTGAACTCTCTTCGCAAGGGAAGAGCTGATACTCCCCAGAAGAAGATGGATGGAAATTGATATTCACAGCAACTATCCTGATAAATTCTTATTTGGATGAAAAATATTCTGTCATTCAAAACTAGAATCAAACTATGATCCTGTAAAATAGGTAACATAAAAATTTCATGAGGTTGTTTTATTTCTGATTTTCTTTTTCCTGGGCTATATCTACTGAGGAATTGTTTATATTGGTTCTTTCAGGGGGGACTTTTTAATTGGTAACAGGCATAAATCCAGAAAGGATGGGGTAAGGCATAGTATTCTGAGATATATGCCTTAACTAAAGGGAAGGTGTCAGCTATTCAGAGTCTGTCCATCTGCATCGAACAGTACCAGGTCATGAGGAAGAATAGTTAGCTGTACTGTGGAATTTTCTGCCACAGGGTTTGAATGCTCTGAAACCAGCTGATAGCTTCCCTGGCAGCAGTCCAGATGAATTTCACTGCGTATATTTTTCCCCATGAACTGCTGCCGGGTAATGGTTGCCTGTGGAAAAGTGCTGGTAGACTCCTGAGCCAGTGAATTTTCAAGTTTATCCACAGCAGAGACTTCAACCATCTGTGGCCGGATGAATAACTCCAGACTTTCCTTGTTCCCTGCTTTTTCCATGGAGAGAGGTCGTGTGGCTTCCACAATACCTAATGGGGTGCTCACGTGGAACTCATCTTCAATGGTTGCAGGCAAAACATTTCCGGCTCCCATAAAATCGGCAATAAAACGGTTGTCTGGGTGATGGTAAACATTGAAAGCCGTCCCCTGCTGCATGATTCTGCCCTGCCCCATTACCGCAATGGTATCCGCAAAAGCAAAACCTTCTTCACGACTGTGAGTAACAAACAGTCCTGCAACTTTTTGCTGCTTGAGAATATCCCGGATTTCTCTGACCAGATGCTGACGAACCTGGCTGTCGATATTTGAAAAAGGCTCATCCAGCAACAGAATTGAAGGTTCATTGGCCAGAGCCCTGGCTATTGCTACCCGCTGCTGTTGTCCTCCAGAGAGTTCATGCGGATACCGCTTATCAAGACCATAGAGGTTGACCAGCTGAAGCATATCCTGAACCCGTTGTTTGACCTGTTCAGTGGTCTTTTTCTTAAGGCCGAACGCGATGTTGTCAAAAACCGTCAGATGGGGAAACAGGGCATAGTCCTGAAAGATCATACCGATTCCCCGCTGTTCTGGAGGTGTTACTCTGGTAGCAGAGCTGACTTCCTTTCCATGTAGCTCAATGGTGCCGGATACCGGCTGAATCAAACCTGCTATCGCTTTCAATAAGGTAGACTTACCACATCCACTTCGACCCAGAAGACAGACAATTTCTCCATCCTCTATGGACAGGTTTAATCCTGATAGAACAAGGTTGCTGGCAATAGCGATGTTTGTTCCCGGTGGGCTACTTTTTTTGGCAGAGCTGTCATAAGCACAGGCAAGTTCAGTGATTTTCAGGGCACTCATTTCTGTTCCTGCCTTTCCAGAGAACGGTTTAGCATAATTAGAGGAATCAATCCTACCAGAACCAGTACCAATGCGGCAGGTGCCGCATATTCCAGCTGTTCATCAGATACGTATTGAAAGACCCAGGTTGCCAGTGTTTCAAAATTGAAAGGTCTGAGTAACAGCGTTGCAGGCAACTCTTTCATGCTCTCAATAAATACCAGCAACAGTCCCGCCAGCATACCCTTACGGATTAAGGGAAGATGAACACGTTTCACCATTTCCTGAGGGTTACATCCCAGTGTTCGACTGGCCATATCCAGCGAAGGTGAAACTCGTCCAAGACTGGACTCAACACTACCAACAGCAACAGCAGAGAAACGCACAACATAGGCAAAAACCAGGGTAATGATAGAGCCGCTGAAAATGAGCCCTACGGTTGACTGGTTCCAGTGAATCAGCAGTTCGTTGATTAAATGGTCAGAGAGTGTCAGGGGGATCAGTACACCTATGGCCAGAACATTGCCTGGCAGAGCATAGCCAGTTGAGGCAAGGCGAGCAGGGATTCGAGAAAAACTCGTACTCTTTAAACGCTGGTAAACACCAAGGAACAGCGCAATAAAACAGGCTGCAGCGGCTGCGGATCCGGAAACCATCAGGCTGTTTAATCCATATTCAAAAAGCTCACTGCTCCAAGAATCATCGAAATAGGCAATCATATATTCCACCAGCACCAGTGATGGAAGCAGAAAACCGAGGATTACAAGCATCCAGCACCAACCGATAGCCAGCCACTTTGACCAGCCTGAAAGTTCGACCAACTCCCGCTGCTCCTGGCCCGTATTTTTCTGATAGAGCTGTTGTTTACGGCGGCTGTATTTTTCAGTGCTGATCAACAGCATGACCACCAGCAGCATCATGGCCGAGATTTTTGCCGCTGCATTCAAGCTGCCATAACCAAGCCAGGTGTCGTATACCGCAGTTGTTAACGTCGGAACGGAAAAATAACTTACCGTAGCAAAATCACCGAGGGCTTCCATGCCCATCAGAGCCAGGCCGGTAATAATGGCTGGACGGGCCATGGGTAATGTTACACGGAAAAAACTTTGTAGTGGTGAGCATCCCAAAAGCCGGCTTGCCAGAGTCTGGCTTTTTGACTGCTCAAGGAAAGCGGTTCTTGCCAGCAGATAAAGATAAGGGTAAAGCACCAGAGCCAGAACAATAATAGCGCCGCCAAGGCTGCGTATTTCCGGGAAGGAGTAGTCTGCTGCGGATTCCCAACCTGTGAAGCGTTGCACAGGCCCGGCAAACTCCAGAAGGTCTGTATAGATATAGGCAATAACGTAGGATGGCATAGCCAGTGGTAATACCAGCAACCACTGTAGCTGGTCTCTTCCTGGAATTCGGGTATTGGCCATTACCCAGGCTGCGGGAATAGCCAGAATAGCCCCAAGACCTCCTACTCCGAGAATAAGAAGAACACTATTCGCTATGTATGTGGTGAGAACAGTATTCCACAGATGATCAAATAACTCTCCGGCAGGGGCAAGAGCCTCTACGATCAGAGCAATGACGGGAGAAAACAGCAAAAGGGCCAGCAACCAGCTGCCAGCCCTCCAGTAGATCGGTAAGTTGTGATTCATGCACTAAGATCTAGAGATCAAATTTGACTTCGTCCAGAAGACGTTGGGCCTTGGTACGGTTCGCTGCAATTTCTGAAATAGGCAGTGGGTCAGCTTTGAACTCACCCCATGCAGCAACGGTGTCAGACACTGGGACTTTCGGATTGACCGGGTACTCCATGTTGTCTCGGGCATAAATGGATTGAGCCTCTTCACTGGCCAGGTACTCCATCAGCTTGAGGGCATTATCCTTATTAGGCGCGTACTTTGCCATCACCATACCGCTGATATTGACATGGGAACCAAAGTTTTTCTGGTTAGGGAAGTTAATATAAACCGCATCAGCCCAGGCTTTTTGATCATCATTCTGCATCATCTTGCCAAAGTAGTAGCTGTTACCCAGAGAGACATCACAAACGCCCTCTTTGATCGCTTTTACCTGAGCACGATCATTACCCTGAGGACGGCGGGCAAGGTTTGCTTTGACTCCTTCCAGCCACTGTTTGGTTTCAGCCTCGCCTTTATGGGCAATCATGGAGGCTACCAGGCCAATGTTGTATGGATGCTTGCCACTGCGGGTACAGATCTTTCCTTTAAACTCACTGCTGGCCAGATCTTCATAGTTGATATCAGCCGGCTTTTCACCACGCTTGGAACTGTAGATATTTCGAACCCGCATGGTCAGTGAGTACCACTGGTTATTGGGATCTCTTAAGTGCGCAGGGATGTTTTCATTAATGGTTTTACTGTTGACTGGCTGTACAAGTTTGCGATCAACCAGATCAAAAAGACTGATCATGTCAGAAGTCAGTACAACATCTGCCGGGCTGAACTTTCCTTCTCTCTCGATACGCTCTTCCAGGCCTTTCTTGGCAAATACAACGTTCACTTTAACGCCAGTCTGCTCTTCAAAGTCTTTCAGCATGGGCTCAATCAGAAAAGGTTGGCGGTAAGAATAGACATTCACCTCTTCAGCAGCCTGAGCCAGCAGAGAAGAACAAGAAATCGCAATAGCAGAAGCAATAGAGAGAAGTTTTTTCATAGCGGTCTGTAAACAAGAATTATTATCGTTTGCGAATTCTACTTATTTTCACTGAATTCGCAACCGCTTTATTCCTCTGTGGATAAATTCAATTGCGATAAAACAGACGATTACTTTGAACATCCGATAACAAAAGGCTTTCAGGCAAGACACCTGAGAATCATGGAAATGTGGACATATACACAGACAAGCTATTAACAAGCCAGGGAATAACCTTTTAATAATATCTTTCTGTGGATAAAGTCTGTTTTTTCCACAGCTTAATGACATGTTAACTAAACCTTCCTACCAAAAATACAACAGGGTTGTTCAATTGGTAATTGAATGAAAATAAAGGGGTTTATTTGGTTATCCACAGATTTTATCAACACCTATATCTATTAAAAAAATAAAAGAACACTAAGAAACAGCTATTCGCTGTTATTACTGTTGTTTACATGGAAAAACCGACCATTTTTTATGAGAAACGTATAGGGTTTCTGGGTGGATCTGCTGGCTGTGAGTAAAATTACGTGGCTTGTTTCCTTTCACAGACGTTATGAAAGCGTTGTCATTGGGCTAGCCGCTTGAAACCTTCAGATCACTCTTATCCAATGCTGGGTCACAGCGCTATTTAACCTGTGTATAATTGCCGGCCTTATCTTCTCTTGATGACAGGTGACAGACTTTGGCAGTGGATTTCCCAAAACAATTTGATGTGATTGTTATCGGTGGCGGTCATGCCGGTACTGAGGCCGCCCTGGCTTCAGCACGTATGGGCGTTAAAACGCTGTTGTTGACCCATAACATCGAAACTCTGGGGATGATGTCCTGTAATCCAGCCATTGGCGGGATTGGTAAAAGTCATCTGGTAAAAGAGGTTGATGCGCTTGGCGGTGCCATGGCAAAAGCGACAGATCTTGCCGGCATTCAGTTTCGGATTCTGAATGGCAGGAAAGGGCCTGCTGTAAGAGCGACAAGGGCACAGGCGGATCGTGCTCTGTATAAAGCAGCCATTCGTTCGATTCTGGAAAACCAGGAGAACCTGTGGATATTTCAGCAGGCTGCGGACGATCTGGTGGTTGATGACAGCACCAGTCAGGTTCGTGGTGTCGTGACCAACATGGGGGTTCGTTTTCTTGCCCCGAACGTTGTTTTGACCGCGGGTACTTTCCTTGGCGGACGGATTCACATTGGTCTGGAAAATCACAGCGGAGGCCGAGCCGGTGATCCTCCATCCATTGCCCTTGCAAACAGACTGAGAGAGCTGCCTCTGGGGGGGCAACGCCTAAAAACAGGTACTCCTGCACGTATTGATGCCCGAAGTGTGGACTTTTCAGTGATGGAAGCTCAGCCAGGGGATACGCCACTGCCGGTGATGTCTTACCTTGGAACAGTAGATCAACACCCTGAGCAGGTATCCTGCTATATCACTCATACCAATGAGCGAACTCACGACATTATTCGTGGCGGACTGGATCGTTCGCCCATGTTTACCGGGGTAATTGAAGGTATTGGCCCTCGTTACTGCCCATCAATAGAAGACAAAATTACCCGTTTTGCGGATAAAAACTCGCATCAGGTATTTCTGGAGCCGGAAGGGCTATCCACACATGAACTGTACCCCAACGGTATTTCCACCAGTTTGCCGTTTGATGTACAGATTAACCTGATTCACTCTATTCGTGGCCTGGAAAACGCTCATATTACCCGTCCCGGTTACGCCATAGAGTATGATTACTTTGATCCAAGAGGACTGAAGTACTCTCTGGAAACCAAAGCCATTGGCGGTTTGTTCTTTGCCGGTCAAATCAACGGTACGACCGGGTATGAGGAGGCTGCTGCACAGGGGCTGCTGGCTGGTATGAATGCAGCTCTCAGGGCTCAGGATAAAGAGTCCTGGTGTCCACGTCGTGATGAAGCCTATATCGGTGTGCTGGTGGATGATCTGATTACCAATGGCACCAGTGAGCCTTACCGCATGTTTACCAGCCGGGCAGAGTACCGCTTGATTCTTCGAGAAGATAATGCAGATCTGCGATTAACTGAGAAAGGAAGAGAGTTTGGTCTGGTGGATGATGAGCGCTGGGCAGCATTCAGCGACAAGAAAGAGCGTATTGAGAAGGAATCTGAGCGCCTTAGAGCGGCGTTTATCCATCCGGGCAGCGATGCAGCCAGTACACTGGAAAATAAGCTCAGCAGGCCTATAAGCCGTGAATACAGCCTTTTGGAATTGCTTCGCCGTCCGGAGCTGACCTATAACGATGTAGCTGGACTGGTGGGTGAGGCTGAAACCCATGATCAGGTAGCGGAACAGGTTGAGATACAGACCAAGTATCAGGGCTATATTGACCGTCAGACAGAAGAGATAGATCGTATGCGGCGCTATGAGAATACTCGTATACCGGAAGCTCTTGATTATACATTGATTGAAGGATTATCGAACGAGCTTAAGCAGAAGCTGAGTGATGCCCGTCCCGAGACGCTTGGCCGTGCATCCCGTATCCAGGGCATGACGCCTGCTGCAGTGTCTCTGCTGCTGGTGTATATGAAAAAGCGGTCCATGGCTGCTTGATCAGCATGTTACATGTTCCTGGGATATCAGGAACATGTAACGTTAACCTCTCTGATTCAGTTTACTCATCCACACAACACTCCTCACTGAGAAACCCCATCACTTCATTGAACGTGTCAAACTGAGCAATGCAGTACAGTGTCCTTCCATCCCGCTTCTGTTGAACCAGCCCCACAGAAACGAGCGCTGAAATATGGTGAGAAAGGGTTGAACCGGGAATATCCAGCTCCTTTTGCAGGGTTCCGACAGGCAAACCATTATGGCCAGAGCGAACAAGACGTTTATAAATTCCAAGCCGTGAGGAATGACCCAACTCTTTTAGAGTCTTGGCACAAGTGTCCAGATCCATAATAGAAAACTTTTGTGATAAATAATTCGATAATAATGGAAATAATGTAGGTTTGTACAGAAACTGCTTCCGGTTTATGGATTATTCTTTGGAAGCAGTTGGTAAGTGTTTACTAGGCTAAGTAGTGGGCAATACCGTCCATAAACATCTGTACAGAGAGCATGACCAATATCATCCCCATGAGCCGTTCAATAGCGAATATACCTCGGCCACCCAGCAGTTTCATGATTTTACCCGACATCATCAGAATGGCAGCGCTCAACGCCCAGGAGATAAAGACGGCCATGGCGAGTTTCGGTTGATTTCCTGGATGCTGACTGGATACCAGCATCAGGGTTGCCAGAATTGATGGGCCTGCGATAAGAGGGATTGCTAATGGGACAATAAAGGGTTCACCATCTGGGGTACTGCCCATGATGCCGCCACCCCGGTTGGATGGGAAAATCATACGAATAGCGATAATAAACAGGATGATAGCACCGGCAATACTTACCGATTCCTGCTTCAAATGAAGTGATAGCAGCAGGTATTTACCGGCAAAAAGGAAGATCAGGAGAATAAACAGAGCTATCAAAAGCTCTCTGATGAGAACTTTGCTGCGCCTCTCTTCAGGGACCCCTTTCAGTATTGAGATAAAGACAGGCATGTTGCCCAGAGGATCCATGATCAGGAATAGCAGGATAACGGTAGAGTATATTTCCATATTTGAAAGAGCCAGCTGAATGAGTATCAGGGCGCGCTTATAACATATTCACCAGAGGCATAGATAGGCCTCTGGTACGATGTAAGGATCAATAATTTAGCCTTTGACAGATTGACTGGCATAGATATTGAGCAACTGGGCGTCGCGGCTTCTGCCATCACCATTTCCCTCAAGATCAATGGTCTCCTGAAGCTGGAGCTTGGTTTGATGCTTTAAAGCGGCTTTTTCTGCTTCTCTGATTTCCGCTTTATCTCTAGCCTCATCAGCTAATTCGGCTTGGATATATATCGGGTTATTTTCCTGGCCTATCTGATTGAGTTCGCTCATGAGAAATTCCTTATGTAAATGAATGAAAACAGTCATAAATTTGTTTGATAGCTTCAGATTAGTTATGACCAGTCAAGGCGTCATTACTACTTAGGTCATAAGGAAGAGTTAAAAATGTGATGGTTTTTATTAAATGTTTGATTTTTAATGGTCTTTAAGTAGCGGAGTAAAGGGCTTGATTTAGCCCTTGGTCTAATTTTCAAGATAATTATTTTTGAGTTTCACATAGTTCCCAGCGGTGTATTTGAAGAAACTACGTTCTTTTTCAGATATTTCCCGTGTTTTTTGGGCCGGATTACCCTTGTAAACAAAGCCACTTTCAAGACGCTTTCCCGGTGGGACCAGACAGCCGGCTGCGACAATGACTTCTTCTTCCACTACAGCTCCATCAAGAATAATGGCACCAATACCAATCAGGCAGCGACTGTTAATGGTACAACCATGCAGGATCGCTTTATGCCCTACGGTTACATCATCGCCAATTGTCAATGGATAGCCATTAGGGTTGTAATCGCTGGCATGGGTAATATGCAGAACTGAACCGTCCTGTATGCTCGTTCTGGTACCAATGATGATTGAATGCATATCGCCACGAATAACAGCCGTTGGCCACACAGAGCTGTCATCCCCAATAGTGACATCACCAAGCACAACTGCACTCTCGTCGATGTAGACCCTTTCTCCCAGAACTGGCATTTTATTATTGAAGCGTCTGATGGCTTGACTCATTGAGCAGGGCTCCTCTGGTGTTTCTGCCATAGTGGATAGTGCGCTGACTGGATTCTGCTTGAATTCATACGGCGGTGCACCCATCTATTACAAATAATAACCTTGGTATAGAGAGCTGTCCTATGAATAACCCGCTACTGGAATCCAGTGAACTCCCTCCGTTTTCCAAAATTCTTCCTGAACATATAAAGCCAGCGATTGAATCCATTATTGATGATAACGAACAAGCAGTAGCGGCGTTACTGGCTTCCGGGGCCGGTACGGGATGGAGTGCTTTGCAGGAGCCTCTGGACCAACTGGACGACCGGCTGGGTCAGGCCTGGTCACCTGTAGGTCATATGAATGCAGTGGTCAACAATGAAGCGCTGCGGGATGCTTACAATGGTTGTTTGCCGCTGTTGTCTGAATACTCAACACGCCTTGGGCAGAATCGTCAGTTGTTTGAGGCTTACCAGTCTCTGGCAGACTCAGAAGAGTTTAATAAGCTGGACAGTGCTCAACAGAAAGTGATTAACGATAATCTCAGGGACTTCCATCTTGCCGGTGTTGCCCTGGAAGATGATAAGAAAGCCCGCTATGGCGAGATTAAAAAACAGCTATCAGAACTGACCAGTAAGTTCTCTGATAATGTTCTGGACGCCACCATGGCCTGGAGCAAGCTGATTACCGATGAATCTGAGCTGGCTGGATTACCCGAGTCCGCACTGGCAGGCGCAAAGCAGCTGGCTGAGTCTAAAGAGAAAGAAGGCTGGTTGCTGAATCTGGACTTCCCAAGCTACTTTCCGGTGATGACCTATTGCGATAACAGAGAGCTCAGGAAAGAGGTTTACACCGCATTCTCTACTCGAGCCTCTGACCAGGGACCGAATGCCAGTGAGTTTGATAATACGGAAAACATCCAAGAAATACTCAAATTGCGACATGAACTGGCTCAGCTGCTGGGTTTTGATAACTACGCCGAGTATTCCCTGGCCACCAAGATGGCGGAGTCTCCTGATAAAGTCATCGAGTTTCTCGAAGACCTGGCTGCGAAAAGCAAGCCTCAGGCAGAAAAAGAGCTGGCAGAACTGAAAGCGTTTGCCAAAGAAGAGTTTGGTGTTAAAGAACTTGAAGCCTGGGATGTTGGTTATTATGGTGAAAAACTTCGCCAGCAGCGTTACGCCATTTCGCAGGAAGAGCTACGCCCATGGTTCCCGGCAGAAAAAGCCATTTCAGGCATGTTTGAAGTCGTGAACAGACTCTATGGCATTGAGTTTGAAACAGTGGATAACGTGGATACCTGGCATAAGGACGTTCGCTTTTTCAACATCACCAGAAAGGGAGAAGTGATCGGCCGTTTCTACCTGGACCTTTATGCCAGAGAGCATAAGCGTGGTGGAGCCTGGATGGATGTTTGCCGTTCGCGCTGGAAGCAGGATGACAAGTTGCAACTGCCGGTAGCGTATCTGACCTGTAACTTCACACCTCCAGTTGGTGATAAACCGGCTCTACTGACACACGATGAAGTGGTTACCCTGTTCCATGAGTTTGGTCATGGGCTGCACCATATGCTTACCAAGGTTGATTATGCGGCGATTTCTGGCATCAGTGGTGTTGCCTGGGATGCTGTAGAGCTGCCCAGTCAATTTATGGAGAACTGGTGCTGGGAGAAGGAAGGTCTGGCCATTATCTCCGGTCATTTTGAAACAGGAGAGCCTCTACCGGAAGAGATGTTGAATAAACTGCTGGCCGCAAAAAACTTCCAGTCCGCCATGATGATGGTCAGGCAGTTGGAGTTCTCGCTCTTCGACTTCAAACTGCACAAGGAGTACAGGGAAAACATCGATGTGCAGTCAGTGCTTAATGAGGTACGAAAGCAGGTAGCTGTAGTCATACCTCCGTCTTTCAATCGTTTTCAGAACAGCTTCAGCCATATTTTTGCGGGTGGTTATGCGGCGGGATATTACAGCTACAAATGGGCCGAAGTTCTATCAGCTGACGCATTTTCACGCTTTGAAGAAGAAGGGATTTTTAACCGGAACACCGGTGAGTCCTTCCTGCATGAGGTTCTGGAGAAAGGCGGTTCAGCAGAACCTATGGAGCTGTTTGTAAACTTCCGTGGCAGAGAGCCAGAGATTGATGCGCTACTGCGTCACAGTGGTATTCAGATGGCTTAATGGCTTAGACTTCGCACTAATAATGATAAGTCTTGCTGTTAAATGACGGTTATTTGAAGTAAATACGCAGCAGACAGTGTGAGGAGCTTTCTGTTGCGTATAAATGTCAGGTCACTAGTCAGGGATATGAGCCATGAAAACCAAACGATTTATTGCAGGAGCGGTATGTCCTTCCTGCGGCACGATGGATTCTGTCCGTATGTTTCGTAGTGAGACTGAACGGGATTACCGTGAATGTGTTGAATGTGGCTTCAGCGATGTGATGGAAGTGAACCCCAAGCTGGAAGGGGATCTACCAGAGGCCCGTATTGCCCGGGAAGAGAGTATTCTGGAGGATCATACCGATGTAATACGCTTTATAGACGCCTCTTCTTCCGATAAACATTGAGCTGTTATGGATATACATTTACCTCTGCTGCTTAGGTTCTGTCGTTGTTGCAATGACTTGAAGGACGTGGTTATTCCTTCGTCCTTGCGCCTTGTCAGAAGCATTCTGGCTTGAGCTGAGAAATGAAACTTATGTCAACAGAACCTAGGCTGCAGAAGTAAACTTCAGTTCTATACCCAGGTTATTGGAAAGGCAGTTCCAGCGTGACCAGATTCTGATCCACTCCTCTGCACTGCGGTTGTGGATAAACTCCTTGAACTTTTCTTCATGATAGATGGCCTGAGAACGCATCATCTGATCCACCGTTTTATCCACAATGATATCCAGCTCATTGGCAAAGCTTTCCCCCAAAATTGAGTGAACAATCAGATTTGCCCAGGTCATATTCATCGGGATCAGCGTTGATCCAGTTTTTACAAGATACTGGTCGTTTACTTCTTCAATGAGTCGATGAGCAAAATAAGCCTTATCCAGCAATAGATCGAGCCCGGATAATGGCTGATCCTGGGTCACGGGAGCCAGGAAGTTTTCTTCGGCAATATCAAGGAACGGTGAGATAAAACTGTGTATACCAACCTGCTGAGAGGCTTCATTAAGTGCCTCCAGAAAGTCAGGTACATGGTCAATGTAATCCATTGTGAAAATCAGCAATGTCTCACAGGCATTCTCATCAGGCAGTTCAATCGTGCGATGTAATTGTTCAATCTGATCACTGATAAGCGTTTGGAGGTGTTTGCCTTGTGCTTCCAGCTCTTTGACCCGAATGATTAAATTTCGGATTGCCTGCACATCCATATTTATCCCCTGTGTTCATCCATTGCTGTCAGCATGAATTATTGACAATGGCTGTCCGGTAGATGCTTACAAAACCATAGTGCTGTTTATAAAACAAGAGATAGTAAATATTCCTTTTTCATATATTTCAATATTTTTATAAATAAAAAATAATATAGAAAAAACCTGTAAAATAAGGGTTTTTCCAAATTTTGGAATCTGTTGTGCAGTCAAAAAAATGGCACACTATATATGCCATGCCAGCTTTTATCAGAAGGATTTTATGGATGGCTGGATGCAATTAGAGGTTGCTTTTTTTGATGAAACTTTCAAAAAAAAAGTGGTAATGGTGAAGCCTATTCACATAAAGCAATAGGGCTTGTTTAAACTTACCACTTCTATGATTGCTGGAGCGGTGGTCGCTTTTAATAAAAATTGGATGTCTAGGTTAAAAAGTTTTTCATTATAGATCCTGAATAAAAATGTCGTTTAATTACAGTTCGTTATAGACCTTAATAATGAATAGCTTAAATATGTATTAAACGACATTTATAGTATTTTAAAATTGGAGATTTCATTTTTTTTCAGCATGTTGTTTAATGGTTTTCTAGAACTATACTCTATGGACGATTATTGTCAGACTTAGAGTGTTCTGCTTGGGATGTTTTGTCATAGTATTTCTATGGCGTGAGGTGTTGGATTTGCAGTTATGTGTATGTTAAGCAGTTTGACTTTGTCTCAATACTGATTGCATATCTGCTCTTGATTAGATGTAGTGGGGTTTTTCAGGTCAGATAAATCAAAGCAATATCGCTTCCTCTCATTGAATCCATGTGTGGTTTACCTGCGTAAATGACACAAATGGGCTTCATCATGGGATGGGGATGATGAATGTTTGTAACAATACAAGACCATTGGACAGGTCAGTATCGTGACACATGCGACCGGGCAAAATGCTGCTCAGTTGCCAGTCACACCTCTGAGAAGTAAAGCAGCACAACAAGTCTGCACAATAATAATAAGAAGTTTCCGCTGCGATCAGCGGATAGTCAGGGGATGTAAGGGAATGATGCAGCAGGCGAAATCTCTTTTTCTTCTTCTTGTGGGACTGGCTGTAACGGGTAGTAGCCGTGCTGCATGGGAAGTCAACATGACCGAAGGTGTGACGGCTGTCAGCCGGAATATCTACGGACTTCATATGACCATATTGATAATCTGTGTCGTGATTGGCCTGATTGTCTTTGGGGTCATGTTTTATTCTATTTTCAAGCACCGTAAATCCAAAGGTGCCGTACCTCATCAGTTTCATGAAAGCACACTGGTTGAGATCGTATGGACATCCATTCCTTTTCTGATACTCGTGCTGATGGCGATCCCGGCGACAAAAACGCTTGTGGATATCTACAACACTGATGAGGCCGATATTGATATCAAAATTACCGGCTATCAGTGGAAGTGGCAGTATGAGTATGTTGGAGAAGATGTCTCTTTTTTCAGTAACCTCAGTACTCCCCGGGAACAGATCCTTAACGTCCGGGACAAGAACCCCAACTATCTTCTGGAAGTGGATGAGCCGCTGGTGATTCCAGTTGGCAAAAAGGTTCGCTTCCTGGTTACCGCTGCTGACGTTATTCACTCCTGGTGGGTGCCTGCCCTGGCAGTAAAGCGCGATGCCATTCCTGGGTTTATTAACGAAGCCTGGACGAATATTGAAGTGCCTGGCACTTACCGTGGGCAGTGTGCAGAGCTGTGTGGTAAGGATCATGGCTATATGCCCATTGTCGTTGAGGCTAAGTCACAGGAAGACTACGACGCCTGGCTGGAGGCAAAAAAAGCCGAAGCCGAAAAAGAGCGTGAGCTGACGGACAAAACCTGGACCATGGATGAGTTGATGGCCAGAGGTGAGCAGGCCTACAACAAAGCCTGTGCGGTATGTCATCAGCCCAATGGGGCCGGTATGCCACCGATCTTCCCTGCGCTAAAAGGCAGCCCAATGGCCACGGAAGCCGATCAGATCGGAGCACATGTCGATATCGTTATGAATGGTAAGAAAGGTTCTGCCATGCAGGCCTTTGCCGGCCAGTTGAATGAGGTGGACCTCGCGGCAGTGATCACCTATGAACGAAATGCCTGGGGCAATAACACCGGCGAAATGGTGACACCTAAAGAGATCGTGGAGTACAAGAAAACTGGCAAGTATATAGAAGATCCGGCCAAGCAGGCCATGCCCGATAACAAACAGGCGAGCCTGTAAGGAGAGTAGATATGACTTCGGTAACTGATACTGCTTCTTCACATGAGCATGACGAGCATCATCATGGGCCTGCCAAAGGGTTGATGCGCTGGGTTCTTACCACCAACCATAAAGACATTGGGACCATGTACCTGTGGTTCAGTTTCATTATGTTTCTGACCGGTGGGGCCATGGCAATGATTATCCGGGCTGAGCTCTTTCAGCCCGGGCTTCAGATCGTTGATCCGGGTTTTTTCAACCAGATGACCACGATGCACGGCTTGATCATGGTATTTGGTGCTGTTATGCCGGCTTTCGTTGGACTGGCTAACTGGATGATTCCCATGATGATCGGGGCGCCGGATATGGCCATGCCCCGGATGAACAACTGGAGCTTCTGGATTCTGCCCTTTGCGGCCGTGATGCTGGTGAGTACGTTGTTTATGGAAGGAGGTGGGCCAAACTTCGGGTGGACATTCTATGCGCCACTGTCCACAGACTACGCTCCACCTTCAACGACATTCTTCATCTTTGCGATCCATATGCTTGGTGTGTCTTCCATCATGGGGGCGATTAATATCATCGCAACCATCCTGAATCTTCGTGCTCCCGGGATGACCATGATGAAGATGCCGCTCTTTGTCTGGACCTGGTTGATCACTGCCTACCTGCTGATTGCTGTAATGCCGGTGTTGGCGGGTGCAGTAACCATGATGTTGATGGACATTCACTTCGGTACCAGCTTCTTCAATGCTGGCGGTGGTGGTGATCCCGTTCTGTTCCAGCATATTTTCTGGTTCTTTGGGCACCCGGAAGTTTACATCATGATTCTCCCCTCTTTCGGGATTGTCTCAGCCATTATTCCGGCATTTGCCCGCAAGCACCTGTTTGGCTATACCTCTATGGTTTACGCCACAGCCAGTATCGCTTTTCTGTCGTTTATTGTCTGGGCACACCATATGTTCACCGTTGGCATTCCACTGATTGGTGAGCTGTTCTTTATGTATGCCACCATGCTGATTGCCGTACCGACCGGGGTGAAGGTATTCAACTGGGTAACCACCATGTTCCGCGGTTCCATGACCTTTGAAACCCCGATGTTGTTCTCAACGGCATTTGTGGTGCTCTTTACCATTGGTGGTTTCTCAGGGTTAATGCTCTCTATCGCTCCTGCTGATTTCCAGTATCACGACACCTATTTCGTGGTGGCTCATTTCCACTATGTGCTGGTGCCTGGGGCGATCTTTGCCATCTTTGCTGCCTGCTACTATTGGCTGCCCAAGTGGACTGGTCATATGTATGACGAGACGCTGGCTAAAGTGCATTTCTGGATGTCCTTTATCGGGATGAACCTGACGTTCTTCCCAATGCATTTTGTCGGACTGGCTGGGATGCCAAGAAGGATTCCTGACTACGCATTGCAGTTTGCCAACTTCAATGAAATTTCCAGCATAGGTGGTTTCATGTTTGGTACCACGCAATTGCTGTTCCTCTTTATCGTGATCAAATGCATCAGGGGGGGAGAAAAAGCTGAGGCCAAGCCTTGGGAAGGTGCTGAAGGGCTGGAGTGGAGTGTGCCATCACCTGCACCCTACCACACCTTCACAACACCACCGGATGTGAAGTAAACGACAGGAGTCAGTATGAGCGAACAGGATAGAGAAGAGAAACCGGAGGCTATTGAGCACTCAACTCGTCGCACTGTCATTCGCTCCATACTCGTAGCCTGTGGCATGTTCGCCTTTGGTTTTGCCATGGTGCCACTGTACAACGTGTTCTGTCAGGTGACGGGGTTGAATGGTAAGACGGACCCTGATCCCTATATGTACAAGGCTGCAGAAGCCAAAGTGGATACCAGCCGTGATATCAAGGTGCAGTTTGTGGCCACCAAGAATGCGGGCATGAGCTGGGACTTCTCTCCCAGCACCCCACAGGTAACGGTTCACCCTGGTGAGCCGGGGCTACTGAACTTTGTTGCTAAAAACCCCACGGATAAAAGGATGGTGGGCCAGGCAATTCCCAGCGTAACGCCATTTGAAGCGACCAACTTTCTTCATAAGGTCGAGTGTTTTTGTTTTACCACTCAGACACTGGAGCCCGGGGAAGAAAAGGTCATGCCACTGCGGATTATTGTCGACCAGGAACTGCCAAAACACATAAAAAAGCTAACGTTGTCTTATACGCTGTTTGATGTAACGCATATGAACTGAATCAGTTGAGCCGTTTTTTTTGAAGATTGTTCGGGAGAAAAGGCGTACTCCCTGTCAGATCAGGAGAGGTGAAAGAAAGTATTATGGCTACCGAAGGTACCTACTACGTTCCGGCCCAGAGTAAGTGGCCAATCATTGCATCTATTGGGCTATTTCTGACCCTTCTGGGTGCTGGCATGATGATGAATGACATGACTGCTGGTGTTAAGGATTCCAGTGCTCACTATGTATTTTACGCCGGTGGTCTGATTATGGCCTGGATGCTGTTTGGCTGGTTCGGCAATGTTATTCAGGAGTCCCGTGCAGGGCTTTACAGTGCTCAAATGGACCGGACATTCCGCTGGGGTATGTTCTGGTTTATTTTTTCAGAAGTGATGTTCTTTGCTGCACTGTTTGGAACCCTCTTCTATGTCCGGGTACTAGCCGTTCCCTGGCTGGCCGGTGAGGGTGAAGGAGCCATGACCCATGAAATGCTCTGGCCAAACTTTATTGCGGACTGGCCATTGATGGTGAATCCGGACAATGACCTTTTTGTTGGGGCTGCCGATGTTGTTGACCCTTTTCACCTGCCACTGTTGAACACACTGTTGCTGGTTGCCTCCAGTATCACACTGACCCTGGCGCACCATGCACTGAGGGCGAATGATCGCTACAAGATAAAACTGTGGTTGATCATTACGCTGGTGCTTGGTGCCGCATTCTTATTTTTCCAGGTTGAAGAATACATTGAAGCCTATAACGAACTGGGTTTAACCCTTAGTGCTGGTATTTATGGCTCAACCTTCTTCCTGCTAACTGGTTTTCATGGTGCTCATGTAACCCTGGGAGCCATTATGCTGGCGGTAATGCTGGTGCGAGTCTACCAGGGGCATTTTGAAGCGGATAACCACTTTGCCTTTGAAGCCGCCAGCTGGTACTGGCACTTCGTGGATGTGGTGTGGGTTGGACTGTTTATATTTGTTTATCTGGTTTAGCGATATAACCAGGGCGCCTGGCTGTGGATATCTCCATGAAGCCAGGCAACAACAATAATAACCATAATCAAAACGGTCAGACCGATACGAACTTTCAGAGAATTCAGCAGTTTTGGCGAACTCTTTTTCTCTGTCAGCAAAAAATAAAAGCCGGTACCCAGACTGATAACCACGGCAAAGAAAAGAACAATAACGACGACTTTTATCCACATATTCCTGGCTCAAGAAAGTTATCCACAAGACAAGTTCCTGAGATGAACTCAGTTTTTTTCCACACAATAACATAGAAAGACTGTTCACTTGATGTTTGGATTCAGATTGAAGTTGACCCTATTAGTGATTGCCATCCTGCCAGTGCTGGTGACTTTGGGTTTCTGGCAGCTCTCACGTTACGAGCAGAAGTTGATGCTGGAGCAGGCTTATGAGTCCAGACATGCTCTTGAGCCATTTTCACTTTCTCAAGTACAGCATCACGACGATCCTTTGTACCTGCCCTTTACGGTAAGTGGCCGGTTTGATCTGGATCGATACTTTCTGCTGGATAATCAGGTTTTCCAGGGTGAGGCTGGGTATGAACTGTTCATGCCGTTTCTGACGGATGACGGAGAGTGGTTACTGATCGACCGAGGCTGGATTGTCGGTGGTGATCGAGAGCTGCTGCCTGAGGTGATGACTGACCCAGGGCATCTGGTACTGACTGGCTCTGCGTATAAGCCCCTGGGGAAACCCTTTATGCTGGCAGAAGACGTCTGGGAAGAAGGCTGGCCTAAACGTATTCAGGCGTTTGACCAGTTCAAAGTGTCTGAAGCCATAGAAAGTGCAACTCCGGATTTTTTCATGATGCTCAGAGCGGGCCAGCCAGGAGCTGAACAGGTTCGCCCCATGGTGATTAATCTGAAATCAGAGAAGCATCTGGGTTATGCCTTTCAATGGTTCGCCATGGCTCTGGTACTGCTCTTGCTTTATGGGTTCCAGATGATTCGCGCAGGCAAGAACAACAAGAACAAGCATGACGTATGAGGTGATCATGACAACGACAATCAGCATTAATAAGAATCGGTTTCAGCTTGCCCTTGTCATTCTGATCCCATCCATTGCCATGGGGTTGGCCTGGATTATGTACTTTACCGGGGCATGGATACCTGAGGGGCGGACAAATAAGGGTGAGCTTTTATTACCTCCAGCCCAGTTTTCTGCCCTGCACCTTCAGAATGGAGAAAAGAGCGTAGATTCAGCAGAGACAGAAGGCCTCTGGCGGGTTGTAGTGTTTGGCAGCGCCCGTTGTGAAGAGTCGGAATGCATAGAAAGCCTGTATAAAACCCGTCAGGTGCATATTGCGCTCGGAAAGGAGTCTGATCGGGTGACCCGATTTTACATTGCCCCAGAAAAACCAGTGCCCTCCTCTGAACTTGAAACCGAACATCCGGGAATTTACTGGCTGAACGCGGATAAAAACCATGTGCAAACAGCGCTCGGTCTGAAGCATTGGCCAGAAAATCGAATTTTTATCATCGATCCTATGGGGAATTTGATCATGGGGTATCAGGTTGATCAATCGGGTGGTGATTTGCTGAAAGATCTGAAAAAACTGCTGAAAGCATCCAATATCGGTTAATGGGTACTAAATGATTATTTAATCATTGGTTTTTGTTTAATGTGGTATTTTTTGGTTAAAAACAGGGTTGGTAATGGGTAGTCAACTCACTGGAGCGGTTATGAAGAAAAAAGGATTTTATCTGGCTCTGATCGCTACGCTGCTGGCAAGCATCGTGGTTGGTCTGGGTGCCTATACAAGGCTGGTGCACGCCGGGCTGGGGTGTCCTGACTGGCCGGGTTGTTATGGGTTTCTGACCGTGCCGGATACTCAGCAGGAGATTGCTCACGCCGAGTCGCTCTTTCCAGGCGCGCCGGTTGAAGTGGATAAGGGTTGGGCGGAGATGATCCACCGTTATGTGGCCGGCGCTCTGATGCTTCTGGTGTTGATGATTGTAATTCAGGCATTCAAAAACCGACGTGAGCCGGGTCAACCTTTCAAGCTGCCCATTCTGATCTTTGCATTGATTACGCTGCAGGCCGCGTTTGGCATGTGGACAGTAACGCTTAAGCTGTGGCCTCAGGTCGTTACCGCTCATTTGCTGGGTGGCTTTGCTACCTTCAGTCTACTGTTTCTCTTAACGCTAAGGTTGTCTGGGGCGCATCGAGAAAAGGTGCCGGACAAACCGTTCTTTTTCCTGAAATGGCTTGCGGTAATAAGCCTGCTGGTGGTGGTTGGTCAGATCAGCCTCGGTGGGTGGACGAGCTCCAACTATGCAGCGCTTGCCTGTCCTGATCTGCCCATGTGTCAGGGGCAATGGTTGCCACCCATGAATTTTGAGGAAGGGTTTGATGTGGGGCAGGATATAGGTCCAAATTATCTGGGTGGGCAGCTGCACGCCGAAGCCAGAACAGCCATACACTTTGCGCATAGAGTGGGAGCATTACTGACCGTAATATTACTGACGTTGCAGATGCTTATTGCGCTCAAAGTGTCGTTCAGGGTTGGTGGACCTGTTGGGTTAACGGTTCGAAAACTGATGCTGCTGATTATGGTTATGTTGACGGTTCAAGTCGGGCTTGGCCTCAGCAATATAATCTGGAGCCTGCCATTGAGTATTGCCGTAGCGCATAACTTGGGTGGTGCGTTGTTATTGTTATCACTGGTGGCCTATAACTACTTCTTATTCGGCGGCAGCAGGAGGGCTGGAGCATGAGTCAAAGTAATGTATTACAGGCAGGGAGTGCCCACTGGCGGGATTATCTAGAGCTGACCAAGCCTAAGGTTGTTGCGCTGATGATCTTAACGTCGGTCATTGGTATGTACCTGGCGACGCCTGGTTGGGTGCCTCTGGATATTCTGTTCTTCGGTAATCTGGGGATTGCCCTTTGTGCCGGTGCCGCCGCAGTGATTAATCACGTTGTTGATCGCCAGATTGATACCGTGATGGCGAGAACCCATAAGCGGCCGGTGGCCACTGGTAGGGTTGAACCACTTCAGGCAGTCATGTTTGCCTTTATTATCGGTTCGCTGGGCATGGCCATGCTGTTTGTACTGGTTAACCCTCTGACGGCCTGGTTAACGTTTGCCTCCTTGATGGGCTATGCGGTGGTGTATACGCTGATTCTTAAACGAGCAACCCCTCAGAATATTGTTATTGGTGGTCTGGCCGGTGCGGCCCCTCCCCTGCTCGGCTGGACTGCTGTTACCGGACAGTTCGAAGGCCATGGCCTTTTGCTGGTACTGATTATTTTTGCCTGGACGCCACCTCACTTCTGGGCACTGGCGATCCACCGTAAAGAGGAGTATGCCAAAGCGGATGTTCCTATGCTGCCCGTCACTCATGGAGAGGCTTACACCAAGCTTCATATTCTGCTCTATACCATCATCATGTTTGTTGTCACCATGCTGCCATTCCTGACGGGGATGAGTGGGGTGATCTACTTGATAGGGGCAACCATTCTTGGTGCTCGTTTTCTGTACTGGTCGGTTGTTCTGCTTCGTGACAGCAGACCTCATGCCGCCATCAAGACCTTCAAGTTCTCTATTACCTATTTGATGCTGCTGTTTGTGGTGTTGCTGGTGGACCACTATTCATTTTATCTCTGGGTGTAAGGAGTACCTGTGGACAAAGAAAGGAGTAAGGGAGTGAGGAAGACGGTCACTATTTTACTGGCAGCCGTTGCCGTGGTGCTTGGGTTGACGGCGAATAAGTTCATGAACAAGCCGGCTTTGTCTAAAGAACAGTTGCAGCAGATGGGAGCGGTGGTGTTTGAAACACCCAGAGCTTTCACCATGGAAGGGCTGGTTGACCATAACGGCCAGCCATTTGCCGCAGAAAATCTTAAAGGACGCTGGAGTCTGGTCTATTTTGGTTTTACCTTCTGTCCTGATATCTGCCCGGCAACACTGAGCCAGTTAAACAAACTGGATGCACTGCTTAAGGAAAAGTCACCGGATCTGGCGAAAGATATGCAGTACCTTATGGTGTCGGTGGATCCACGAAGAGATACGCCTGAAAAATTGAAAGGCTATGTGCCCTACTTCAATAAGGACTTTGTTGGAGTAACGGGAGAAATCACCAATATTTACAACCTGGCGGTTCAAATGAATGTGCCATTTACACCGGTGGTTGATCCTGAGGATGAGTTTTATTTGGTGGATCATGGGGCAAATCTGGCATTGATTAACCCGAAAGGGGATTATCATGGGTTTATCCGGCCACCTTTGGAGCCTGAGAGGCTATCAGCTGTACTAAATAGTTTGAAAAATTAAGCAGATCACCGGTTATTTGAAAGCATAACCGGTGATCTACTGGCTAGTTATTCTTACCAAATAACTTTGAGAGTTTAGACTTGTGCTTTTTCTGGGCACTATCTAGATCTGCTTCTTTAGCTTCATATTTCCTTCTCTCCCTAGCGAGTATTTCATCGATAAATGGAGTAATTCTTTCTGGTTCTTCATCATAATGAATCAGCGCATCAATAAATTGTTCTGTAATATCGCCAGCATTGAGCCACTCTATCTTGAGCCCAGCCTCCACAAGCTGACCATTCAACTCTTTATTTTCTAAAAAAAAGGTTTGTGGTGTTTGAACAACGGTTGCTAAGCCAAACCGTTCCTGCATAACTGCTTTCATGCCTGTTTTGCTCTTTGAAGATTCTTCTGAGAGCTGACCAAGATATTGGTCAAGAAAAGAGTCAATGCTTTGTTTGAAGTCATTATTTCTATCACTTTTCTGTTCTCGTCCAGCAACATAGCCTTCATACACCGTCTTACTAACGATTCCAGATGCCTTTGCTTTTCCAACAGCATCTATATCGCTTGAAACCGCATTAATGACACCTGTTTTTTTTGCGTATTTTGCATGCTGTTCCATCAATAAATTTAAGTGCTCATTGTCACCAGGCTTGCCTCCAGAAGCGATAACCGCACTGGTTAACTTCTCTTTCCAGGTTCCCCACGATGCATTGAAGAGATAAGCAGCCGCAGGCATGAATGTTGTGGGCGCTTTTGGTTTACTTGTCGAAGTTTCTGCTGCAACCTTTCTTAAGCCATGGGAAGGCCCTTTGATAATCGCGTTTAATAGAACAGAGCGGTTATCGGTTTGACCAGTCTTTTGATCGTCACTGGTGGTTTCAACTAATGGCGGTGCTGTTGGTGGTGCTACTGGTGCTTTGGGGACTGGAGGTTGGTTACTATTTTGTGCAGGGGTCGGCTTAACTGGAGTTGCGTTAGCAACATTGGTTTTTGCAACAGTGTGACTTCGATGCTTTCCTGATTCCTCTGCTTTTTCTTTTAATGCCTTGTAATCATCTTTTAGCTTCTGTGGTTCTGCTTGTTTTGGTGTTGAATAGTTGACTCTACTTCTGCCGGGCATAATGAAACTCCATTTTCTTAAATGCAATTGATCTGATAGATTAATTGCTGATTGGTAGTTGTTAGGCTAGAGGGGTTTTTAAATTATTATTTAAATTGTAGGCTGAAATTTTTATATTTCTTTTTTTGAACTTTTTTAAATAAAATATTTATTTTTAATTTCTTTTTTGTTTAAAAGCCAGCAAATGCTGGCTTTTATTATGGTTTTCTTTTTGCCAACAAGGTTATTAAAAAGAGTAAGAAACTGGATACAACAACGGAAGGACCGGCTGGTGTATCCAGATGCCATGACGCTGTTAAACCTCCGGAAACACCCAGCATTCCAAGCAGTGCTGAAAAAACAACCATTTGTTCTGGCGTTCTTGCAAGACGTTGAGCGGTAGCTGCAGGAATAATCATCAGGGAGGTAATCAGCAGGACACCGACAATCTTCATGGCCACTGCAATTACCAGAGCCATTAACAGGGTTAGCGTCATCCGGAGTTTTCTGACCGGTATACCCTCAACCTGTGCCAGTTCAGCATGAACGGACATGGACAGCAGTGGCTTCCAGAGCCACACCAGCGTAGCCAGAACCAGAGCGCCACCACCATATATCCAGTAGAGGTCGGAAGCACCGGTAGCCAGCAGGTCTCCGAACAGATAGGACATCATATCTACCCGAACATTATCCGCAAAGCTGACAGTTACCAGACCAATGGATAGAGAGCTGTGGGCAAGTATTCCCAGCAGGGTGTCTGAAGCCATTCCCTGTTTTTCCTGGAAGCTGACCAGAATAGTGGCAACCATCAGTGAACTGACGATAACGGCCAGGTTGATATTAATATCCAGCATCAGACCCAGTGAAACACCAAGTAGAGCGGAGTGAGAGAGGGTATCTCCGAAATAGGCCATTCTTCTCCAGACTACGAAGCAGCCCAGTGGTGCTGCCAGAAGAGCCACGCCATAGCCTGCCAGTAAGGCATACAAGAGAATATCTGGCATCATTGTTTTCCTTCAGATACAGGGCTTTGTGGCTCAAGAATATGGCCATCGACACCATGTTGATGATCGTGATGGTGGGTATATACAGCGAGTTCGTCCGATTCACCACCAAAAAGGCGGAGATATGCTGGATGCTGCTTAACCTGATGCGGGTGGCCAGAGCAGCAGACGTGCTGATTGATACAAATGACCTTGTCAGTAGATGCCATAACCAGGTGAAGGTCGTGGGATACCATTAGAACGGCACAGTGCTCCCGGTTTCTGGACTCATCACGAATATCGGTGATCAGCTGATAAAGTTCCTTTTGTCCTGTTACATCAACCCCCTGCACTGGTTCATCAAGTACCAGAAGGTGTGGTTTATGCAGTAATGCGCGGGCCAGCAGAACCCTTTGTTGCTCTCCTCCGGAAAGCGACTGCAGGGGGGACTGGAGAACATGGGCTACTCCGGTTCGCCCAAGGGCATCTTGAACCGCTGTCAACCGGCAGCCAGTCAGTCTCAGGAACCGGTTGACGGTCAGAGGCATGGTGTCATCAATATGAAGCTTTTGAGGCATATAGCCAATGCGAAGCCCCTTTCGCACTGACCGTTGGCCTGAAGAGGGTTCCTGCAGTCCAAGAGCCACACGTACAAGCGTCGTTTTGCCCGCACCGTTTGGGCCTATCAGGGTAACGATTTTACCGGGATTAACCTGCAGGTTGATCCCGGTAAGTACGTCTCTGTTCTGGAATTTCATCCAGATATTGCTCAACTCTATCAATGGTTGATTCATAACTTGTTGATTCTTCACTTAGTTCTGCAATTTGTGCATAAACCGGCCAACTCTATTGAGGTATCAGCAATGGTAAAGCCGTGGTCATTAGCACAGTCTTTCAGGGAGTTTTCAATGGCTGGGTGTTCAATTTCAATAGTTGTCCGGCATAGGGTACAGATGAGAAAACAGCTGTTATGAGCAGTATTTGGGTGACTGCAGCCAATGTAAGCATTGATGGATGATAGGCGATGTACCAGCCCTTGCTCCTGGAGAAAGTCCAGGGCTCTGTAAACGGTAGGGGGCTGAGCCGGTTTTGATTCGCCCTGTGTTAGCACGGCAAGTATTTCATAGGCTCCGACAGGGCAGTGATTCTGCCAAACCAGTTCTAATACTCTTTCTCTGATTGGGGTCAGACGGACACCCCGCTTATGGCAAATGACACGAGCTTCAGATAAGGCCTGCTGAATACAGGCCGTATGGTTGTGTGGGGTATAGGGTGTATTCGTTTTGCTCATAAAAGATGCCAACTATAATTGTTATAACATAACAGTTATACATGAATATTGATACTTGGCTAATATAATCAAATTCTATACTGCTAGAGTAATTAAATTAATGTTTTTCAAACAGTTATAAGTGATGCTTACAAAAATAAATAGTTGTCTGTTATTTATCATAACTATTCGTCTAATAGATGGGTGGATTCTATTTAATTACAGTGGGTTGAGTAAATACAAGCATTTGTTTGTTAATAGCTTCTGAAGATTAAATTCACTGGTTGTCAAAATAATCAAATGTATTTCCTGAAAAAATTTTGATGGCTTGAATCGGCTGAACCTTATTTTAAATACAATAATTGAAGATGGAAAATTATGAGACCTATCTATCAAGCTGTTGAAGCTCAGAATAAAGTCATATCTAAGGAAGCACAATCAAACAACGGCAATACTGGTCGTGATAATGGTGTTTTTAAACATCGCGATCTTTGTCAGATTAAATCTAACTCTCAAAGAATGATGGAGTGTGCGACGCCAAGTTATCGAGATGAAAATGCACTGGAAACCATGAAAGTAGGGCCATCCGACACTAAGGAAAGCTATGTTTCCCAGATGAAGTTAAAGTTCATGAAAATGGAATATAATGCTGCATCTCCATCCATGAAGCTGATTCTGGCTTGTGCAGCTCAAGGGCAATCTATCTAATACATGAAAAATCTATTCTAGGTATAGTGTCGCCCAGTTTTCTGGGCGGCACCATTTCAATTCAGCCCAAAATATTTAATATTCTATCTGCGTGTTTATTTCTTAATACAAGCATCTCCTTGAACTCGTTTGGATCCAGAAAGTGCCGAACAAGGCTGTTTTGATGCTCTTGGTCCATCGGAGCTTCCGGGTAGATAAACGTAATCAACCGGGATATCCAAAACCTGAAGGCTGCCAGTTGTAATATTAATGGCCAGGCTTTTTTCTCTTCCTCAGTAAAAGGCCGAACTCGTGCATAAGCATCGGTTAATACCTTTGTACGCTGACTGTCCAGTTCAAGATTATCTGTAATGCACCAGTCGTTTACTGTAACGGCCAGATCGTAGATCAGCCAGTCATTACAGGCCTGGTAGAAGTCGATGACTGCCGAGATTCTGCCCTGATCAAAAAGCACATTATTGTGAAACAGATCTCCGTGGATGAGCCCTGTTGGCAGATTGCCAAACGTTTTTAAAGAGCTGGAGATACTTTTCCATTGCTCAGCCATAAAGCGGGCATCATCCTGATCGAGTAATGGAGTGAGTCTTTTTTGCTGGGCATCAAGCCAGGACAGCCCACGCTGGTTTTCCTGGTATAGAGAAGAACCCTGTCCAGCTCTATGGATTTTGGCCAGCATCGTACCCATTTGCTGACATTGATCCAGAGAGAGATTTCTTGCATCAGGGTGCTGACCGGCAAAGCACTGCACGATCAGAGTCGGTTTTCCTTTTACTGACTGGAGAGCAATGCCATTCTTATCTCGAACAGGGTTGGGCACAGGCAGGCCGAAAGCTTTAAGCTCATCCGTATAATTGATAAAAAATGGCAGCGTGTCTGCTGGCAGGTATTCAAAGAGCGTCAATACAAATCGCTGGAGATGGCCTTTTTTATCAACATCCAGAAAGTAGTTGGTATTCTCAACTCCGCTTTCGATGCCCTTGAATGACGTCAAGTTACCAAGGTCATAACGAGTTAGAAGTTGCTCGATATCCTGTTGTGTCAAATGGGTATAAACAGACATGAAGTCCCTGTTCTTGGATGGTTAGATCTATGGTTCTGTATGTACTCAGTGCCACTCAAAAATGGTCCATGAAGGCACTAACAGGGTACGTTTAGTTGGATCAATGGGGTTGCCTTCATTATCAGAGGCAATCAGGTAGTAAGGTTTACCTACCTTGGGAATAACCTGAATGGCATAAAGCTGACCACCAACCCGGTACTCTTTGTACGTTCTGGAATCACCGGCACGAATGACTACCGATGTATCATCCCTGTTCTCCAGCTCTTCAGGGCGCAGGTGCTTTGGAATTTTCTTAATGGCTTCATCGGTAAATACAACGGCTTTCTGGCTGCTGGACAAGTCCGCACTGGTCGTCGCTTGATCAGAACCTTCCGGACTTTGAGTAGCACAGCCAAAAAGAAACAAGGGTAAGAAAACCACACCCAACTGCGCTCTTTTTATGGAGGGTTTCATCAGGAGCCTCATGATAATTGCGGTGGAAACCATTAAACTGCTTGGAAGCATTCTATACCCAGTTACCCAGAATCGTAAGTGAGTCCGTAATCCATGTCAGAACCAGTCAGTACGCCTCCACTCATACTCGTCGATGGCTCATCTTACCTCTATCGCGCTTTTCATGCTTCTGAGCGCGCCAATCTGCGAACTGTTGATGGTCGCCCAACGGGTGCTATCCGGGTCATGACGAATATGCTGCGCAGTCTGATGCGTCAGTATCAGGATAGTCATGTTGCGGTCATTTTTGACGCCAAGGGAAAAAACTTCCGCCATGAAATGTACAGCGAGTACAAAGCGACCCGGAAGCCCATGCCGGATGACCTGCGCTCGCAAATAGAACCAATACATCAAATTGTCCGTGCTCTTGGCCTGCCTTTGTTAATGATTGAAGGCGTTGAGGCGGATGATGTGATTGGTACGCTGGCCAGGCAGGCAACCGAGAAAAAGATCGATACCATCATTTCGACAGGTGATAAAGATATTGCTCAGCTGGTTACTGAGCATGTGTCTCTGATTGATACCATGAATGATGCGTATACCGATCAAAGTGGTGTTGAGAGTAAGTTTGGTATTCCTGCCAGCTTGATTATCGACTACCTGGCATTGATGGGAGACAGCAGCGATAACATTCCGGGTATGCCTGGTGTTGGTCAGAAAACAGCATTGGCTTTGCTGAATGGCATCGGCAGTATCGATGAGATTGCGGAGCGTCTGGATGAGGTTGCCGCACTTGGGTTTCGTGGGAGCAAGAACTTTGCTGAGAAGTTTACTGAGCATAAGGATATCGTTCTGTTATCCCGAGAGCTGGCAACCATCAAGACTGATGTAGAGCTGCCAGTTTCCATTGATAATCTGGAAATGCAGCCCCTTGATAAAGAACAACTGTTAGCGCTGTTTAAAGAGTACGAATTCAGAACATTGATAGCGGACCTGGAGAAAGAAGGTTCTGGTTCAGCGCTGGAGAATAATGAATCTGACGAAAAAGCATCAGGCGTTACCGGTGAGTATTCGGTAGTCACAGAGGAGGCAGAGTTTCTTGACTGGATAGCACAGCTCGAATCTGCAGAGCTGTTTGCCTTTGATACAGAAACGACCAGCCTGGATTACATGGTGGCTGAACTTGTGGGCGTTTCATTTGCCACTGAGCCCGGAAAGGCGGCTTATGTGCCCGTTGCGCATGATTACCTGGGGGCTCCAGCCCAACTGGATAGAAGATGGGTACTGGAAAAATTGAAGCCTTTGCTGGAAGACTCGACGAAACAGAAAGTAGGTCAGAACTTTAAATACGACGAAAGCGTGCTGGCTCGATATGACATCCAAATAAAGGGTATTGCTTTTGATACAATGCTTGAGTCCTATTGTTTGAACTCAATCGCCACCCGTCACAATATGGATGCCCTGGCAGAGCATTGCCTGGGCTATAAAACCATCAAGTATGAAGACATTGCTGGTAAAGGCGCTAAACAACTGACGTTTAATCAGATAGAGCTTGAGAAAGCGGGTCCCTATGCGGCAGAAGATGCGGATATTACTTTGCGCCTTCATCATGCCATCTGGGAGCAACTGAAGTCAGAAGCCACCCTATCAAGCGTTTTCCAGGATATAGAAATGCCGCTGGTGGATATTCTTTCACGTATTGAGCGTCATGGTGCCCTGGTTGATGGTGTGTTACTTAAGCAGCAGAGTCTGGAGATTGGTCAACGCCTCAAGGAACTGGAGAAAGCAGCCCATGATGAGGCGGGACAGGAATTTAATCTGTCGTCACCAAAGCAGTTGCAGGAACTGCTCTTTGATAAACTGCAGCTTCCCGTAATTAAGAAGACGCCCAAGGGGCAGCCATCAACCGCAGAAGAGGTGCTGCAGGAGCTTGCGCTGGACTATGAACTTCCCAAGCTGATTCTTGAGCATCGAGGCTTAAGCAAGCTCAAGTCCACCTATACCGAGAAACTCCCGCAGATGATTAATGCGGCAACAGGCCGTATCCATACCTCTTACCACCAGGCAGTAACGGCTACTGGGCGACTGTCTTCCTCGGACCCTAACCTTCAGAATATTCCTATTCGAACGCCGGAAGGTCGTCGAGTGCGACAGGCGTTTATTGCTCCGGAAGGTTACAAGTTGGTGGCTGCAGATTACTCCCAGATTGAGCTGAGAATAATGGCTCACCTCTCTGGAGATAAAGGTTTGCTGGATGCTTTTGCTCATGGACTGGATATCCATAAAGCAACGGCCGCCGAAGTATTTGGAGTGGCGCTTGATGATGTAACGGGCGATCAGCGACGTAGTGCTAAAGCCATTAACTTTGGCTTGATCTACGGTATGTCTTCGTTTGGGCTGGCTAAACAGCTGGGTGTATCCAGAAAGTCGGCACAGGAATATATCGATCTGTACTTTGAACGGTATCCGGGGGTTTTAAGGTACATGGAAGAGACCAAAAACTTTGCGCGGGAAAAGGGATATGTAGAGACCATCTTTGGTCGTCGTCTATATCTGCCAGAAATCAATGCCCGAAATGGTATGCGGCGACAGGGGGCTGAACGAACAGCGATCAATGCGCCGATGCAGGGCACTGCAGCAGATATTATCAAGAAGGCGATGATCAGAGTTGATGAGTGGCTGAAAGTATCGGGGCTTAATGCTCGTGTCATTATGCAGGTTCACGATGAGCTGGTGCTTGAAGTTGCTGGCGAGAGCGTTGACGCCATTGTTGAGGGTCTAAAAGCGCAGATGGCCGGTGCTGCAGAACTCAGTGTTCCACTGCTGGTCGAAGCGGGTATTGGAGATAACTGGGATGAGGCCCACTGAGTTTTTTATGACTTAAGAAGTACTTGGCTATTTGATTTGTAAGTTTTTTGTAAGTAGTGGAACTTTATTGCCATATTGCTTGTCTCATATAGTGAGACTCAATTGAGTTGTTCCTTGTGTGTTAAGTGTTGGCAATTTTTAAAGCGGTATATGTTTCCCCGCATTTATCGTTGAAAGCCAGTATCCTCTATCAGGATTCTGGCTTTTTCTTTATCTAGATACTTAGAAAGTAGCCAGCCATATGACATCCTATACATTCTGAATGTTTGTTCAGGGGGGCAACTCTCCTGCATTACAATTCCAGCTACACAGCTAAAGCTGTACTCCTTTCGTTTTGCCTGCATAGAACTTGCTCAGGTAACCAGACGTCTCCGGTGCATTTGGTTAACTATTTTTATTCAAATTTTTTTATTTTTTTTGGGAACTTTTTGGAATTTTGCTTGTCTGAATATATGAGGATAGGAAAAAGACAGCAGTTTGGTACTGATTCTTATTGCTCACTGTGTGTTTTGTGTTGACAGAAAGTTAAGTTGTAGGCTGCTCCCCTGTAGCCGAAGCTACATAGCCAGTATTCTTCCCCCGGATACTGGTTTTTTTTTGCAGAATTTCTATGCAACTGAATCTAACGAATAGGCTTTAATGGCCGTTAAAGAATATATGTCGGTTGGGTTGGTTGATTACTTGGAAGCCAAGCTTCATAGCCACCAGAATCGTCATAGCACCTTTAGGTATGTACTTTGTAGATGTTGATGTAATAATAGAGACAGTATGAAACGGTCATCCTCCTCTGGTGACCGTTTTTTTTTGAGACTGTATTTTTCTGTTTGATTTCTCCATTCCTGCGCTAGGACTTTTTCGGTCAGCCATGAGTCCAGTTGACCACACAAGCGTTCAGGCATTCCACATAAATAAATAGAAAGCAACGCAGAATGACGCAAATCATCGGCAGCTAGAAACATATTTAACTGATAACCCCCCCCCCATTGAATCTATCAGGCTTAGCCTGCTTTCTCGCACGACTGCAAAGATGCAGGAGCTAGGGAAGGTGCGAATAAGTCCGCTCTCACCTTCGGTAACCCCTAGTATTACTGACACTGCCTTTGGAAAAAGGGACTTATTCGCAGTTTCCCTAGAGCATCGCAGGAGCTGTTGCCGGTAGGTCAGTGCCAAGCAAGTTTCTAGTTTGAAGCAATGAGAGACAGTTCCTGTATAGCTACTGACAGCATGGCAAGGTTCTGCTCTCTGGCGGATTGTATTTCCCGGACAGTCGCTTTCCAGCGATCAATTAGTTCAGCATTTTTTTCGAGCCATCGTTTAAGGCGTTCTTCTGGCTTTCCCTGTGAATGAGTCAGAACATGAATACAATTATCATTGAGGGTTCTATCCAACTGATCTTTCAGGGATGACTGTACTTTGCGTTGCCAGAGGTCGTTAACTGGTAATTGACGAATACGTTCTCTTAACCAGGGTAGGCAAAGATAGTCTTCAAGGGCAAAAAAGATAGAGGCCACATCAATAACAGTAAATTGATATTCATTAGCCACACTGACCATAAACAGTACGTAATAAAGATATCGAAGGCCTGCACAGGTTTCCGCCAGCATTTGCGGCAGCTGTGCTTCCTGTAGCCAGGTAACTCTACCACCCAGCCATGCACAGTCTTCCTCTCCCAGCAGCTCTGCCAGTTGTCCACTGACCGCGCTGACGCCTGGTTTATAGTTACTGATAAGAGACTCAATATCCATCTGACTGCCGTGGTTCTTCAGTAACCAGATACATGCTTTTTCAATATGCTGCTGTACCCGGAACAGCTCTACTCTCTGGATATCATCTTTTACATCAAACCCCAGATTTTCAAACTGGTCCCAGATAGATGGAATGGAAAAGATCTCTTTTATAGCCATAAATGCCCGGACACAATTAAGCTCCGAATTTCTGGTTTCCTGATGAATATACTCAATAAAAGTTGCTCCCATTCTATTACCAACTTCGTTGCTGAGATGGGTAGCCAGTATCTCGGTTTTTAATGGATGGTTTCTGATTTGATCAGGGAACTGATTGCGGAGTTGTGATGGAAAATAGTCCAGCAGTTTTGCATCCAGTATTGGATCGTCACCAACATTGGCTGAGACAAGGGATTCAAAAAGCTCCAGCTTTGTGTGGGACAAAAGAATGGCTATTTCTGGTCGGGTAAGACCCTCACCAGCTTTCACTCTGGCTTTGAGCTCTGTATCTGATGGCAGACAGTCCTGAGCTCGGTTAAGACGTCCTTTTTGTTCGAGCTTCCTGATCAGGAAACGATGGTCATTAAATAACAGAACATTTTGTTGAAGACTCAGACTCAGCCTCTGGCTCTGTAAAAAATTATGCCTGAGAACCAGTCTGGCAATCTCATCAGTCATGCTGGCCAGTAAAATATTACGCTGCTTTATGGTTATATCACCATCATCAACCATCTGATTAAGCAGAATCTTTATGTTGACTTCATGATCTGAGCTGTCAACCCCCCCCGAGTTATCGATAGCGTCGGTATTGATGAGGCCTCCCCTCCTGGAGAACTCAATTCTTGCCAGTTGAGTCAACCCCAGATTTCCACCCTCCCCTACAGCGCTCGTATTCAATTCGCTGGCACTGATCCTCACATTATCATTAGACCTGTCTCCTGCATCAGCATTACTTTCACTGCTGGCTCTTATGTATGTACCAATTCCTCCATTCCACAATAGATCAGCTGGTGCTTTAAGAATTGTTTGAATAAGCTCAGCAGGCGACATTATGGTTTTATCCGTTGCCAGTATGGTTCTGGCCTGCTTGCTCAAATGAACGCTTTTCAGCTGACGACTGAATACGCCTCCACCTTCCGATATTTTACTGCGGTCATAATCTTCCCAGGATGACCTGGGTAAATTAAACAGACGCTGACGCTCACTGAAGCTGACTGAAATGTCAGGGCTTGGGTCGATAAAAATGTGCTGGTGGTTAAATGCGGCAATCAGGCGAATATGGTTGGAAAGAAGCATGCCATTTCCAAATACATCACCAGACATATCTCCAATACCGATGACCGTGAAATCCTGGGTCTGGGTATCTATTTCACGCTCTTTAAAGATCCTTTTTACGGACTCCCAGGCTCCTCGGGCAGTAATCCCCATTTTTTTATGGTCATAGCCCAAGCTTCCACCAGAAGCAAAAGCATCTCGCAGCCAGAATCCATATGATTCTGATACCTCGTTTGCAATATCTGAAAAACTAGCGGTGCCTTTATCGGCTGCAACCACAAGGTAAGGGTCATCATCATCGTAGCGTATGACTTCTTTAGGAGGGATTATGTTTCCGCCATGAAGGTTATCGGTTAGATCCAGAAGCCCAGAAATAAATGCTCGATAGCATGAAACACCTTCTGCCAGTATTTCTTCCCTTGAGCCATTGGCCGGGAGATTTTTTGTTACAAAGCCTCCCTTTGCCCCGTGAGGTACAATGATGGCATTTTTTATCATCTGAGCTTTGACTAGCCCCAGAATCTCAGTACGAAAATCTTCCATTCTGTCTGACCACCTTAACCCTCCTCTGGCAATCCTCCCACACCGCATATGAATGCCTTCAAAGCATGGAGAGTAGACAAATATTTCAAACATTGGTCTGGGGTGAGGTGATGTTGGAATCTTCTCGGGTTGTAGCTTGAAAGACAAATAGCTTTTCGGCTCGCCTTGGTCCTGCTTCTGATAGGCATTGGTTCTCAACATAGCCTCAATAACGCTCAGAAAGTGTCGCAGGATCCGATCTTCATCAAGGTTGGCAACACTATCCAGCAGTTGGTAAACCCTTTCAGAACAGGCATTGGCAATTTCCTGGCGATCACCACGGAAATCCGGATAAAAACGAATGCTGAACAGGTCTACGATTTCACGAACCACCGATGGGTTGCTGTTAAGTACTTTCTGCATATAGCTCTGGCTGAATGGCACTTGGAGTTGCATCAAGTATTTGGATAGAGCCCTGATGAGCACAACCTGCTCCCAGTTCAAACCAGCAGAAACCACCAGTCCATTGAACCCGTCATTCTCCATTTCTCCTTTCCATGTACGAATGAACACCTCCTGGAACTGTTCCCGCAGATGGGTATCTTCAAGGTTGGAGTGATTTGGCGTTGAGCTTTCAGCTTCAGGTGAATTTAGATTGGCCGTCAGCGCATTATCATGGCCATTAGGCTCAATGCTGAAATCAAGCACCCAGGCACTTTCCTGACTGTAGGGGCTGATAGCGTAAGGCCTTGCACTGCGAACTCTGACGCCCATTTTCTCAAGAATGGGAAGTACATCTGAGAGTGCCAGGAGAGGCCCTTTACCAAGAACACGAAAGTGCCATCGATAATGGTCGGTAACCGGACGATAAAGACTTGTCCTTATCTGATGGCTGTCTTTTAAAGATTCCAGGCGTTGAATGTCTGCTACTGCCTGGCGAGGGGTAACATCTTCCCGGTAAGCGGCGGGGAATGCCTGCAGATAACACTGTGCCATCTTGTTACCTGAAGCCTCTCCAAAAGCCTCTTTTAATGCTTGTTGCAAGTGGTCTGTCCAGTTCAACATCGCCTCATGTATCATGGCTTCCAGCCGCTCAACATCGATATTCTGCTGGTTGGCATGACGACAATGCACAGTAAATTGTAATTGCGCCATTGGGTTTTCAGATAGCTGGACATTGAAGTCGATACTGTTTCCACTCAATTCACTGAGCAGGATCTGTTGCATCTGCAGGCGAAGCTCAGTATTAAAATTATCTCGGGATACATAAACAAGCACAGTGATAAAGCGGTCATAGGTGTCAGGACGAAGGAATACTTTCAATTGTCGTAGTTCATGGCAGTCAAGTATCCCGTTAATGACAGCCTTAAGTTGTTCAAAGCTTGCCTGCAAGAGCTCGTCCCTTGGATAGTCATGAATAATGTGGCGCAGCGCGTTACCCCGGTGGCTATTTGCAGGGCAGTTGTCGTTTTTTAGGAGTCTTGCCACTTTTTTTCGTATTAAAGGAATCTCATCCAGCGGAACGTTGTAGGCTGTTGACGAAAATAGTCCGAAAAAACGCCATTCCCCGGTCACTGCACCTGAATCGTTAAATTGTTTTATCCCAATGTAGTCCAGGTGAGCAGGTCGATGAACCGTTGAACGGCTGATGGATTTGGTGATGACCAGTAACTCAGGTGCTTGAATTTGTGATGCAATATAGGGTGATAGCTCTTGCTCTACTGGATTATGATGGGGGCCTTCTCGGAAAGTCCCCAAACCGGCTTTGTTGTTGGTGCGTAGTCTTAATTTATTTGGCCCCTGGATGATTTCATAATAGCGAAAGCCGATAAAAAGAAAATTATCTCTTTTCAGCCAGTTTAGAAAAGCAAGCGCTTCTTTCAGTTCAACATCCTGTAATGGTGCTGGGTGACTTTGGCACCATTGAATAGCGTCATCCAGCTTGGCTTGCATTGCCTCCCAGTCAGAAACTACTTTATGAACATCCTCAATGATATTCCGGATACTTGACGAGACCTTCTCTAAATCAAGATGCTCTGGTTGCTGGTCTATTTCAACTCGAATGACTGCTTCGGTAATGTTTGCCTGCCGAGTGCTGATTGAGTGTAGCTGACCAGTGCTGTCCCTTTCCGACCGAAGGGTTGGGTGATTCAGGCTATAAACTTTTATTTTCTGACGATCAAGTTCCATCAATACAGACGACACCAGAAATGGCATGTCATCAGTAATGATCTCAATAATGCTATGTGTGGAGTGCCAGTGGTGGGTTTCTGGTTCTGGGTTGTAGACGCGGATCTTGATTTGTTCGGGTTGCCTTGTCTTTAGAAACTGCCATAGGCAGAGTAATGCTCCATAGCAGTCATCCGTATTTATCCGGCTAAGGTCTTTGCTGGAAACTCCACGATAATAGGCATCAGCAAGCGACTGAATTTGTTCATGTTCTTTGTTTGACATGCGCTTTGCCAGAAGCGATTGAACCTGATTAACGATGACGGCTCGAAAATCTTTAAAGCGGTTCATGATATTCCTCTGTAATTCGAATTGAGGAAGGCAAACTGTCCGCAGGTTGGTTCTCCCACTTGATTTGCCTTGTTATGCAGCGACTGTCAATTCTCATGCTCCATCAGCAGACGAGTTGCCGTGACTTCCTGTGGGCGGTTATTTCGCAGAGACAACTTTTTGGGTGACACCGATCAAAACCTCTGTATAAAATCGCTTTTGCTCTTTTTGCAAAGAGCACTTTACAAAGAGCCTGTTAAAAAGTGTCTGGTTGCATTAAAAATGTCAGTCTGGCTTTGCTGACAACATAGACGAGAAATGGTTCAAATGCCTTGGGATTGCTGATTTTGCGGGGGGCTAAGCATAATCCGTAGCCTTCAGGGAATTTGCAAGAGGCGTCCAACTCTGGTATAAAGCCCGATCTTTGTATGAGGGTAGCTGCTGATGAGTCTTGAAGGTCTCTTGACTCTGTAACCATGGGCAGATCTGCCCGAAGCAGACACTGGAATTCAGTTAAGTTTTCCGGCCTCATGGCTGGATTTTTGGTTTGAGAGGCCATCCACATGTCCAAGGTTTGTCAGGTTACCGGCAAGCGCCCGGTTACCGGGAATAACGTTTCCCACGCTCAGAACAAAACTCGTCGTCGCTTCGTGCCTAACCTGCACCACAAGCGCTTCTGGGTTGAAAGCGAAAAGCGCTTTGTGCGCCTGCGTGTTTCTGCAAAAGGCATGCGTATCATCGACAAGAAAGGCATTGATGCCGTTCTGGCTGATCTGCGCGCCAGTGGTCAAAAATTCTAAGTTAGCAGGAGCATAAATCATGGCTAAAGGTATTCGTGAGAAGATCAAGCTGGTTTCCAGCGCAGGTACTGGTCACTACTACACCACCACCAAGAACAAGCGTAATACGCCTGACAAGCTGGTGTTCAAGAAGTATGACCCGGTTGTTCGCAAGCACGTAGAGTACAAGGAATACAAGATCAAGTAAGTCTTGTTTGCTTTGCTCTGGTCCGTATCAGGCAAACTGATACGGACCGCCACTCCCTTCTGTTGCGCTTTTCTCTCTATTTGTATTTCTGTTTAGGTTCAAAACGAACCATCCCCTCCGTTTCGCTTAGGATCTGGGTGCTGTCACTACTGTTGCATTCCGGTTGCACTGTTATAATGCGCGCCATTCAAAAACATCAGCTGTAGGTCATGATGAAACCGGAACTCCTTTCGCCAGCGGGAACACTGAAGAATATGCACTTTGCTTTTGCTTATGGTGCAGACGCTGTTTATGCTGGCCAGCCCCGCTATAGTCTGAGAGTCCGCAATAACGACTTTAAACTGGACAATCTGCAAAAAGGCATTGATGAGGCTCATGCCCTGGGCAAAAAACTGTATCTGGCAAGCAATATTGCGCCTCATAACAGTAAGGTAAAAACCTATCTACGTGATATGGAGCCTGTTATTGCCATGAGGCCTGACGCGCTGATCATGTCCGATCCAGGCTTGATTATGATGGTGCGTGAAACCTGGCCGGATATGCCAGTCCACCTCTCTGTTCAGGCGAATGCGGTTAACTTTGCAACCGTAAAATTTTGGGCCAGGCAGGGTGTTGAGCGGATTATTCTATCCCGTGAGTTGTCTCTTGAGGAGATTCAGGAGATCCGGGAAGAGTGCCCCGATACTGAGATTGAGGTCTTTGTTCATGGTTCTCTCTGTATCGCTTACTCGGGGCGCTGTCTGCTCTCCGGATATATCAACAAAAGAGACCCGAATCAGGGAACCTGTACAAATGCCTGCCGCTGGCAATATCAGGCTCATGAGGCTAAAGAGACCGAGAGTGGGGATGTAATACCGGTTAGTGGTGGATCAGGTATTGGCAGTCCTGAGATTGTTACACCAACCCTGGGTGCTGGCGAAACATCAGACAATATTTTCCTGCTGCAGGAAAAGGGGCGTCCGGATCAATATATGCCTGCTTTTGAAGATGAGCATGGTACTTATATCATGAACTCCAAAGATCTCAGGGCCGTTCAGCATGTTCGCCGCTTTACTGAGATGGGTATCCACTCCCTCAAGATCGAAGGGCGTACCAAGTCTTTTTATTATGTAGCCAGAACCGCTCAGGTATATCGCAAAGCTATTGATGATGCTGTGGCAGGTATTCCTTTTGACATGGGGATGATGGACTCTCTGGAGAACCTGGCCAACAGAGGCTATACCGAAGGCTTTTATCGTCGCCATGTTCACGATGAGTATCAGAATTATGAAACCGGTAACTCCCGTGAAAGTAAGCAGCAGTTTGTCGGTGAAATCATTGAGTTTGACGATCAGCAGCTAACGGTTGAGGTCAAAAACCGCTTTGAGTTGGGGGATACCATGGAACTGATGACCCCAAAAGGCAACTATGTATTTAATCTGGAGCATTTGGAAAATCGTCGTGGTGAGCGTATTGATGTTGCGCCAGGGTCAGGCCACTTTGTAAAAATACCAAAGCCTGAAGGTGTTTTGCCAAATACCCACTCATTGCTGGTTCGTAATTTGCCCTAATCAGGTGATATTCTGAGTCGATAAGATCTGTATGGATCTTACGACTTTTACCAGCCTTTTTTCCGGCTCTGCCTATAAGCCTTTAAGCCAGCATCGACAGGTGGTTTTAGATGCTCTGGTTTTATTAAGCAGACAGTTGCAGAGCCGATTAACTTCCGATTACCAATGGCTTGAAAGGGAAAAATGGCTAATTGATTTTCCTCCCGCCGTTGAAAAACTGGAACAGGAAATTCTTGCCAGGTTAAACCAGCCAACGTTGACAGCGCAGCCAAAAGGGCTAGTACTCTCTCTCTTACAGACTCAGAATAACCTGGCACACCTGATCTGCCGACTGGCTGAGCGATTAACTTATAGACCTCCTAAGCTTACTAAAGACTTGCAGAGTTCTGTAGAACAGCTAAATCAGCACTTTGCCAGAGTGGTATATAGCTTGAAGTCAGGCGTGTTAAAGCAGGATCGTTTGGGCGTGGCGGGTTTTAGAAAACAACAATCCCAGGCTTTGCTGGAGGTAAATCAGGAAGTAAAAGTTGCTGTAGATGAGCTGCGGCATATGATTTCAGCTTTCAAAGGTGAAGTCTTTCAAAATGAAGGAGAGTTGGACCCTCTTGATACGGCTCTTTTACTGCTGTCTCTTGAAGATATGGATGACCTTACTCTCTGGATTCGCTCAATGGTCATCCACATGCAACAGCTATAACTCACAAAATTCAGCTAAAAAATGATAAAAGGATTTTCGATAAACCCTATACCTATTTAACAATGCACTCTACCCGCTTTTTCTGTGTTTTTTCCAGGTACTCCTGGAAGTCTTTTGGTAGTCTTCCTGTCGTTGACCCCTCCCAGCGCACGGTTTGTCCCGCTGAATTTTCATATTGAAAGGTATGCTTTGCGACAGTTCGCCGACGTTTTACCGTTTTCCCTGTGTCATTAATATTGTCAAGATCTGAGAGTGTTATACCAAGCTCAGCCATTTCTTTGTGAATAGCTGCAATATCTTTCATTTTTTTCTGTCTTTTTGCATCCTCTTTAACTCTGGACTGTAATTTTTCTTTATGTACCTCTTTCAGGCGATCCAGAATCTTTTCAAGCTCCTGAACACTGACATCTTTGAATAGAGAGCGAATCCGGGATTTACTACCCAGCCGATGATGTAACTCATCCAGTAATTTCATTGTATACCCTCAATCTACCGGAGCCTTTGACCATATGAGACTTGCAATGGTGTATCAATACGGTGCAAGACACTAAGAAAGTCGACAAATATCTGTTACGTAAGACTGGAACGGTTACCTGTCTGTTAGTTATGCAGGTATAGGGTAATTCACAGAATGCTTCTGCTTATTACTCGTTCAATATGAATAAAAGTAATGTATTTTGTTTGATTGGCAAGAAAATGATGAGTTTGATCATTTTTGAATACAACTTTTCGTTTTACTGATAACCCTCTGTTTGCAGTTTAGAACGGCTCTCTATTCATCAAATTATAGTGCACATATTTTATTCAGATACTTGGCTGAATTGTATTGAGTACTGGGGACGCACCAGTAGTAGGTTGATGATGCTGCTTGTTTATATACATTTGTCATCACCGATGTAATAAGTCTTCAAAACACCAGTTTAATTTGACCTCCCGATTAACCCTTTTCTGGCCGATTGTTTTCCTGTTGGTATCAAGCAGGGAGCAGCGCCATGACCAATCGAGAGGAC